>NZ_JBEAFR010000064.1:0-79508 GCF_040062315.1 Klebsiella sp. GW_Kp181
CCATAAAAAACTGCACCTTACTCAGTTGGGTGTCCAACTTTTGGGGTGCAGTCCACAGTTGACTGGCTTTTTTGCGCTAAGCGGCGATGATTAATCGTCGAGGAAGCTACGCAGCACTTCAGAACGGCTCGGATGGCGCAGTTTACGCAGCGCCTTCGCTTCGATCTGACGGATACGTTCGCGGGTTACGTCGAACTGTTTACCCACTTCTTCCAGCGTGTGATCGGTATTCATGTCAATACCAAAGCGCATACGCAGGACTTTTGCTTCACGGGCGGTCAGGCCAGCCAGAACGTCATGGGTGGCGGCGCGCAGGCTCTCGGTGGTGGCAGAGTCCAGCGGCAGCTCGAGGGTGTTATCCTCGATGAAATCTCCCAGATGCGAATCTTCATCGTCGCCAATCGGCGTTTCCATGGAGATCGGCTCTTTGGCGATTTTCAGCACCTTACGGATTTTATCTTCCGGCATCAGCATACGCTCGGCCAGCTCTTCCGGCGTCGGTTCGCGGCCCATCTCCTGCAGCATCTGGCGGGAAATACGGTTGAGCTTGTTGATAGTCTCAATCATATGCACCGGAATACGGATGGTGCGCGCCTGGTCTGCGATAGAGCGGGTGATCGCCTGACGGATCCACCAGGTTGCGTAGGTGGAGAACTTGTAGCCGCGACGGTATTCAAACTTATCTACCGCTTTCATCAGACCGATGTTACCTTCCTGGATCAGATCGAGGAACTGCAGACCGCGGTTGGTGTATTTCTTGGCGATCGAGATAACCAGACGCAGGTTCGCTTCAACCATCTCTTTCTTCGCGCGGCGCGCTTTCGCTTCACCGATGGACATGCGACGGTTGATATCTTTTACCTGCTCAATGGTCAGGCCGGTCTCTTGTTCAATCTGCTGCAGTTTCATCAGGCCGCGCTGAACGTCTTCTTTCACGTCAAGCAGCTTTTCTGACCACGGCTTATTCATCGCGATGGCCGCATTGAACCAGGTTTCGCTGGTTTCGTTGCCGGTAAACAGAGTGATGAAGTTTTTCTTCGGCATTTTGCACTGCTCAACGCACAGCTTCATGATGATACGTTCTTGAGTACGAACGCGATCCATCATGATGCGCATGCTGTTAACCAGGTAATCGAACTGCTTCGGCACCAGGCGGAACTGTTTGAACACTTCAGACAGCTTGAGAATCTCTTCCTGCGCTGCGGCGTGGCTACGACCTTTCGCTTTGATGGTATCGCGGGTCAGTTCGTACTGCGTGCGCAGCTCGGCGAATTTCTCGCGCGCCAGCTCAGGATCGATGCTGTTGTCATCATCGCTGCTGTCGTCGTCTTCTTCTTCATCTTCGTCTTCGTCGTCATCCATCTCTTCCTGAGAGAGTTCAGAACCGACGTGCGTCGCCGTTGGCGCCATGTCTTCTTCGGCGTTCGGGTCAACAAAACCGGTGATCAGATCGGACAGACGCGCCTCTTCCGCCTCAACGCGATCGTACTGCTCCAGCAGATAGGTGATGGCTTCCGGGTATTCAGCAACCGAGCACTGCACCTGGTTAATACCGTCTTCGATACGTTTAGCGATGTCGATTTCGCCTTCGCGCGTCAGCAGTTCGACGGTACCCATTTCACGCATGTACATGCGCACCGGGTCGGTAGTGCGTCCGATTTCAGACTCAACGCTGGAGAGAACCTGCGCCGCAGCTTCTTCCGCATCTTCGTCAGTATTGTTGTTAGTTTCAGCAAGCAAAAGATCATCGGCATCCGGTGCTTCTTCCATCACCTGAATGCCCATGTCGTTGATCATTTGGATGATGTCTTCGATCTGATCGGAGTCGACGATATCTTCCGGCAGATGGTCATTGACCTCGGCATAGGTCAGATAGCCTTGCTCCTTACCACGTTGGACAAGAAGCTTCAGCTGTGACTGCGGGTTTTGCTCCATAAGACGGTATCCACACTTAATTCGTTTGATTGGTGTAAGCAGATGAACTGCCAACATTTAAAGCGAGGGCGTACTTATATTTTTGCCGCTGCGCCTCGCGCGGCTGTCGGGGTCTTCCCGAACGATATTCGGCACTTAAGCCGTTAAATTCATTTTTTTTCCAGGGCTTGTCTGATTTCCCAGAACTCCCGGCGTTCTTCACTGCTTAAACCGTGAGTGCGGTCGCGAGCTATCAACTCTTCTTGCCGCTGTTCAAGCATTGCATCAAAAATTCGGTTTAGCGTGTCGGTGAACATTTTTTCAACATTCTCATCCCTTATATCGTTCCAGGCTGAGAGTTTTTCAAGTGTTGAGTATTCACTAGTCCCGCGATAGTTCTCTAATAGCTGCCCCGTGGTCAGGCCCGGCTGCGCAACACAGAGGTTCACCAGCTCGGAGAAGAGGCTGAGTCCCGGTAATTTGCTCTGCGCCAGCCCCTGCAAAGGGGGCACCAGCGGCGCCAGATTGGGATTCTGCACCAGCAGTCCTATAAGTATACGCATAGGCGTCTGTTTTATCTGCTGAGCCGGGCGTACGACGCCACTTTCTGCCTGTTTCGGCATTAAACGATCAAGCTGGGTATCATCAAAAATGCCCAGCTTCAGGCCCAGCATCTGGCGCAGCTGAATACGATGCGCATCGCCAGGCACCTGGCTAATGAGCGGCAGCGCTAGTGCGGCCAGCTGCGTACTGCCATCCGGCGAACTCAGATCGACCTGCGGTAAGAGACTGTTAAATAAAAACATGGAGAGCGGCTGAGCCTGCTCCATCCGTGCTTCAAAAGCCTCTTTACCCTCTTTACGTACCAGCGTATCCGGATCTTCACCATCGGGCAGGAACACAAAGCGTAGCTGACGACCATCGGTCATGTACGGCATTGCCGTTTCCAGCGCACGCCATGCGGCATCTCGACCGGCGCGGTCGCCGTCGTAACAGCAAATTACGTTGTTCGTCGCACGGAATAATATATGCATGTGGTCGGCCGTGGTCGATGTACCCAGCGATGCAACGGCATAGTTAATACCGTACTGCGCCAGAGCGACGACATCCATATACCCTTCGACAACCAGCAGCCGCGGTGGTTCTGCCTGGTGCTGCTGCGCTTCATAAAGGCCGTAAAGCTGGCGGCCCTTATGGAAAATATCGGTCTCCGGGGAGTTGAGGTATTTCGGCGTATCGTTACCCAGTACGCGACCACCAAATCCAATCACCCGGCCTCGTTTGTCGCGAATCGGAAACATCACGCGATTGCGGAAACGGTCGTAAGTTCTTCCCTGGTCATTGTTGACCAGCATTCCGGCATCGAGCAGCAGTTTCCTGTTGTCGACATTACCGCCGAAACGTTTTAATGCGTTATCCCAGCCTGGCGGCGCAAAACCAATAGCAAACTGCTGGACAACTTCGGCACTCAGGCCGCGTTGCTCCAGGTACTGGCGCGCAGGTTCGGCATTAGGTTGGTTGAAGGATTGCTGATAAAAGTCATTTAACCCTTCCATTAGCTGATAGAGATTTTGCCGCTGATGGCGCTCTATCTGACTCAGGCCCGTTCCGGCTTCATACGGCACTTCAAGATTATGCATAGCAGCCAGCTCTTCGACGGTTTCCACGAACTCGAGCTTGTCGTAGTTCATCAGGAAGTCGATAGCGTTGCCGTGCGCACCGCAGCCAAAGCAGTGGTAAAACTGTTTTTCACCGTTGACGGTGAAAGAGGGGGTTTTTTCGTTATGGAACGGACAGCACGCGTGATAATTCTTGCCCTGCTTTTTCAGCTTCACCCGCGCGTCGATCAGATCGACGATATCGGTGCGCGCCAGCAGGTCATTGATAAATACTCGTGGAATTCGTCCAGCCATATGCCCCGTTTTATACACTTCCCCTTCAAACTGCCTCTGCGTTGGCTTCGCTCGTTCACCCCTGTCGCTTACTTCAGTAAGCTCCGGGGACTTACTCCCTTGCCGCCTTGATGCATCTTGAATGATTGGGTGTATATGCTAATGCATAAACGAAAATAAGCCGCGCATTCCTTTCGGAAGCACGGCCTTACAACTACAACTCGGTCTGAATTGAGAGCCTGGCTCCCAACAGATTAGTACAGACGAGTGCGGCGTGCGTTTTCGCGAGCCAGTTTCTTCGCGTGACGTTTCACTGCGGAAGCTTTAGCGCGTTTACGTTCGGTAGTCGGTTTTTCATAGAACTCACGACGACGAACTTCCGCCAGAACACCTGCTTTTTCGCATGAACGTTTGAAGCGACGCAGCGCTACGTCGAACGGCTCGTTTTCACGTACTTTAATTACCGGCATGTAACTCTCACCTTTGATAAATTCGGTTTGCCGCTGGCATCAACGCCAGCTTATTTCAAAATGGTGCGGAATTTTACTGCAATTGCTGCTGCTTTGTAAAGCACCGACGCGATTTTTGAAAGGGACTTTTATAAGGACAGGGAGTATACACGAAGTGAGCGCCAGGGGTGAGGAAAGTTTTACATCAACCCGCATTGGTCCTACACTGCGCGGTATTGAAACGAGGTAAAACTAGCCATGCGTGTACTGGGAATTGAAACATCCTGCGATGAAACCGGCATCGCCATTTATGACGACGAAAAAGGTCTGTTAGCCAACCAGCTGTATAGTCAGGTGAAATTGCATGCTGACTACGGCGGCGTGGTGCCTGAACTCGCCTCGCGCGACCACGTGCGTAAAACCGTCCCTCTGATTCAGGCGGCGCTAAAAGAGGCCGGGATGACGGCAAAAGATATTGATGCCGTTGCGTATACGGCGGGCCCAGGCCTGGTTGGCGCGCTGCTGGTCGGCGCGACGGTAGGCCGCTCGCTGGCCTTCGCCTGGAACGTGCCGGCGATCCCGGTGCACCATATGGAAGGGCATCTGTTGGCGCCGATGCTGGAAGATAATCCGCCGCAGTATCCGTTTGTCGCGCTGCTGGTTTCCGGCGGCCATACCCAGCTGATCAGCGTCACCGGCATTGGCCAGTATGAACTGCTGGGCGAATCGATTGACGACGCGGCGGGAGAAGCCTTCGATAAGACAGCGAAACTGCTGGGGCTGGATTATCCCGGCGGCCCGATGCTGTCGAAGATGGCCTCCCAGGGCACCGAAGGGCGCTTTGTCTTCCCGCGCCCGATGACCGACCGCCCCGGGCTGGATTTTAGCTTTTCTGGCCTCAAGACCTTTGCCGCGAACACCATTCGCAGCAACGGCGATGACGATCAAACCCGCGCCGATATCGCCCGCGCTTTCGAAGATGCGGTCGTGGATACGCTGATGATTAAGTGCCGCCGCGCGCTGGATCAAACCGGTTTTAAACGGCTGGTGATGGCTGGCGGCGTCAGCGCTAACCGTACGCTGCGCGCGAAGCTGGCGGAAATGATGAAAAAGCGCGGCGGGGAAGTCTTCTATGCCCGTCCTGAATTCTGTACCGATAACGGTGCGATGATTGCCTATGCCGGTATGGTTCGTCTGCGTTCCGGGGCAAAAGCGGAGCTGGGCGTCACCGTTCGTCCGCGCTGGCCGCTGGCTGAACTTCCGGCGGCATAATTTCTGCTGTTTTACAGGCCGACGTCCTGTCGGCCTGCCTTCGCGACTTATTCCATACTCTTACACAGCGAGCAAATCGCCCCCTGATGTTTATGCGAATGCATCACGTCAGGACGTTCGTACTCTTCCCGGCAGCTCAGGCAGCGGTAAACGGTGATCGACGCATTACCCTGCGCATCGTAGCGCGGCTCGGCGATACCGTCATCGTGTTGTTTAATGTAATAGCGCCCGCGGGTGGCGATTCCCATGACCGGCGTCATCACGAACGCTACCGCCAGCGCGATCAGCGGCGAGAACGGTGCCAGGGTGTCGCCTAACAGGCCGAAGAAGGCGCTAATCGAAAGGCCTGCCGCGAGGACAAAAGAGACTACGCCTACCGGGTTGACGTTGTAGATCATCCCGCGGCGATACTCCGGCTGCGCCGGCGCCAGCTTCAGCACCCCTTTATTGACGGTGATATCGGTGGCGACCACCACCACCCAGGCGATGGCAAAGTTAGAGTAGAAGCCGAGGATCCATGCCAGAGCGCTAAACATGTCGCCCTCCATCAGGGCGAGAGCAATCGTCAGGTTGACGATGACGAAAATAATTCGCCCCGGATAACGTTTGGTGGTGCGCGTCCAGGCGCTGGTCCACGCCAGCGAGCCGGAATAGGCGTTAGTGACGTTTATTTTTATCTGCGAGATAACCACCAGCACCACCGCGAGGGTGAGCGCCAGCCAGCCGGGAACCAGGTTATCGAAGACGCTGACGAACTGCTGTACCGGTTCGGTGTTGTGCACCGCCGGGAAGCGGGTCAGCAGATAGAATCCGAGAAAAGCGCCGATAATCTGTTTAATCGCACCTAACACGACCCAGCCCGGACCGGCGGAGAACACCGCCAGCCACCAGCTTTTGCTGTTTTCTGCGGTCTTCGGCGGCATAAAGCGCAGGTAGTCGATCTGCTCGCCAATCTGCATGATCAGCGACAGGCATACCCCCGCGCCGAGCATAATGGCGGTTAAATCTACCGTTGTTGCGTGGTTTTTACCGGCGAAGTTCATAAACCCATCCACCAGATCCGGGTCTTTGGCGATAAGCCAGGCCACCGGAACCACCATCAGGACCAGCCACAGCGGCGTCGTCCAGACCTGAAGGCGAGTCAGCGCCTTCATGCCGTAGACCACCAGCGGCAATACCATCAGGGTGGCGATGAGGTAGCCCATCCACAGCGGGATCCCTAAGCCCACCAGCAGCCCCTGCGCCATAATCGAGCCTTCGAGGGCGAAAAAGATAAAGGTAAATCCGGCAAAGATAATGCTGGTGATCACCGAGCCAAAGTAGCCGAAACCGGCGCTGCGGGTGATTAAGTCGAGGTCGATGTTATAGCGCGCGGCGGTAATCGCCAGCGGAATACCGGTAAGAAAAATAACCAGTGCCGCCAGCAGGATCGCGTAAATCGCATTGGTGGTACCCCAGGCCATGCCGATGCTGGCGCCGATAGAAAAGTCGGCCAGGTAGGCGATACCACCTAATGCCGTCACCGCGACAACCCCTGGTCCCCAGCGGCGAAAGCTCAGCGGGGCATAGCGAAGCGTATAGTCTTCCAGCGTTTCTTTGGAGCCGGAGGCACTGGTTTGCGCAGATAAATCAGTTTTTATATCCAGTGATGACATAGTCATTCCTTAATGGTTGGGCATGACTGGAATTAGCAAACCTTATGCCACATCGCAGGGCAGGCGCTGTCAGGGCTTCATGAAGGGGATGGCTAAAGAGAGGGCAGGGTATGCACCATCCCGACATCTTTGCGTCGGGATGGTGCAGAGGTTATTTGCCGAGCATACCTTTGTCTTCGATAAAGGCGATGATATTTTGCAGGCCGTCGCCGCTTTTCAGGTTGGTGAAGCTCCACGGACGTTCGCCGCGCATGCGCAGGGTATCGCGCTCCATCACTTCCAGAGACGCGCCCACGTATGGTGCAAGATCGGTTTTGTTGATCACCAGGAAGTCGGATTTGGTGATCCCCGGCCCGCCTTTGCGCGGGATCTTTTCTCCTTCCGCCACGTCGATGACGTAGATGGTGAGATCCGCCAGCTCCGGGCTAAAGGTCGCGCTCAGGTTATCGCCGCCGCTTTCCACAAAGATCAGATCGAGATTGCCGAATTTCTCGCTTAGCGCTTCCACTGCGGCCAGGTTCATCGATGCGTCTTCGCGAATGGCGGTATGCGGGCAGCCGCCGGTTTCGACGCCGACAATTCGCTCTGGCTCCAGGGCGCCGGCTTCGGTGAGAATGCGCTGATCTTCTTTGGTGTAGATATCGTTGGTCACCACCGCCAGCTGCCAGGTGTCGCGCATGGCTTTGCAGAGGGCTTCCAGCAGCGCGGTTTTTCCGGAGCCGACCGGGCCGCCGACGCCGACGCGCAGCGGTTGCTTAATCATGTTCATATCTTCTCCTAAGAACGGAATAGTCGGGAATACTGGGTTTCGTGCCGCGCGGAAGCGATAGCCGCAAGCGGCGTCGCCGAACCGATTGCGCAATCCGGGGCCGCAAGGGCGCTGTCCATGTCCGCCGCATAGCGGTCGCACAGGCGCAGAATCAACTGCTGGGCCGCCTGCTGGCCGAAGGGCACCAGCTTGACGCCCGCCATCACCGCGCTTTCAATCCAGCTATAGCCAAGGCTCAGGGCCAGGTCAGGAATGGCTATTTGCCAGCGTACGCCAAGCCACGCCATACCGGTTAACTGGCTTTGCTGACACAGCTTGCGCCACTCGGGCGGGCAGTCCGGCTGCCAGTCGGCCAGCAGCCGGGTGAAGGCTGCGCCGCGGTTGCGCTCTTCATCGCGCAGCTCGCGGGTTTCCCGGCAGGCGAGCAGATAAGCGGTCCAGCGCCGGGCACAGTCCAGATCGCCCGCTTCGCAGGCCCGGTAGAGCCGGGCAAACAGCGGCAGGTCGACGGTAAAAAAGCTCTGCTCCATCTGCCGCAGCTGCCAGCGCTCAAAGGCGGCGGTATCCGCTACCCAGCCCGCTTCCACCGCCCACTCCAGCCCCTGGGACCAGCTGTAGCCGCCAACCGGGAGGCTGCTGCTGGCAAGCTGCATCAGCCGCAGACGTTTTTCCGGCGTCGGCATTTAGTGGCTGTGCTCGTGATTGTGATGATGATGATGGCCGTGCGACTCGCTGGCGTAGGCGCCGGCTTCCGGTTCAAACGGCAGATGCGCGAAATCCACGGCCAGGCCAAACTGGCGCAGCATATCGTCCAGGACGTGGTCGTGATGGTAGCGCAGCTCGCCGGGCATAATCTGCAGCGGGACATGGCGATTGCCGAGGTGATAGCAGGCTTTCGCCAGCATAAAAGGATCCTCGCAGCGCACGACCGAAACGGCTTCATCGGCGGCAATCACTTCAATGAATTCGCTGCCGTTTTCGTTACTGAGAATATCGCCGCCGCGCAGCAGCAGACCGCGCGGCAGCAGCAGGCCCGCCTGACGGCCATCGTTGAGGGTGACTTTAATACGGCTTTTTACCCGCACGTCAATCGGCAGGGTAACGCTGGCCGTGGCCTGCGCCGGGGTCTCTACCCGCTGGGTCAAATAAAGCATTTGCGCTCCTTAAAACAGGAAATAACGTTGCGCCATGGGTAACACGTCCGCCGGTTCGCTGGTTATCAGTTCGCCGTCGATGCGCACCTCGTAGGTTTGTGAATCCACGGTAATATTGGGCAACAGGCCGTTGTGGTGCATATCGGCTTTTTGTACCGTGCGGCAGCCTTTAACCACCGCCGTCGCGCTGTGCAGGTTCAGCCGTTCAGCGACGCCGTTTTCCGCCGCCGCCTGCGACAGGAAGGTCAAACGGCAGCGGTGACGAGCGCTGCCCAGCGCGCCGAACATCGGGCGATAGTGCACCGGCTGCGGCGTCGGGATAGATGCGTTGATGTCGCCCATCGGCGCCATGGCGATCATGCCGCCTTTGACGATCGTCGCCGGTTTTACGCCGAAGAATGCCGGGGACCACAGCACCAGATCCGCCAGTTTACCCACTTCAATCGAACCGACTTCATGGGCGATACCGTGGGTTAACGCCGGATTAATGGTGTATTTGGCGATATAGCGCTTCACGCGGAAGTTATCGTTATCGCCGCTCTCTTCCGCCAGCGGGCCGCGCTGAACTTTCATCCGGTGCGCCACCTGCCAGGTACGTAACACCACTTCGCCGACGCGACCCATGGCCTGCGAATCGGACGAGGTAAGGGAGAAGGCGCCCAGGTCGTGCAGGACGTCTTCCGCGGCGATGGTTTCCCGCCGAATGCGCGATTCGGCAAACGCCACGTCCTCGGCGATATCCGGGTCGAGATGATGGCAAACCATCAGCATGTCCAGATGCTCGTCAATGGTGTTGACGGTGTAGGGCAGCGTCGGATTAGTCGACGAGGGCAGAATATTAGGGTGTGCGCAGGCGGTAATAATATCTGGCGCATGGCCGCCGCCCGCGCCTTCGGTATGGAAAGTATGGATAGTGCGCCCGCCGATGGCCGCCAGGGTATCCTCAACGAATCCCGACTCGTTAAGGGTATCGCTGTGCAGCGCAACCTGAACGTCCATTTCGTCGGCTACGGTCAGCGCGCAGTTGATTGCCGCTGGCGTCGCGCCCCAGTCTTCGTGAATTTTCAGGCCGATAACCCCGGCCGCGACCTGCTCACGCAGCGCATCCGGATTCGAGCCATTGCCTTTACCCAGCAGGCCGACATTGACCGGCAGGCTGTCCGCAGCCTGCAGCATCCGCGAGATGTACCACGGACCCGGGGTGCAGGTCGTGGCGTGGGTACCCGCCGCCGGGCCGGTACCGCCGCCGATCATGGTGGTGACGCCGGAGACCAGCGCTTCTTCCGCCTGCTGCGGGCAGATCCAGTGAATATGCGTATCGACGCCGCCGGCGGTGACGATCTTGCCTTCTGCGGCAATAATTTCCGTGGCCGCGCCGATCGGGATCGTGACGTTGGGTTGAATATCCGGGTTGCCGGCTTTGCCGATGGCGAAGATCCTTCCATCTTTGACGCCGATATCGGCTTTAACGATCCCCCAGTAATCGACGATCAGGGCATTGGTCAGCACCAGATCCGCGCACCCGGCGGAAAGCATCTGCCCCTGTCCCATACCGTCGCGGATCACTTTACCGCCGCCGAATTTGACCTCTTCGCCGTAAGTGGTCAAATCATCTTCGACCTCGATCCACAGCTCGGTGTCCGCCAGGCGAACTTTATCGCCGGTGGTGGGGCCGAACATGTCGGCATAGGCCTGACGTGAAATCTCACTCATCATTTGCCTCCAGCTCACCCATTATTTCGCCGCGAAAACCGTGCACGACGCGGGCTCCGGCCAGCGCTACCAGCTCCACCTCGCGCTTTTGGCCCGGCTCGAAGCGCACTGCGGTTCCGGCCGCGATATTGAGACGGTAGCCCGTTGCCTGCTGGCGATCGAACTTCAGCGCCGGGTTGACCTCGGCGAAGTGATAATGGGAGCCGACCTGAATCGGCCGGTCGCCGTGATTTTCAACGATAATGCAGCAGGTAGCCCGGCCGACGTTAAGCGCGATCTGGCCCGGTTTAACCTGATATTCTCCTGGGATCATCGCGCTACCTCAGATTATCGGGTTATGGACGGTAACCAGCTTCGAGCCGTCCGGAAAGGTGGCTTCGACCTGGATATCGGGGATCATTTCCGGTACGCCTTCCATGACCTGCTCGCGGCTCAGGACGTGGCGCCCTTCTTCCATTAGCTCTGCGACGCTTCTGCCGTCGCGCGCGCCCTCCATAATAAAAGCGCTAATCAGGGCCACGGATTCGGGATAGTTGAGCTTCAGGCCGCGGGCCAGGCGACGCTCCGCCACCAGCGCAGCGGTAAACAGCAACAGTTTGTCTTTTTCTCTGGGTGTCAGTTCCATAGCGTTCTCTTAAGTCAGCCAGATTCGGGGGAGTACCGGAGATTTGCCGGTCAGGTGCGGGCGCATAAACTGCCAGATATCGCGCATCGCCCGCTGGCAACGCAGATTATCGTCACTTAAAAAGCGTACCGTCAGCAGGCCGTCGGTGAGCGTGGCGCCGGCATAGTTTGCCAGCGGCGTAAGTTTTTCGCGTACGCCTTCCAGCAGCGTCTCGTTCGCCGGGTAGAACAGCATTGTTCCCACCCATGGCTGCTGCGCGATGCAGGCCAGCTCTCCATCGGCCAGGTTCAGGCGCTCAATCAGCAGCGGAGAGCCGTCGACCCACACCTCCAGTCGGTTGGCGAGCGCGCCGTGGCTAAAGGTTTCGCCGATGACCGGACGGCCAAGACATAGCAGGTCCCAGGCCAGCAGCGTGCTGGAGGAGGAGAGGTGAAACGCCGTATGCAAAGCGGCGTGAGCGCCGGGAAAGAAAATGGCATCCTGCGGCAACCACTCGAGCGTTGCGTTATCGCCCAGCGTCAGGGTTTGCAGAAGCCGCGCCTGCGCGCCGCTGCTGCGATAAAACTTGCTGGCGCCGGGCATGGTGATCAGCGTATGGCAATCGGACTCAATCGTGGCGCTGATGGTGAGTTCATCGCCGCCGACGATACCGCCGGGCGGATGAAGCAGATAGAGGTGGCAGGTCTCTTCTTCGGGATAAAACGGACGCTGAACGGTGAGTGGACCGACATGACGACGGGAGGCGAGCGCTGTTTTCCCGCCGAGAAGCTGAAAGCGGAGGTCCAGCTTGGCCTGCCAGCCTTTTTTATTCTGTGGTAACACCGTGCCGTGCAATGTCGCGCCCCTGCAAAATCAAGATAAAACAGCAGCGAAGAGTATTGATCGGGGGCCAACCATCCCGGTCATATGAAAAGCTTATGTCCGTCATACTTCGAGCCGCAGCCGCGTTGGCTACGGGCTACTCGGCCCATCCATGGGCCTCGCCCTGGCGGGCCGTCGCAAGCGACGTTCAAATCTGCTCCCGGCAGATTTGTCGTTCGCCCGAATCACTGACTGGAGTAAGCTCATCGGGACTCACTCACCGCCTTGCCGCGAAGTTGCGTCGAAGCAAAGGTTATTTCTGCTCCGGCGTTTTTTTCTTCTTTTTGAACCGGGTCCAGATGCGGGTTTCCTGACGCCGCCACAGACGCTGAATGTTGTCGTGATGGCGCAGCAGAATCAGGCATGAGAGCATCGAAACCGGGAAAGTATACTGCGGTTTGAACCACCAGACATAGAACGGCGCGATCAGCGCGCTGACGATCGCCCCCAGCGAGGAGTAGCCGCTGAGCAGAATCGTAAGCAGCCAGGTTCCGGCCATCACGCCGGTGAGATCCCAGCCGATAGGGGCGATGGCTCCGAAAGCGGTCGCCACGCCTTTACCGCCGCGAAAGTTAAAAAATACCGGCCAGATATGGCCTACGCAGGCGGCAATGGCCACCAGACCGAGCCAGAACGGCGTCAGGCCTAGCGCCCACGCTCCCCAGACCGGCAACATGCCTTTCAGTACGTCAAAAATAAGCACCGCTACGGCTGCGCCCTTGCCGCCAATTCGCAGGACGTTAGTCGCCCCTGGATTGCCGGAGCCGCTGTCGCGAGGGTCGGGAAGGCCAGCGAGGCGGCAAACGAGAATGGCGCTGGAGATTGAGCCGCAGAGGTAGGCGAGGATAACCAGTCCAGGCGCGATTGCACTCATCAGCTGTTCCATTTTGAAAGTGTCGTTTTATCCCCGGTGCGCTGCGCGTTATCCGCGCATTGGCTCGCAGAGACCCATAGCGATGCTATGCTCCTGGGGCCTTGCCGCGTCGCTCTCTTCCTGCAACGCAAATTATTTAGGGGATGTCTTTGCATCTGTGGATAATACGCATAATTGGCCGGAAGTGGTATCCGGTTTAGCCAAAAAGCAGGCAGGTCGTGATGGATATTGTATTTATAGAGCAACTTTCGGTAATCACCACTATTGGTGTTTATGACTGGGAACAAACCATTGAACAGAAGCTGGTGTTCGATATCGAAATGGCGTGGGATAACCGCAAAGCGGCGGCCAGCGATGATGTCAGCGATTGTCTCAGCTATGCTGATATCAGCGAGGCGGTCATCAACCACGTTGAAGGCGGGCGCTTTGCGCTGGTCGAGCGCGTGGCGGAAGAAATTGCTGACCTGCTGCTGGAAAAGTTTCAATCTCCATGGGTGCGTATTAAAGTCAGCAAGCCTGGCGCGGTAGCCCGGGCGGCCAACGTTGGCGTCGTGATTGAACGTGGCCTTAATCTGAAACAAAACTTTTCAGGTCATACTCGTTAAACAAATTGTGTTTATACCGGTCATAGAATCCGACCATCAGGCTATTTTATTTGCCGTTTTGTCCCCGGGAAGCGCCCGAAAGCCGCGCGTACAACCTGTACGCTCCCGTTTCTGCGCGCTGTCCGTGGCCAATATTGAAGCCTGATAGCCTGGTTATTCGTTTCTGGTTTTTTTCATATTACTTTTTAAAGGGTTTAATTGGATGAGCGATATACACTCGCTGCTGGTGGCGGCAATATTGGGTGTGGTTGAAGGTTTGACCGAGTTTTTACCTGTTTCCAGTACTGGTCATATGATTATTGTCGGTCATCTGCTGGGTTTTGAAGGCGATACCGCAAATACGTTTGAAGTAGTGATTCAGCTTGGTTCCATTCTTGCCGTTGTTGTGATGTTCTGGCGTCGTCTGTTCGGCCTTATCGGTATTCATTTCGGCAAAAAGCCCGAGCATGAAGGCCAGGGCAGCGGTCGCCTGTCGCTTATCCATATTCTCTTGGGGATGATCCCGGCGGTAGTGCTGGGGCTGATTTTCCACGATACCATCAAGTCTCTGTTTAACCCGATAAACGTGATGTACGCGCTGATTGTCGGCGGCGTGCTGCTGATCGCAGCGGAAGTGCTGAAGCCAAAACAGCCCCGCGCGGTGGGCATTGATGATATGACCTATCGTCAGGCGTTCGTGATCGGCTGTTTCCAGTGTCTGGCGCTGTGGCCGGGCTTCTCGCGTTCCGGGGCGACAATTTCCGGCGGGATGCTGATGGGCGTAAGCCGCTATGCGGCCTCTGAGTTCTCATTCCTGCTGGCGGTGCCGATGATGATGGGCGCGACCGTACTGGATATGTACAAAAGTATTGGTTTCCTCAACGCCAGCGATATTCCGATGTTTGCCGTCGGTTTTATCACGGCGTTTATCGTCGCGCTGATTGCGATTAAAACCTTCCTGCAGCTGATTAAACGTATTTCGTTTATCCCGTTTGCCATCTATCGCTTTATCGTCGCGGCAGCGGTGTACGTGGTCTTCTTCTAAGCGCCAGCCCTCAGTCCTGCGGCTGGGGGCAACGCTTTTCTTTCCAGCGGGCGACGGCCTGAATCCGCCGACGCGTCAGCTCTTCACGAATCTCAATTCCCTGAAACCCTTCCGCAACGACCTCTTTTGTTGAGACCGCTCGGGCAACGTCCCATGCTTCCAGCAGCAGGCGACCCTGAGGGTAATCGCAGGCCTCAAAACCGGTGCGCCCGCGCACGTCGGCTTCACTGGTCAAGGCGATTTGCCTGACCCGCTGCGGCTTGCGCCAGGCATCAATATTATCGAACAGCTTGACCAGCGTTTTTGGCTGCAGCATGGGCAGGGTGTGAATCAGATCGTGAAATTCGGCGACCAGCTTTGCCAGATCGCGCAGCTCGTTGGGTACCCGCAGACGGGCGCAGAGCTGTTCGACCAGCTTTACGCCAGCCGGGCCGTGACCATGATGACGCGGCCAGAGCTCTTTTGGCGTCAGTCCTTTCCCGAGGTCGTGGCACAGGGTAGCGAAACGTACGTCGATTTCGGGTGACAGCATCGCCGCCATGGTGACGGTCATCAGGGTGTGCAGGCCGGTGTCGATTTCCGGGTGCCATTTAGCCGGAGCCGGTACGCCGTAAAGGGCGTCGACTTCCGGGAACAGCACCTTGAGCGCGCGGCAGTCGCGTAAGGTCTGGAAGAAGACCTGCGGGTTGCGGGTGGTAAGGGCGCTTTCCGTCTCTTTCCATACCCGCTCCGGCGTGAGATGCGCAAGCTCACCGGCATCGGCCATTGCGCGCATCAGCGCCATGGTTTCATCGGCGATACGAAACCCCAGATGCGCGTAGCGGGCGGCAAAACGCGCCACGCGCAGAACGCGTAGCGGATCCTCGCTAAAGGCGGGCGAGACGTGGCGCAGCAGGCGCTTGCGTAAATCAGACTGGCCGCCGTAGGGATCGATAATCTGACCGTCGGCGTCCTGGGCCAGCGCATTGATCGTCAGATCGCGGCGCAGCAGGTCTTGCTCAAGGGTAACGTCAGCGGCGGCATAGCAGGTAAAACCGGTGTAACCGGAACCGGACTTGCGCTCGGTGCGCGCCAGGGCATACTCTTCGCGGCTTTGCGGATGAAGGAACACGGGAAAATCACGGCCTACCTGCTGGTAGCCCGCGTCGAGGAGTTGCTGAGGCGTGGCGCCAACCACGACCCAATCTTTGTCTTTAACCGGTAGCCTTAATAACGCATCTCGTACTGCACCACCGACCAGATAAACCTTCACGCCTTACTCTCCCGTCTTCATTTTCTTACGATGATACGTAAGTCTGGCAGAGAAGACGAATTAGTTCATCCAACGGTCTTTGCGTTTGCGGCTCGGTACCAGGTGCGGCAACACCAGTCCCAGAATCAGGCCGACGCCCAGCACGCCGCCGCCGTACATAAACCACTGCATGATAATGGTGCGCTGTTTGTCATCAAGCTGCAGATTTGCGGCATTCACCTTCTTCTGCGCGACAACCAGCTCATTTTTCAGCTTTTGATTCTCTTCTTTCAGGCCGTTGATGACGGCATCGCTACCGGCGACTTTCTTCTGCATGTCCGCCGTGCGCTGGTTCCAGGTGGTATCAATGTTATTCAGTTTATCGGTCAGGGTTTTTACCTGGTTTTCCAGATCCGGCACGCGAGTGCGCAGGCTGGGCTCGTTGCTCAGCTCTTTCAAGGGGATCCAGGCGGTACGGCCGCTGCTGTCGCGCACCTGAGCATAGTTAGTGCTGTCGTTAGTTTGCAGCACTGCGACTTCTTCGCCGGCGTTGATGGTGCCCACAAGGCGATAGTTATCGCCCGGACCGCTGCGCACCCAGGTATTCAGTTCATCTGAAACGTAACGTTTTTCTTCCGCGTGAACCGCCGTGGCGGCGCTCAGCGCCAGCAAAGTCAATGTAATAAGGCGTAATTTTGGCATCAGGTCATCGTTTGGTCATAAAAAGTTGAACGATAGTAGTGGCATCGCCGAAGCGACGCAAAGTTTTCCGCCACAATCGGAATCATCCATCAGGTGGCCCGGCAAAATGCGCATTGCATGGCGATTCGCCGCAAAATACTATTTACTGACAAGAAATATCGTTGTTAGTTCGCCGCAATTTCCCGGCACAGCATATAAGCGGAAGAATTCAGTCATGGCTCAAGAAATCGAATTAAAGTTTATCGTTGATCAGAATGGCGTTGACGCGCTGCGTCAGCACCTCAATACGCTGGAGGCAAAGCACACGCCCGCGGGTCAATTACTGAATATTTACTATGAAACGGCGGATAACTGGCTGCGCCGCCACGACATGGGGCTGCGCGTTCGCGGCGACCAGGGGCGCTATGAGATGACGCTGAAAATCGCCGGGCGCGTCGTCGGCGGGCTGCATCAGCGTCCGGAATATAACATTCCGCTGGAAAGCCCTGAGCTGGCGCTGGAAAAGCTTCCGGCTGAAGTCTGGCCGCAGGGTGAACTGCCGGCGGAGCTTGCTGAGAACGTACAGCCGCTTTTCAGCACCGATTTTGAGCGTGAGCGATGGGTGGTCAAAGAAGGCGACAGCGAAATTGAAATCGCACTCGATCGCGGCGAAGTCAAAGCCGGCGAGCATCAGGAACCCATTTGCGAGCTGGAGCTGGAGCTTCTGTCCGGTAATACGCAGGATATTCTGACCCTTGCCCGCGGCCTGCTGGATACCGGCGTACTGCGTCAGGGAAGCCTGAGCAAAGCGGCGCGTGGTTATCATCTGGCGCAGGGCAACGAAGAACGCCCGCTGACCGAGTTAACGATCCTTCGCGTCGCGCCGAAAGCCAGCGTCGAACAGGGGCTGGAGGCGGCGCTGGAAAGCGCGCTGGCGCACTGGCTATATCATGATGAAGTCCTCAATCGCGGCAATGCGAAAGCGAAAGCGGAGATTTTGCACGCTATCGCCCGCGTGCGGCACGCGCTGGTACTGTTTGGCGGTATTGTCCCGCGCAAGGCCACCACGCTGCTGCGTGAACGTCTGAGCGAAGCCGAGGCGGCGCTGGCGGAAGCCGAAACGACCCAGGCCGCGCTTTTCAGCGTGGCGACCGTCAGGGCGAAGCTGGCGCTCACCGATCTGCTGGTAAACCGCGGCTGGCGTCCTTTCCTGAACGCAGCCGGAGAGCAGAAAATTGCCGGATCGTTTAAACGCTTTGCGGATATTCAGCTCTCCAGGGCGGCGGCGGAGCTGAAAAACGCTTTTCGTCAGCCGTCCGCTGACGGTTATGCCGATCAGCTTCCGCGTCTGACCCGCGAAATTGACACCGTTCAGCTGTTATCCGGCGCCTATGCCGATGCTGCCGCGCCGTGGCTGGAAAACTGGCAAGAAACCCGCCGGGCGATTGCGCATAATGACAGCAGCGTTATCGAATATTTTCGTCGCCAGGCGCTGGCCGCAGAGCCGTTCTGGCTGCATAGTGGAAAACGATAATTTCAGGCCAGGGAGCCCCTAAGATGCCGCTTTCTTCGCAATTACAGCAGCACTGGCAGACGGTCGCTGGCCGGCTGCCAGCGGATTTTCCCGTATCGACGTTGAGCGATCGGGCGCAATCAGTTATGGCATTCAGCGATTTCGTCGAACAGAGTCTGATCGCGCAGCCGCAGTGGCTGGCGGAGCTTGAAAGTGCGCCCCCCGAGGCGCAGGAGTGGCATCACTACGCCGACTGGCTGCAGGTTCGCCTGGCCGAGGTCAATGATGAAGCCGCGCTGATGCGCGAGCTGCGCCAGTTTCGCCGTCGGATTATGGTGCGTATCGCCTGGGCCCAGGCGCTATCGCTGGTCAGCGAAGAGAGCAGCCTGCAGCAGCTAAGTGCGCTGGCGGAGACCTTAATCGTCGCCGCGCGCGACTGGCTATACGCTGCCTGCTGTCGCGAATGGGGCACTCCATGTAATGCTGAAGGTACGCCGCAGCCGCTGCTGATCCTCGGGATGGGCAAGCTCGGCGGCGGCGAGCTGAACTTCTCCTCCGACATCGATCTGATTTTCGCCTGGCCGGAACATGGCGCCACGCGCGGCGGTCGTCGCGAACTGGATAACGCCCAGTTTTTTACCCGCCTCGGGCAGCGCCTGATTAAGGTACTGGATCAGCCCACCCAGGATGGCTTTGTCTACCGCGTGGATATGCGCCTGCGCCCGTTTGGCGATAGCGGTCCGCTGGTGTTGAGCTTTGCCGCGCTGGAAGATTATTACCAGGAGCAGGGACGCGACTGGGAGCGCTACGCGATGGTGAAAGCGCGAATTATGGGCGATAACGATGGCGTCTATGCCAACGAGCTGCGCGCCATGCTGCGGCCGTTTGTCTTCCGCCGCTATATCGATTTCAGCGTGATTCAGTCTTTGCGCAACATGAAGGGCATGATTGCCCGGGAAGTGCGCCGCCGGGGATTAAAAGACAATATCAAGCTCGGCGCGGGCGGCATCCGAGAAGTGGAGTTTATCGTCCAGGTCTTCCAGCTGATTCGCGGCGGCCGTGAGCCAATGCTGCAGCAGCGGGCGCTGCTGCCGACGCTGGCCGCCATCGAAGAGCTACATCTGCTGCCGGAAGGGGATGCGCAGAGGCTGCGCGAAGCCTATCTGTTTTTGCGTCGCCTGGAAAACCTGCTGCAAAGCATCAACGACGAGCAGACGCAAACCTTGCCGCAGGATGAACTTAATCGCGCCCGGCTGGCCTGGGGGATAGGCGTTGCCGACTGGGAGACACTCAGCGCGCGGCTGGCGGAACAGATGGCTAATGTGCGGCGCGTGTTTAATGAACTGATCGGCGACGATGAAACGCAGTCGCCGGATGAGCAGCTTGAAGAGTACTGGCGCGAGCTGTGGCAGGACGCGCTGCAGGAAGATGATACCAGCCCGGCGCTGGCGCATCTTGTAGACAGCGATCGCCGCAGCGTGCTGGCGCTGATCGCCGATTTTCGCAAAGAGCTGGACCGGCGCACGATTGGTCCGCGCGGTCGTCAGGTGCTTGACCAGCTCATGCCGCATCTGCTTAGCGAAATTTGTTCGCGCGCCGATGCTCCGGTACCGCTGGCGCGTATTACGCCGCTGCTCACCGGAATTGTCACCCGCACCACTTACCTGGAGCTGCTGAGCGAATTCCCCGGCGCGTTAAAGCACCTGATTAGCCTGTGCGCGGCGTCGCCGATGGTCGCCAGTCAGCTGGCCCGCCATCCGCTGCTGCTGGACGAACTGCTGGACCCGAATACGCTTTATCAGCCAACGGCCACCGATGCCTATCGCGATGAACTGCGCCAGTATCTGCTGCGCGTACCGGAAGATGATGAAGAGCAGCAGCTGGAGGCGCTACGCCAGTTTAAGCAGGCGCAGCTGCTGCACATCGCTGCGGCCGATATCGCCGGAACGCTGCCAGTGATGAAAGTGAGCGATCACTTAACATGGCTGGCGGAGGCGATGATTGACGCAGTCGTCCAGCAGGCATGGCTGCAGATGGTGGCCCGTTACGGGCAGCCGACGCACCTGCACGATCGCCAGGGGCGCGGTTTTGCGGTGGTCGGCTACGGCAAGCTGGGTGGATGGGAGCTGGGCTACAGTTCCGATCTCGATTTGGTGTTCCTCCACGATTGCCCGATGGAGGTGATGACCGACGGCGAACGCGAAATCGATGGCCGTCAGTTTTATCTGCGCCTGGCGCAGCGCATCATGCATCTTTTCAGTACCCGCACCTCGTCAGGCATTCTGTACGAAGTGGATGCTCGCCTACGCCCCTCTGGCGCAGCGGGGATGCTGGTCACTACCGCCGATTCCTTTGCTGATTATCAACAGAATGAGGCATGGACATGGGAACACCAGGCGCTGGTTCGCGCCCGCGTAGTGTATGGCGATCCTGAGCTACAGGCGCGCTTTGACGTCATTCGCCGGGATGTTCTTACTACCCCGCGAGAAGGCGAAAAATTGCAAACCGAAGTGCGGGAAATGCGCGAAAAAATGCGCGCTCACCTGGGGAATAAGCATCACGATCGCTTTGATATTAAAGCCGATGCCGGTGGGATCACCGATATTGAATTTATTACCCAGTATCTGGTCCTACGCTATGCCAGTGATAAACCGAAGCTCACGCGCTGGTCCGATAACGTTCGTATCCTGGAACTGCTGGCGCAGAACGACATTATGGACGAGGCAGAGGCGAGGGTGTTAACTCATGCTTACACCACGCTGCGCGATGCGCTACATCACCTGGCGCTGCAGGAACAGCCGGGGCACGTGGCGCCAGATGCGTTTAGCCAGGAGCGTGAACAGGTCAGCGCCAGCTGGCAGAAGTGGTTGATGGCTTAACTAAAAAACCGGGTGTGCTATTATCGCGCGCAAAGTTTGCGTCTCGCAGGAGGGAGTAATGAAAGTAACGCTGCCAGAGTTTGAACGTGCAGGAGTGTTGGTGGTTGGCGATGTGATGCTGGACCGCTACTGGTATGGTCCCACCAGCCGTATTTCGCCGGAAGCGCCGGTACCGGTGGTGAAGGTGGAAAATATCGAAGAACGTCCTGGCGGCGCGGCAAACGTGGCGATGAACATTGCGTCGCTCGGCGCGACCTCCCGCCTCGTTGGTCTGACCGGGATTGACGATGCCGCCCGTGCGTTAAGTAAGGCGCTGGCTGACGTCAACGTGAAGTGCGACTTCGTATCCGTTCCGACGCATCCGACGATTACCAAACTGCGCGTGCTGTCGCGCAACCAGCAGCTGATTCGTCTCGATTTTGAAGAAGGGTTCTCCGGTGTCGATCCGCAGCCGATGCACGAACGTATTCAGCAGGCGCTGGGCTCTATTGGCGCCCTGGTGCTCTCTGATTACGCCAAAGGCGCGCTGACCAGCGTCCAGACCATGATCAAGCTGGCGCGCGATGCGGGCGTTCCGGTGCTTATCGATCCGAAAGGCACGGATTTTGAACGCTATCGCGGCGCTACCCTGCTGACGCCTAACCTCTCAGAATTTGAGGCGGTAGCGGGTAAATGTAAGGATGAAGAAGAGATCGTTGAACGCGGCATGAAAATCATCGCCGATTTCGACCTCTCTGCGCTGCTGGTGACCCGTTCCGAGCAGGGGATGACGCTGCTGCAACCGGGGCGACCGCCGCTGCATATGCCCACGCAGGCCCAGGAAGTCTATGACGTTACCGGTGCGGGCGACACGGTCATCGGCGTGCTGGCGGCGACGCTGGCTTCCGGCAATACTCTGGAAGAAGCTTGCTACTTTGCCAACGCGGCGGCTGGCGTCGTGGTGGGTAAACTCGGTACCTCTACCGTTTCGCCTATCGAACTGGAGAACGCGGTACGCGGGCGCTCCGAGACCGGTTTTGGCGTGATGAGCGAAGAAGAACTCAAACTGGCGGTAGCCGCGGCGCGCAAGCGCGGCGAGAAAGTTGTGATGACCAACGGCGTGTTCGATATTTTACACGCGGGCCACGTTTCCTACCTGGCGAACGCTCGCAAACTGGGTGACCGGCTGATTGTCGCGGTGAACAGCGATGCTTCAACCCGGCGTCTGAAAGGCGAGTCTCGTCCGGTCAACCCGCTGGATCAGCGAATGATCGTGCTGGGCGCGCTGGAGGCCGTCGACTGGGTGGTTTCTTTTGAAGAAGATACTCCGCAGCGGCTGATTGCCGGAATTCTGCCGGATCTGCTGGTGAAAGGTGGGGACTATAAGCCGGAGCAGATTGCCGGCAGCGAAGAGGTGTGGGCAAACGGCGGCGAGGTGCTGGTGCTCAACTTCGAAGATGGCTGCTCAACGACCAATATCATCAGGAAGATCCAGAAAGATAACAATCAGTAATGTTTTCTCTCTTCACTGGAGCGGCTGCTAATCCGGATCTGGTAAGCGAAAATAAGCGTAACCAGCGATAACGCTGCAAATTCGTACAACAGAGGCCCGCGATCGTCTAATCGTGGGCCTCTTTCTATTTAATGACGGCATAAATGATTTGGCTCAATAAATAGCCATTTCGGGCGCATTTTTCGTACAAAAAAAGTTAAGGTAAGGATAAATACTGAAGCCAGTAAAAAGCATATGACCAATCAGAACACCAACGGCTGAAGGAGTATGCGTATGAAGAATAAAGACATGTATTTAATGAAGAATTTTGATTTTCTGGCCCAGAGTTTCGCCAGAATGAACGCACAAGGTCAGCCCGTCGATCTTCAGGCCATTGTCGGCAATATGGATGAAGAGCATCGTGAATGGTTTTGTCAACGCTATGAACTTTACTGCCAGCAGGCGAATAAAGCCATGACCCCTGAAGCGGAGCTGGAGCACTAATCTACTTACCCTCAACCGATACGACAACGGGCCTGACGGCCCGTTGCTTGTTTTTAGAGCTTCTCTTCGGCGTCCGGTGCCGCCGGCGCGTTTAGAGGACGATTTTCCAGCTCGCTCAGACGTTGCTCCAGAAGCGCCAGCTTTTCACGGGTGCGCAGCAGCACCTGCGTCTGCACGTCGAACTCTTCGCGGCTTACCAGGTCCAGGCGAGTTAACTGCGACTGGAGCACCTGACGAATTTTTTTCTCCACGTCTTCCCCCAGATCGCGGAGCCCCTTCGGCATCGATTCATGAACCTGGCGGGCGATTTGTTCAATTTTTTTCGGGTCAATCATGGTGATTTCCTGCTCTGGTCGGTTATTCGCTCATTGTAGTGCGATCGGCGGTACCTATAAACCATAAATGTTTGAAGCTTATGCATTGCCGACGATAGTCAATAGCGTTATAGTTACTTCGCTTATTCTCAGGGCGGGGCGAAATTCCCCACCGGCGGTAAATCAACCATAGCGTTGAAAGCCCGCGAGCGCTTTCTGTAAATGCAGAAAGGTCAGCAGATCCGGTGTAATTCCGGGGCCGACGGTTAGAGTCCGGATGGGAGAGAGTAACGGCTCAGTCGGGTTTTCGCCCGCTTGCGTTGACTTTTGCCGCTAAACCGGCGCTCCTAAGACTGCCCTGATTCTGGTAACCATACAATTAATGAGGTTTATTTACCATGAATCAGACGCTACTTTCCTCTTTTGGTACCGCTTTTGAACGTGTGGAACGTGCTTTAGATGCACTGCGCGAAGGTCGCGGTGTGATGGTACTTGACGATGAAGACCGTGAAAACGAAGGCGATATGATTTTCGCCGCAGAAACCATGACCGTTGAGCAGATGGCGCTGACCATTCGCCACGGTAGCGGCATTGTCTGCCTGTGCCTGACGGAAGATCGTCGTAAACAGCTCGACCTGCCAATGATGGTAGAGAACAACACCAGCGCCTACGGTACCGGTTTTACCGTCACCATCGAAGCTGCTGAAGGCGTGACTACCGGCGTTTCCGCCGCTGACCGCGTAACGACCG
Source organism: Klebsiella sp. GW_Kp181 (assembly GCF_040062315.1). Taxonomy (NCBI): domain Bacteria; kingdom Pseudomonadati; phylum Pseudomonadota; class Gammaproteobacteria; order Enterobacterales; family Enterobacteriaceae; genus Klebsiella; species Klebsiella sp. GW_Kp181. The sequence continues at coordinate 24,151 of NZ_JBEAFR010000064.1, forward strand.
TACGCGCGGCAATTGCCGATGGCGCGAAGCCGTCAGACCTGAACCGTCCTGGCCACGTTTTCCCGCTGCGCGCTCAGCCGGGCGGCGTTCTGACCCGCGGCGGCCACACCGAAGCTACAATCGATCTGGTTACCCTGGCTGGCCTCAAACCGGCGGGCGTACTGTGCGAACTGACTAACGACGACGGCTCTATGGCGCGTGCGCCGCAGTGCATTGAGTTTGCTAAACAGCACAATATGGAAGTGGTCACCATTGAAGATTTAGTAGCTTACCGCCGCGAACACGAGCGTAAAGCCAGCTAATTGCCGCTGGTTGCTGAATAAAGCCCGCCTTATGGTGGGCTTTATTGTTTTTAGCTTTTGTTTAGCCAATCCCTACCGTTTGCAAAACCACCAGGCTTAATCCCATTACCGACATTCCGCACAACACGCCATAGCTTGGGTTGCTTTGCGGATCGAGTTCTTTCGCCAGCGGCATGAGCTCATCAACCGATAGCGCAATCATAATACCGGCAACCGCGGCCATGACCGCGCCCATCATCACCGGAGAGATCACGCTGCCCAGTACCAGCCAGGCCAGCACGCCGCCGAAGATTTCCGCCATCCCGGAAAGCCCTGCCCAGAATACCGCTTTACTCCTGGAACCCGTGGCGGCATAGACTGGCCCTGCTACTGCCAGCCCTTCCGGGATGTTATGCAGCGCGACGGCTAACGCGACCCCCATGCCCAGCTCAAGGTTATTGCTGGCCGTCACAAAAGTGGCAATACCTTCAGGAAAGTTATGCAGGCTAATGCCTAACGTCAGCAATATCGCCGTACGTCGCAGATTTCGCGGGCGGGAGATGCCGGGGGTCATCAGATCTTGCGCATGGGCGTGAGGCAGCATGCGGTCAAGCGCAAAGTAGCCCAGAAGGCCGATGATAAACATGCCGTAGCCGAGCAGCGGCGACATGCCTTCAGTCGCCAGCGCAGCGGGCAGCATCTCCATTAAGGAAATGAGTAGCATGATCCCGGCGGCGAAACCCAGAGAGAAACCCAATAAGCGGTTCGAGGGTTTCTGGCCGAGCACGCCGAATATTGCCCCAATAAAGGTGGCGCTCCCTGCCAGCAGAGTCAAAATGATGGGTGAGGACAACATTCACCTCCTTATGAAAATGATTCTTATTGAGAATATCGCTATTCATAGACGATCGCGAGTGCACGGATTCACTCTTTACCGCCCCTTACATTCAAATTTTCTGACGATCATCATCATGCTTATCTGAGTTTATCCTGAATCAAAAGCGCGTAATGTAAATACATCAACTCTCTCTCAATCAAGGATATCACTATGTCCCGTATCCGCATGCCCGCGCTATTTTTAGGCCATGGCAGCCCGATGAACGTGCTGGAAGATAACATCTATACTCGCGCCTGGCGGCATCTGGGCGAGACTTTACCGCGGCCGAAAGCCATCGTGGTTATCTCCGCTCACTGGTTCACTCGCGGTACGGGAGTGACGGCGATGGAAGCGCCGAAAACGATTCATGATTTTGGCGGTTTTCCACAGGCGCTATACGATATGCATTATCCGGCTCCGGGTTCACCTGAACTGGCCCAGCGCCTGGTTGAGCTGCTGGCGCCGGTGCCGGTGACGCTGGATAAAGAAGCCTGGGGCTTTGACCATGGTTCATGGGGCGTGTTGATTAAAATGTATCCCGACGCCGATATTCCGATGGTGCAGCTAAGTATTGATAGCACGAAACCTGCCGCATGGCATTTCGAAATGGGGCGTAAGCTGGCTCAGCTGCGCGATGAAGGCATTATGCTGGTGGCAAGCGGCAACGTGGTGCATAACCTGCGCACCGCACGCTGGCACGGCGAGAATACGGCCTATCCCTGGGCGGAGTCGTTTAATAACTACGTGAAGGCGAACCTGGCATGGAAAGGCCCCGTGGAGGAACATCCGCTGGTGAATTACCTGACGCATGAAGGCGGATCGTTATCTAACCCAACGGCCGATCACTTCCTGCCGCTGCTGTACGTACTGGGGGCCTGGGACGGCGAGGAGCCGATTACGATCCCGGTAGAAGGAATGGAAATGGGATCCCTGAGCATGCTGTCAGTGGTGATTGGCGCTTGAGAACAGATAAACCCCGGCCGTACGCGATACTGCCGGGGTTAGAAGTTACTCAACGAAAATGTGCGGATAAAAACGCGACAGATCCTGGGTGATCATCGCCCGGTCTTCGCGAATGCCAATACCCGCCGGCTGGTCGTTAATCAGCCAGCTGCCGATGAGCGTGTAGCTGTCGCCAAACTTCGGCAACGGATAGAACTCCTGCACGATGGTGCCTTCTTCACCGTACGGACCTTCTACCGCCTCCAGCACTTTGCCGTTTTCAACAATAGAAATGTTAGCGCCTTCGCGGGAGAAAATGGGCTTGATAACGTACTTGTCCATTTCCGGGTGCGCATCTTCGCTGAAATAAGCGGCCAGCAGGTTCGGATGGTTGGGGAACATCTCCCACAGCAGCGGCAGCAGCGCTTTGTTGGAGATGATGCTCTTCCAGGCCGGCTCCAGCCAGCGCACGCCAGCGTCTTCCAGCTTGGTGGAGAACACCTCGCGCAGCATGTACTCCCACGGATAGAGCTTGAACAGATTACCAATCACCTGATCCTGCAGGTCGGTAAACTGGCCTTTTTCACCCAGTCCAATGTCTTCGATATAGAGAAACTCAGTAGCCACGCCCGCTTCTGCGGCGCAGTCCTGTAAATACTGCACGGTGCCACGGTCTTCAACGGTATCGCGGCAGCAGGCCATGTGGAGCAACTGGAAGCCGAACTGCTCGCGAAGCTCGCTGAAGCGATCGATCAGCTTCTCCTGCAGGCTGTTAAACTGATCGCTGCCCGCAGGCAGCTGACCGGCGTTCAGCTGATCTTCCATCCAGATCCACTGGAAGAATGCCGCTTCGTACAGCGAGGTCGGCGTATCGGCATTGTTCTCCAGCAGTTTCGGCTCACCGACGCCGTCCCACGCCAGATCGAGACGCGAATACAGCGAGGGCTGATGGGTTTTCCACGACTGACGCACGAATCCCCAGGTATGTTTGGGGATGCGGAATTTGGTCATTAAATCATCGCTGGCGATGACTTTTTCAACCGCCTGCAGACACATCTGGTGCAGTTCTGCCGTGACGTCTTCGAGCTTCTCAACCTGCGCCAGCGTCAGTTTGTAATAAGCTTCTTCGCTCCAGTACGGCTCGCCGTACATGGTGTGAAAGTTAAAACCATATTCTGTCGCTTTTTCACGCCAGTCCGGGCGCTCGGTAATGCTGATTCTTTCCATGTCGCTTAGCCGCCCATCGAGCGTGATGAAGAGGAGCTCGCCGAGCTGCGCTGCATCGTTGACTGCTTGGCGACCGAGTCGCCAAATCCGCCGCGCGTCACGGTGCTGGTGGTGGCCGGTTTTGGCGCCATTGCGGTTTTCGGCACGTTCATGGTACGGCCCGGCTGCGCTGCGCCGTAGCTCTTACCGCCAGCGTCGGTATATTTACCATAGGCCGGGCTGGCCGGGTTTTTTGAGCTGAACAGCGGCTGCTGAGCGCCCATTCCGCCGCCCATCATCCGGCCCATCATGTAGCCAGCCATCAGCGGCATCCAGAAGCTGCCGCTGCTTTGCGCCTGCGCCTGGTTTTCCGGAGCCATACCGGCCTGAGCCGGCGCCTGCTGGCACTGACCTTCACCGAACTCGGCGACGCAGTCTTCGCGGGAGGCGTATTTAGGGGCTGTACGTTCCGCTTCTTTAAGCGCGTTATTGTAGGCAGTGGTGCACTCTGCGGCTTTGCTCGGGTTGGCGGCAGAGCAGTCATCGGCGTTTTGATAAAGAGAAACCGTTTCATCGCTTTGTTCACAACCGGCGAGCATAAACACGGCCGTAACGGCAAGCGCAACGGGAGTTAAATGGCGCGCGCTCCAGCTTTTGCGAAAGGAGGCGTGATTAATATTTTTTGTCCGTTTCATGATTGTCTTCCTGGACCCAGTGGTATGCGTTTTGTTAACGCTCAGGATAGAGGATGAGTGGTGGAAAATGAAGCGAATAGGGGCGGAAAGCGGGAGATCTTTACGTTGCCTTACGTTTAACGCTTCGCTTACCCGTGTGGGTAAGCGAAGCGCGGACGACGCAAGCGGACTACTGGCGGAACGGGTTGCTGCCGCTGGTGCTGCGTGCTGATGCTGGTTTTGCCGCGGCGGTGTTGCTGTAGCCGTCGGCGCTGGCATCCTGCTGAGGATTTTCCGGCGCGACGCTATCCGGTGAAGTCGGAATAGACTTGCCCAGCGTATTGTTCAGCGCAACCAGATCCTGCTCGTTCAGCGTACCGAGTGCGGATTTGATGTTCAGCTCGTTAATCAGGTAGTTATAACGCGCGTTGGACAGTTGCTGTTTTGCGTTATACAGCGTAGTGGTCGCGTCCAGGACATCGACGATGGTACGCGTACCTACCGAATAACCTGCTTCCATAGCATCCAGGGAACTTTGCGCGGAAACCACGGCCTGTTTGTAGGCATTAATGCTGCTGATAGACGCGTTCACGTTGTTAAAGGATGAACGAACGGTCTGCACCACGCTGCGGTGGGCGCTTTCCAGCTGTTCGCTGGCGCCGACAAAGTTGTACTGCGCCTGTTTAACCTGAGAGTTTACCATTCCGCCCTGATACAACGGCAGGGAGAAGCTAAGGCCGATTTTGTTTTGACCGGCATCGTTATCTCGGTATTGCGCATTATCACGGGTTTTTGAGCCGTCGTAGCTGGTGTTTGACACGCCGCTTGAGGCGGACAAACTTAACGTCGGCAGATGACCATCCTGCGCCTGGCGAATCTGCTCACGCGCCAGATCCTGGCTCAGACGCGCCTGCAGCAGCGACAGGTTACGGCTTTCCGCTTCTTTCAGCAGCGCGTTAACGGCTGACGGTTTGTTGGTTTTAAAACCATCCACGTTGAGCGACGCCAGTTCTGGATAGTAGTTGCCGGTCACCTGGCGCAGTTCTTCAACGGCGTTATCGAGATCGTTGCGCGCGGTGACTTCATTCGCCAGCACAGCATCGTACTGCGAGCGGGCGTTTTGTACGTCAGTGATGGCAACCAGGCCAACGTTAAAGCGCTGGGTGGTCTGATCTAACTGACGATAAATCGCCTGTTTCTGCGCTTCGGTATAGGAGAGCGTGTCGATCGCGGCCAGCACTTTAAAATAGGCGGTTGCGGTATTGAGGATCAGCGATTGCTGATCCGTCTGGTAGGTGACGTCCTGAATACCCGCTTGTTTTTCCTGCAGCGTCAGCGCTCGCCATTTTGACATATCGAACAGGACCTGCGTGAGCTGCAGCGAGCCGCTGGTGACGTTGGAGTTAACGCCGTTGCTGTCGCGAAATCCGTTGGTATAGGAATAATCCGCACCCAGACCGAGCTGCGGCAGTAATGGGCTACGCGCTTCGTTGATCTTCTCGAATGCGGCATCACGATCGGCTGCTGATTTACGCAGATCAGGGTTACTGATACGCGCCTGCTGATAAACCTGCAGCAGGTTTTCTGCCTGGCTCATGGCGCTGAAGCCAGTCAGGCCCAGGCCGATAAGGATGGGAAAGAGTTTCTTCATTTGCATTCCTTGTTGTGAAGCATTTAGCGCTACTCAAATTCTAAAAATAATCGCTGATTGTATAGAGTCTGTTACCGTAAAAAGTTGGCGTTATGTGCCATGGGGCGGTAATTTGCACCAATCTAACATACGCGCCATAAAACGGTAGCCACACCGTCTATAAATTCATAACTTCATATTCTACAGGATATCGAAATGAGTAATGTCAATCAGCAGGAGATTACCTTCTCTAAAAACGATGTAGAAATTATTGCACGCGAAACGCTCTATCGTGGTTTTTTTTCGCTCGATTTATATCGTTTCCGCCACCGCCTGTTTAACGGTGAGATGAGCGGCGAAGTGACCCGCGAAATTTTTGAGCGCGGTCACGCAGCAGTCTTGCTACCCTTTGACCCGGTGCGTGATGAAGTGGTGCTCGTCGAGCAGATCCGTATTGCGGCGTATGATACCAGTGAGAGCCCGTGGCTGCTCGAAATGGTCGCCGGCATGATTGAAGAAGGCGAGTCGCCTGAAGATGTCGCCCGCCGTGAGGCGGTAGAAGAAGCCGGGCTTAATGTCGGCCGTATTAAGCCGGTCCTGAGTTACCTGGCCAGCCCCGGCGGCACCAGCGAAAGGCTGTCTATTATGGTGGGTGAAGTCGATGCAACGACGGCAAAGGGGATTCACGGACTGGCCGATGAAAATGAGGATATTCGTGTCCATGTGGTAAGCCGGGAACAGGCTTATCGGTGGGTAGAAGAGGGGAAAATCGACAACGCAGCCTCTGTCATTGCGCTGCAATGGCTGCAACTGCATTATCACAATTTACGAAACGAGTGGACAAAATGAAGCGTTATACACCTGACTTCCCTGAAATGATGCGCCTGTGTGAAACCAATTTTGCTCAGCTGCGCCGCCTGTTGCCGCGAACGGATGCAGCGGGAGAAAAGGTGAGTTACCAGGTGGGCAATGCGCAATACCGATTAACGATCGTCGAATCGACCCGCTACACTACCTTAGTGGCGATTGAACAGACTCTGCCAGCGGTGAGCTACTGGAGTCTGCCGTCAATGACGGTACGGCTCTATCACGATGCAATGGTCGCTGAAGTGTGTTCAAGCCAGCAGATCTTTCGCTTCAAAGCGCGGTATGATTATCCTAATAAAAAGTTGCATCAACGCGACGAAAAGCATCAAATTAATCAGTTTCTGGCCGATTGGCTGCGATACTGTTTAGCACATGGAGCGATGGCGATTCCGGTTTGTTAGCGTCGTGAAACCTAAGGACACCATTTGGAAAGCCTGTTAAACCTACCTTTGGCTGGTGAGGCCAGAGTCAGGATATTACAAATTACTGATACTCACCTGTTTGCTGAAAAACACGAAACGCTGTTAGGTATCAATACCTGGGAAAGCTATCAGGCTGTCCTGGATGCTATCCACGCCTCTCAGCGAGAATGCGACCTGATTGTTGCCACAGGCGATCTGGCGCAAGATCACTCCGCCGCGGCCTATCAGCATTTTGCTGAAGGCATCGCGAGTTTTGCTGCACCCTGCGTCTGGCTACCGGGCAATCATGATTTTCAACCGGCGATGTACAGCACGCTGCAGGAATCAGGCATCTCCCCCGCTAAACGCGTATTGCTGGGCGACCACTGGCAAATATTGCTGATGGACAGCCAGGTGTTCGGTGTGCCGCACGGCGAGCTGAGCGATTTCCAGCTGGAGTGGCTTGAGCAGAAGCTGACGGAGGTTCCTGAGCGTTACACGCTGCTGCTGTTACACCATCATCCTCTGCCGTCAGGCTGTAGCTGGCTGGATCAGCATAGCCTGCGCAATGCCGGGGCGCTTGATTGCGCGCTGGCTGCTTTTCCTCGCGTTAAGCATCTGCTGTGCGGTCATATTCACCAGGAGCTGGACCTTGACTGGAACGGGCGGCGAATGATGGCCACGCCATCCACCTGCGTGCAGTTTAAGCCGCACTGCGCTAACTTCACGCTCGATACCGTCTCCCCAGGCTGGCGCTGGCTGGAACTGCATCCTGACGGCACCTTGACCACTGAAGTTTGCCGCCTTGAAGGCGTGAAATTTCACCCGGATATCGCTTCAGAAGGATACTGATGTCTACGCTTCTCTACCTGCATGGTTTTAACAGCTCACCGCGGTCGGCAAAAGCGACTGCGCTGAAAGAGTGGCTGGCGCGGACTTATCCCCACATCTCTATGGTGATACCTGAGCTCCCGGTTTATCCCGCGCAAGCGGCGGAATATCTGGAGGCCCTCGTGCTGGAACACGGCGGCGAACCGCTGGGCGTTGTCGGCTCCTCGCTGGGGGGATATTATGCGACCTGGCTATCGCAGTGTTTTATGCTGCCCGCGGTAGTGGTGAACCCTGCGGTGCGCCCGTTCGAGCTGCTGAACAATTTCCTGGGCCCCAATGAGAATCCATACACGGGGCAGCAATATGTGCTAGAGTCACGCCATATTTACGATCTCAAAGTCATGCAAATTGACCCGCTGGAAGCGCCGGATTTAATCTGGTTATTACAGCAAACGGGCGATGAAGTGCTTGATTACCGCCAGGCCGTTGATTATTTCGCCTCCTGCCGACAAACGGTAGAGGAGGGCGGTAATCACGCATTTGTTGGCTTTGAAGATCATTTCACTCAGATTATCGATTTTCTGGGCCTGCGCTAAGCGGTTCGGAACGACCTACGAATACACACCATGACGCAATCTTCATATAACGCTGATGCCATTGAGGTACTCACCGGGCTAGAGCCGGTTCGCCGCCGTCCGGGAATGTACACGGATACCACACGACCAAACCATCTTGGTCAGGAAGTTATTGATAACAGCGTGGATGAGGCTCTGGCCGGTCACGCGAAACGCGTGGAGGTCATTCTCCATGCCGATCAGTCGCTGGAAGTTATCGACGATGGACGCGGAATGCCGGTAGATATCCACCCTGAAGAGGGGGTGCCGGCAGTTGAACTGATTCTTTGCCGCCTGCACGCGGGAGGGAAGTTCTCCAATAAGAACTACCAGTTCTCCGGCGGCCTGCACGGCGTAGGGATTTCAGTGGTCAACGCCTTATCGAAACGCGTTGAAGTGAATGTGCGCCGCGACGGTCAGGTCTATAGCATCGCCTTTGAAAACGGCGACAAAGTAGAAGATCTCCACGTGACCGGCACCTGCGGTAAGCGCAATACCGGGACCAGCGTCCATTTCTGGCCGGATGAAAGCTTTTTTGATAGCCCACGTTTTTCCGTCTCGCGCCTCTCGCATTTGTTAAAAGCCAAGGCCGTTCTTTGCCCGGGCGTAGAGATTGTTTTCCGCGATCTGGTCAACGACAGCGAGCAGCGCTGGTGCTACGCCGATGGCCTGACCGACTATCTTAGCGAAGCGGTTAACGGCCTGCCTCTGCTGCCGGAAAAACCGTTCGTCGGCACCTTCTCTGGCGATACCGAAGCGGTCGACTGGGCGCTGCTGTGGCTGCCGGAAGGCGGCGAGCTGCTGACCGAAAGCTACGTCAACCTGATTCCTACCATGCAGGGCGGAACCCACGTTAACGGCCTGCGCCAGGGCTTACTGGACGCCATGCGCGAGTTTTGCGAATACCGAAACATCCTGCCGCGCGGCGTGAAGCTGTCGGCGGAAGATATCTGGGAGCGCTGCGCCTACGTACTCTCCGTGAAGATGCAGGATCCGCAGTTTGCCGGGCAAACCAAAGAGCGCCTCTCTTCACGCCAGTGCGCCGCGTTTGTTTCCGGGGTAGTCAAAGATGCCTTCAGCCTGTGGCTAAACCAGAACGTCCAGTCGGCAGAGCTGCTGGCGGAAATGGCGATCTCCAGCGCCCAGCGCCGCCTGCGCGCGGCGAAAAAAGTGGTGCGCAAAAAGCTAACCAGCGGTCCGGCGCTGCCCGGCAAACTGGCGGACTGCACCGCCCAGGATTTGAACCGAACCGAACTGTTCCTTGTGGAAGGGGATTCGGCGGGCGGTTCTGCCAAGCAGGCGCGCGATCGCGAATATCAGGCGATCATGCCGCTGAAAGGTAAAATCCTTAACACCTGGGAAGTCTCTTCCGATGAAGTACTGGCTTCACAGGAAGTACATGACATTTCTGTCGCCATCGGTATCGACCCGGATAGCGACGACCTGAGCCAGCTGCGCTACGGCAAGATTTGTATTCTGGCGGATGCCGACTCCGACGGTCTGCATATCGCAACCCTGCTGTGCGCGCTGTTCGTCAGACACTTCCGTAATCTGGTTAAACACGGCCATGTTTACGTGGCGCTGCCGCCGCTATACCGTATCGACCTCGGTAAAGAGGTGTATTACGCGCTGACGGAAGAAGAGAAAACCGGCGTGCTGGAACAGCTTAAGCGGAAGAAGGGTAAGCCAAACGTCCAGCGCTTTAAAGGGCTGGGCGAGATGAACCCGATGCAGCTGCGTGAGACGACGCTGGATCCGAATACCCGCCGTCTGGTGCAGCTGATTATCAACGATGAAGACGAACAGCAGACGACCGCCATGATGGACATGCTGTTAGCGAAGAAGCGTTCTGAAGATCGGCGTAACTGGCTACAAGAGAAGGGCGATCTGGCTGAGCTGGACGGGTAATGAAAAAATCGGCCAGGGAACTGGCCGATTTATTTTGTGCGCTTAAATACCGGATTCCAGAATACGGATATTCATCTCCAGCACGTCGCCTTTAACGGCTTCACCGTAGGCTTTCATGTGCGGAGTCTGCAGGTGCGCTTCAAGATGCGCGACGCTTTCCCACTGCTCGACCATGACGATGGAGTCCGGCGAGGTGGTCTGAAAACTGACGCCAGCGGCGTGATCCACCAGCGGCGCATAGCCGTGACAGCCCTCTTCCTGGAGAACGGTCGGGGTAATTTTTGCGAACTGATCCAGCACCGCCTGACGATGGTGTTGCCCCGGACGAGTGCGAATTTCAGCAATCACTGTCAACATGGTTAACTCAACTCCTTCTGTGTATTCTCATCATACTTCAAGCAGCCGCCAGAGTAGCCGCGCTTGTCGTCTTTTCATCACTCAGTACAGTTAACCAAAAATTTCCGCCAGATGCTTGCGATATTCTGCCGTATAACGCGGAACATCGGGCATTTTGATCACATCGTTGGCGATGAAGGTCGGCAGGGCGCTCATCCCAAGGAACTGGTTAGCCTTATGGAACGGCAGGTAAACGCCGTCGACGCCGACGCCGTGGAAAAACTGATCTTTCTCGGTGAAGGCTTCCATCGGCGCATTCCAGGTCAGGGACAGCATATATTTTTTGCCCTGAATCAGGCCGCCGGAACCATATTTCTTACTGGCATCGGAGCGGGTGCGGCCATCGCTGGCGTACAGCGCTCCGTGACCTTCGGTAAAGACATCGTCGATGTACTTTTTCACCGTCCAGGGCGCGCCCATCCACCAGCCCGGCATCTGCCAGATAACCACGTCAGCCCAGAGAAAATTCTGCACCTCTTCTTTTACATCGTATTCGCTCTCGGCGCGGACGACCTTAACATCATGCCCGGCGTCGCGCAGATAACCATCCGCGACCTCGGTCAGGGTGTCGTTCAGTTGGCCGTTAGAGTGGGCGAATTTTTTCGCACCGTTGATAATCAGAATGTTGCTCATTTTTTATCCTCAACCTTTCAATTTTGTGAGTCATGTTACCCCGTCGGGCAGAGCGGTAAAATGAGCAAAATGTGCAAAGTCTTTTGCTTTTTTAGCAATAATAGCGCTACCAGCGAATGCGCGCTTCGAATCCGCCGTCCCGGGCGTTGCCGAAACTGGCCGTCATTCCGTGCAGCGCGGCGATACGTTTGACGATGGATAACCCAAGACCGCTGCCGGGTTGTTCCTGTCCCGGCGGGCGATAAAAGCGCTCGCCGATACGCGCCAGGGCTTCGGCGCTAATGCCCGGGCCGTTATCGCGCACGCGAAATTCACCAGCTTCAAGCGTGATATCGACCTGGCTTCCGGCGGCGCTATAGCGTACGGCGTTATCTAAAAGATTGCGCACCAGAAGGCTCAGCAGCAGCGGCTGGCCGGTGCGTGCGACGTTATCCGCATTCAGATGCAGACGCAGCTCAACGCCGGCCTGCTGAGCGGGGTGGTACATCTCCATCACCGCCGACTGCAGCAGGTCGTCCATGGCGACGCGCTGGATATCGTCCAGCTGCGCCAGCGAATCCAGGCGCGACAAAGTCAGAAGCTGATCGACCAGGCGGGTTGCGCGATCGATACCCTGGTGAAGCTGCGCCAGCGCTTTATCCAGCCCCTGCGGATCGTCCTTCGAAAGCTGGGCTACTTCAGTTTGCACCTTCAGCGCCGCCAGCGGACTGCGCAGTTCGTGGGCCGCATCGGATGTAAAGCGACGCTCGCGGATCATGGCATCATGCGTGCGGATAAACAGCTGATTTAGCGCGTCGACCAGCGGGCGAACTTCATTGGGCACGTTTTCATTATTCAGCGTTTCGGCGGAATCCGGCGCCCGGGCGCGCAGCGTGTTGGCCAGCTTTTTCAGCGGCGCCAGTTCCCGGCTTAACAGCACGATGAGTAGCAAAAACATAAGCGGCAGCGCAATCAGCCAGGGCGTGAGCTGGCTGGTGACGATATCCAGCGCCATCTCGCGACGGTAATCCCACTCCTGGCCGACAACGATACGATGGCGGCCGTCGCGTGTGGTGAGCCACAGAAAACGCCACTCGTCGTCATCGCCGCGCAGATAGCCGTCGCTGAATCCCTCCCGATTGCTGCCCCACGGGATATCCTGGCCATTCTCGCCATCGTTAAGCACCATCTTGCCATCGGTGGTAAAGATAGCGAAAGCCAGCGCGTCGTCGTCGAGATGACCGTGCTTGACCTTCTTCTTCTCTCGCACCTGCGAAGAGAGAGTGTGAAGCTCGTCAAAATTCATTGCGCTAAGGCGACGGGCGAATAGCAGCTGTTGGGTATCGAAGAGCTTATCCAGCTTATCGGTCGTTTGTTGCCAGGCCACAAAGCTGGCGATGCCCCATGCGGCGCTGGTCAGCAGCAGGAAAAGGAGCGTCAGGCGAACGCGCAGACTCAGTTTGCCCAGTCGTTTCATGCGTCCCCCAGGGTGTAGCCGATACCGTGAACGGTGCGAATGAAACCGCTGCCGAGCTTACGGCGTAGATGGTGGACGTGCACCTCTATCGCATTGCTGGAAACGTCGTCATCCCAGCTGTAGAGTTTTTCTTCGATCAGCTTACGCGGCAGCACGCGTCCGGCGTTACGCATCATCAGCTCCAGCAGAGCAAACTCCTTTGGCTTGAGCGCCAGGCTTTCGCCGTTCAGGGTGGCCGTGAGCCGGCCCGGGTCGAGAACCACGCTGCCGTGCCGCAGCTCGCTGCTGCTCTGGCCGTGGGCGCGGCGCATCAGCGCTTCCTGACGGGCGGCGACTTCAATCAGCGCAAAGGGTTTGCATAGATAGTCATCGGCGCCGAGCCGAAGCCCTTCAACCCGCTGGCTTAGCGCGTCGCGGGCGGTAAGGATCAGTACCGGTTCATGGCGGCCTTTGTCGCGCCATTCGCGCAGGATATCCAGCCCATCAATGCCGGGAAGGGTCAGGTCCAGAATAATGGCGTCATAGGGGGCGTTGTATAATGCGGCTTTTCCTTCCTCACCGCGGGTAAACCAGTCGACGCTGAATCCCATTTTTGTCAGCCCTGCCTTGAGGCCGTCACCGATCAGTTTATCGTCTTCCACCAATAAAATACGCATTCTCCTGCTCCTGTATCCCTCGGCTATTCCAGCAGTAAAGCGCGTTGCGGCGCGCCCTGTACAGGAATAAAATTTATTTTTTCCGCTTAAGAAGTTGTTAAGTTTTGCCCGGTGTAATAGTGACGATATAAACACAAAGGGAGAACACATCATGAAGAAAATCGCCGCAATGACCGCCATCATCGCTTTAGTTTCCATGCCGGTACTGGCTGCTGAACAGGGCGGATTTTCCGGCCCTGGCTCCACGCAAACCAGCCAGACAACCTCGCAAAATGGCGGGTTTATTGGCCCGAACGGGAGCGTAACGACGGTTGCGAATGCGAAAAGCCTGCGTGACGATACTTGGGTGACCCTGCGCGGTAAAATCGTGGAGCGTATTTCCGATGATCTGTATAAATTCCAGGACAGCTCCGGCACCGTCAACGTCGATATCGATCACAAGCGCTGGAACGGCGTGACCGTTACACCGCAGGATACGGTAGAGATCCAGGGCGAAGTCGATAAAGACTGGAACTCAGTGGAGATCGATGTAAAGCAGATTCGTAAAATCACCCCCTAATTTGCGAATCGCCTTCAGCCATAACTGAAGGATGCTCACGGAATTCCTCAACCGCCCTAACGCCCTGTGACTCAGGGCGTCAGATAGGGTATTATCGCCGGTAGTTTTGCCGTCCGAACGGCCGGTACGCAGATTGAGGATTCACGATTAATGAGCGATATGGCAGAGCGCCTTGCGCTGCATGAATTTACGGAAAACGCCTACCTTAACTACTCCATGTACGTCATCATGGACAGGGCGCTGCCGTTTATTGGCGATGGCCTGAAGCCGGTCCAGCGTCGCATCGTCTATGCGATGTCTGAACTGGGTCTGAACGCCAGCGCGAAGTTCAAAAAGTCCGCCCGCACCGTCGGCGACGTGCTGGGTAAATACCATCCCCACGGCGACATCGCGTGCTATGAAGCCATGGTGCTGATGGCCCAGCCCTTCTCCTACCGCTATCCGCTGGTTGACGGTCAGGGAAACTGGGGGGCGCCGGACGATCCTAAATCCTTCGCCGCAATGCGTTATACCGAATCCCGTTTGTCGAAGTATGCTGAGCTGCTGCTGAGCGAACTGGGGCAAGGCACCGTTGACTGGGTACCAAACTTCGACGGCACTTTGCAGGAGCCGAAGATGCTGCCTGCGCGCCTGCCCAATATTCTGCTAAACGGTACTACCGGCATTGCCGTTGGGATGGCGACGGACATTCCGCCGCACAACCTGCGTGAAGTGGCCCGGGCGGCCATTACCCTGATTGAAAAGCCGCAAACCTCGCTGGATGACCTGTTGGATATCGTGCAGGGGCCGGATTACCCGACCGAAGCGGAAATCATTACCCCCCGTGCCGAAATCCGCAAAATCTACCAGAATGGCCGCGGTTCGGTGCGGATGCGCGCGGTATGGGCCAAAGAAGACGGCGCGGTGGTGATTAGCGCGCTGCCGCATCAGGTTTCCGGCGCCCGCGTGCTTGAGCAGATCGCCGCCCAGATGCGCAACAAAAAGCTGCCGATGGTGGATGATCTGCGCGACGAGTCGGATCACGAAAACCCGACTCGCCTGGTGATCGTCCCGCGCTCTAACCGCGTCGATATGGAGCAGGTGATGAACCACCTGTTCGCGACGACCGATCTGGAAAAAAGCTATCGTATCAACCTGAATATGATCGGGCTCGATAACCGTCCAGCGGTTAAAAACCTGCTGGAAATCCTCTCGGAATGGCTGACCTTCCGTCGCGATACCGTGCGCCGTCGTCTCAGCTACCGTCTGGAAAAGGTCCTCAAGCGCCTGCATATTCTTGAAGGTTTGCTGGTGGCGTTCCTGAATATCGATGAAGTTATCGAGATCATTCGTCACGAAGATGAGCCGAAACCGGCGCTGATGTCGCGCTTCGGCCTCAGCGAGACCCAGGCGGAAGCGATTCTGGAGTTAAAACTGCGCCATCTCGCCAAACTGGAAGAGATGAAGATTCGCGGCGAGCAGAACGAGCTGGAAAAAGAGCGCGACAACCTGCAGGCCATCCTGGCCTCTGAACGCAAGATGAATAACCTG
This sequence comes from Klebsiella sp. GW_Kp181, assembly GCF_040062315.1. Taxonomy (NCBI): domain Bacteria; kingdom Pseudomonadati; phylum Pseudomonadota; class Gammaproteobacteria; order Enterobacterales; family Enterobacteriaceae; genus Klebsiella; species Klebsiella sp. GW_Kp181. The sequence goes on from NZ_JBEAFR010000064.1 coordinate 39,612, forward strand.
CTGAAGAAAGAGCTGCAGGCCGACGCCGACGCCTTTGGCGACGATCGCCGTTCGCCGCTGCGCGAGCGCGAAGAAGCCAAGGCGATGAGCGAGCACGATATGCTGCCGTCTGAGCCGGTGACTATCGTTCTGTCGCAGAGCGGCTGGGTACGCAGCGCCAAAGGTCACGATATTGACGCGCCGGGGCTGAACTATAAAGCGGGCGACAGTTTTAAATCGGCCGTGAAAGGGAAGAGCAATCAGCCGGTGGTCTTTATTGACACTACCGGGCGCAGCTACGCGATTGACCCAATTACCCTGCCGTCCGCGCGCGGTCAGGGCGAGCCGCTCACCGGTAAGCTGACGCTGCCTCCGGGGGCGACGGTTGAACATATGCTGATGGAAGCCGATGATCAAAAACTGCTGCTGGCTTCCGACGCAGGCTACGGATTTATCTGTACTTTCAACGATCTGGTGGCGCGCAACCGCGCCGGTAAGACGCTGATTAGCCTTCCGGATAACGCGCACGTGATGCCGCCGCTGGTAATAGAAGACGAATCGGACATGCTGCTGGCCATTACCGCTGCCGGCCGCATGCTGATGTTCCCGGTCAGTGACTTGCCGCAGCTGTCGAAAGGTAAGGGCAACAAGATTATTAATATTCCGTCGGCGGAAGCGGCTGCGGGCCAGGATGGCCTGGCGCATCTGTTTGTCCTGCCGCCGCAAAGTACGCTGACTATTCATGTCGGTAAGCGGAAAATTAAACTCCGTCCGGAAGAGCTGCAAAAAGTGACCGGCGAGCGCGGCCGCCGCGGCTCTCTGATGCGCGGATTGCAGAAAATCGATCGGATAGAGATTGATTCTCCGCGTCGCGCCTCTGCGGGCGGTAGCGAAGAGTAAGATGCACCTCCCTCGCGGTGAGGCGGGGGAGGTGAATATTTACCGCAAAAACGTTGTTTATTCAGGCATTGCGATTAACAATGTGCTCCCAGGGAACCTGTGCCCGGCCTGAATTGCGCTATGGCGTCAATCATTTGCTAAACAGCGAGTATAATTCTAAGCGGTTTGGGTTTTAGAGGTAGCTATGCTATTTATTTTTCGACTAATTATCGTTGTCATTTACTGTATTCTGGTGTGCATCTTCGGCTGTATCTATTGTCTGTTCAGTCCGCGTAATCCTAAGCACGTCGCCACCTTCGGTCACCTTTTTGGCAAGCTGTCGCCGGTCTTCGGTCTGAAGGTTGAACTCCGCAAGCCTGCCGATGCCGAAAGCTACGGTAACGCTATCTATATCGCTAACCACCAGAATAACTATGATATGGTGACGGCATCCAATATCGTACAGCCGCCGACCGTTACGGTAGGTAAAAAAAGCCTGGCGTGGATCCCTTTTTTCGGCCAGCTCTATTGGTTGACGGGGAATCTACTGATTGACCGCAATAACCGGACAAAAGCGCACGGCACCATTGCAGAAGTCGTGAACGCATTTAAAAAGCGCAAAATCTCTTTTTGGATGTTTCCGGAAGGGACTCGCAGCCGCGGTCGCGGTTTGCTGCCTTTTAAAACCGGTGCCTTTCATGCGGCTATCGCGGCGGGCGTACCCATTATTCCGGTATGCGTGTCTAATACTTCGAATAAAATTAAGCTCAATCGCCTGAATAACGGTCTGGTGATTGTCGAAATGCTGCCGCCGGTCGACACCAGCCAGTACGGGAAAGAGGGCGTCCGCGCGCTGGCGACGCACTGTCGCGAGCTGATGTCCGCGAAAATTGCCGAGCTGGATAAAGAAGTTGCCGAACGCGAAGCGGCCGGCAAGAAATAACACCGGAAACGCCGCAAACGGCGCGCGTATTGCTGGCGGGAAACGAATTCCCTTATTCATTAGTCAGTGTCTCATGGAGTTAATATGTCACTCAGTCGGCGTCAGTTCATTAAGGCTACAGGCGTAGCGCTGTGCGCAGGCGCCGCGCCGCTGAAGGCACAGGCTGCTGGTCAGCAGCCCGCGCTGCCGATTCCTCCTTTGCTTGAGTCCCGCCGCGGGCAGCCGCTATTTTTGACGCTACAGCGTGCGCACTGGTCGTTTACGCCGGGCACCCGCGCATCGGTGTGGGGGATTAACGGCCGCTACATGGGGCCAACCATCCGCGTCTGGAACGGCGACGATGTGAAGCTGATCTACAGCAACCGCCTGACGGAAAACGTCGCGATGACGATACGCGGTCTGCAGGTTCCCGGTCCGCTGATTGGCGGCGCGGCGCGTATGATGTCCGCCAACGCCGACTGGGCTCCGGTGCTGCCGATCCGCCAAAGCGCGGCGACGCTGTGGTATCAGGCCAACACGCCAAACCATATGGCGAAACAGGTTTATAACGGTCTTGCCGGGATGTGGCTGGTAGAAGATGAGGTTAGCAAGAATTTGCCGATCCCTAACCACTACGGTGTGGATGATTTCCCGGTGATTATTCAGGACAAGCGCCTGGATAACTTCGGTACGCCTGAATATAGCGAACCCGGCAGCGGCGGCTTCGTTGGCGATACGCTGCTGGTGAACGGCGTGCAGGGGCCTTTTGTTGAAGTGTCGCGCGGCTGGGTGCGCCTGCGTCTGCTGAATGCGTCTAACTCCCGGCGCTACCAGCTGCAGATGAGCGATGGTCGGTTGCTGCACGTCATCTCCGGTGACCAGGGGCTGCTTCCGGCGCCGGTTTCGCTGAAGCAGCTGTCGTTGGCTCCGGGCGAACGGCGCGAAATCCTGGTCGACATGACCAACGGCGATGAAGTGTCGATAACCTGCGGGGAAGCGGCGAGTATCGTCGATCGTATTCGCGGTTTCTTCGAACCATCGAGCATCCTGATTTCAACGCTGATTCTGACTTTGCGCCCGACGGGCCTGCTGCCGCTGGTGACCGATAGCCTGCCTGTGCGCTTGCTGCCTACGGAAATGCTGGCCGGCGCGCCGATCCGCAGCCGCGATATTACGCTTGGCGACGATCCGGGAATCAACGGCCAGCTGTGGGATCCGCAGCGTATTGATATTACGGCGCAGCAGGGAACCTGGGAGCGCTGGACGGTGCGCGCCGACCGGCCGCAGTCGTTCCATATTGAAGGCGTCATGTTCCAGGTGCGTAACGTGAACGGTTCTGCGCCGTTCCCGGAAGACCGCGGCTGGAAGGATACCGTCTGGATCGACGGGCAGGTTGAGCTGTTGGTCTATTACAACCAGCCCTCCTGGCCGCACTTTCCGTTCCAGTACTTAAGCCAGACGCTGGAGCTTGCCGACCGCGGCTCCATTGGCCAGATTCTGGTGAATCCGGCGCCGTAATTTATTTTGTCCCGGCCTGCTGCTGGCCGGGATTGGAAAAACCTCCTTCATTTCTCCCATCGTTCCGGCTTATAATCGCCGCCCTTTTTGATTATTTTTTTATCATTTTCCCCGGAAGCAATATGAGCGCAATATCCCTGATCCAACCGGATCGTGACCTTTTCTCCTGGCCGCAGTACTGGGCCGCCTGTTTTGGCCCCGCGCCTTTTCTGCCAATGTCGCGAGAAGAGATGGATCAACTTGGCTGGGATAGCTGCGACATCATCCTGGTGACCGGTGATGCTTATGTCGATCACCCGAGCTTCGGGATGGCGATTTGCGGACGCATGCTGGAATCCCAGGGATTCCGCGTGGGGATTATTTCCCAGCCGGACTGGAACAACAAAGATGACTTTATGCGTCTGGGTAAACCGAACCTGTTCTTCGGCGTGACTGCCGGTAACATGGACTCGATGATCAACCGCTACACTGCCGACCGTAAGCTGCGCCATGACGATGCCTACACGGCGGGTAACGTGGCCGGTAAACGCCCGGATCGCGCTACGCTGGTCTACACTCAGCGCTGCAAAGAGGCATGGAAAGATGTCCCGGTGATCCTCGGGGGCATCGAAGCCAGCCTGCGCCGTACCGCGCACTATGACTACTGGTCCGATACCGTGCGCCGTTCGGTGCTGGTGGACTCTAAGGCCGATATGCTGATGTTCGGCAACGGCGAGCGTCCGCTGGTGGAAGTGGCGCACCGTCTGGCCGCCGGCGAGCCTATCGGGCAAATTCGCGATGTACGCAACACCGCCATCATGGTGAAGGAAGCGCTGCCAGGCTGGAGCGGGGTGGACTCCACGCGTCTGGACACGCCGGGGAAAATCGACCCGATCCCGCATCCGTACGGTGAAGATCTACCGTGCGCGGATAACAAAACCGTCGCGCCGCCAAAGCAGGAAGCGAAGCGCGTTACCGTCCAGCCGCCGCGTCCTAAGCCGTGGGAGAAGACCTACGTCCTGCTGCCTTCCTTTGAGAAAGTAAAAGGCGATAAAGTTCTCTACGCGCATGCCTCGCGCATTCTGCACCATGAAACTAACCCCGGCTGCGCCCGGGCGCTGATGCAGAAGCACGGCGAGCGCTATATCTGGATTAACCCGCCCGCCATTCCGCTCTCAACCGAAGAGATGGATAGCGTGTTTGCGCTGCCCTATAAGCGCGTTCCGCATCCTTCTTACGGCGATGCCCGCATTCCGGCCTATGAGATGATTCGCTTCTCCATTAACATCATGCGCGGCTGTTTTGGCGGCTGTTCGTTCTGCTCGATTACCGAGCATGAAGGTCGGATCATTCAGAGCCGTTCCGAAGATTCGATCATCAATGAAATCGAAGCGATTCGCGATACGGTGCCCGGCTTTACCGGTATTATTTCCGATCTTGGCGGCCCGACGGCCAACATGTATATGCTGCGCTGCAAGTCGCCGCGCGCCGAGCAGACCTGCCGCCGCCTGTCATGCGTTTATCCGGATATCTGCCCGCATATGGACACCAACCATGAGCCGACGATTAACCTTTACCGTCGCGCCCGCGATCTTAAAGGCATCAAAAAGATCCTCATCGCATCCGGCGTTCGTTACGACATTGCCGTTGAAGATCCGCGCTACATCAAAGAGCTGGCCACCCACCACGTCGGCGGTTATCTGAAGATTGCTCCTGAACATACCGAAGAGGGGCCACTGTCGAAGATGATGAAGCCGGGTATGGGCAGCTACGATCGCTTTAAGCAGTTGTTCGATACTTATTCGAAGCAGGCGGGTAAAGAGCAGTATCTGATTCCATACTTTATTTCCGCCCACCCGGGGACGCGAGATGAAGATATGGTGAATCTCGCGCTGTGGCTGAAGCAGCATCGTTTCCGCCTGGATCAGGTGCAGAACTTCTATCCGTCGCCGCTGGCGAACTCGACCACCATGTATTACACCGGCAAGAACCCGCTGGGTAAGATTGGCTATAAGAGTGAGGATGTGGTGGTGCCGAAGGGCGACAAACAGCGCCGCCTGCACAAGGCGCTGCTGCGCTATCACGATCCGGCCAACTGGCCGCTGATCCGTCAGGCGCTGGAAACGATGGGTAAAAAGCACCTGATCGGCAGCCGTCGCGATTGCCTGGTACCGGCGCCGACGCTGGAAGAAATGCGCGAGGCGCGTCGCCAGAACCGCCATACCCGACCGGCGCTGACGAAGCATACGCCGATTGTGCACCAGCGTTCGAACGGCGGGGCGACGGCGAAGAAGCCCGTAAAACGCGGCAAGGTTGCCGGTCGTTAAGCCTGCAGTATTGCCCGGTGGTGCCTCGCTGACCGGGCCTGATCATCCCGGGCCCGGTCAGCCGCTTGCCAAACGGCAAAGCAAATTCTATGGCTATGCTTCTCTGATTCTGGCCGCCAGCGCTGCCAGCTTTTCATCATCCGCCCGCTCGTGATCGTGGGAGGAGAGATAGCCTTCATATTGCGCAAAAAACTTAGTCTGACGCGACTCGATCGGCCGCCATTGGGACATATCCCCGGTGCCGTGCATCGGACTGAGTTTGCTGTGGACATGGTCAACGCCATAGCCTTCAAAAAACATCCCCGTACGTCCCACGTCATCGAAGGATTTATCCAGAAGCTTTGCCACCTTCTGCGTCGCCAGCACCAGGTCGGCCAGCGCCTGCGGCGGCATATCAAACGCATAGCTGGGATAGTGCTTCTTCGGGATCACGACCGTAAAACCGTCGGTATTTGGATAAATGGAGAGAAAGGCGAGGTGGTGCTCATCTTCCCACACCTTGTGGCAGGGGGCTTTCCCCTCAACAATTTGACAGAAAATACAGCTCATCAGCACGCATCCATTTGATTGCAATAAGCCATAAATGTACGTGGTTTTAGCCGGACTGCAAAGCGATGCTCCGCCGGGATCCGACGGAGCAGGAAAGATTAACCGCCGAACTGATCCGGGTCAGGTCCGAGGCGTTTGTTTTTGTCCAGCTTAGTGATTTCACTCAATTCATCTTTATCGAGACGGAAGTCCCAAACGTTAAAATTCTCGGCGATGCGCGACGGCGTTACGGATTTCGGGATCACCACCAGGCCGCTATCGAGGTGCCAGCGGATGACGATTTGCGCCGGCGTTTTGCCGTATTTGTCCGCCAGTTGGTGAATAATTTTCTGATCGAAAACTCCTTCACCGCCCTGTGCCAGCGGGCTCCAGGACTCGGTCTGAATTTTATGCGTCGCATTCCAGGCATGAAGCTGACGCTGCTGCAGCAGAGGATGCAGTTCAATCTGGTTTATCACCGGGGCGACGCCGGTTTCATCAATGATTTTTTGCAGATGGTGGACCTGGAAATTACAGACGCCGATGCTTTTTGCCAGCCCTTGCTGCTGTAGCTCAATTAGGCTTTTCCAGGCATCAACATAATGGTTCGTAGCCGGCACCGGCCAGTGAATGAGGTATAAGTCGACGTAGTCGAGTTTGAGTTTTTTAAGGCTTTCCTGCAGCGCTTCACGGGGCTGCTTTTGATCGTCATTCCACAGCTTCGTGGTGACGAACAGCTCATCGCGGGCGACGCCTGCGCTGCTCAGTGCATTGCCGACGCCGGTTTCATTCTGGTATACGGCGGCGGTGTCAAATGAGCGATAACCGACTTCCAGCGCCTTATGAATGGCGGAGACGACTTCCTCGTTGCCTGCTTTCCACACGCCGAGCCCCAGCTGCGGCATCAGGTTGCCGTCGTGTAGTTTTATAACGGTTGGATGTGTCATGCCTTCCTCCTGTTAATGAACTCAGCGGGACAGAATCCGCTGAGGGGTAGCATTAAGTCTGGACGAAATAGCTAAAAACGGTAGTTAAACTCCTCTCCTTTGCGCGAGTTTACGCGTCGGAGAGGGCGTTGATTAGCGTGCAGCCTCGTAAATACGGCGGCTGACGTCCAGAGTAATATCCTGATTTTCACCCAGTTGGGTCATACCGTGCTCCTCCAGTTTCGCCAGCAGCGCCGGGATGGAGCTACCATCCAGACCGTAGGCGGAAAGGCGAGTCGGGACGCCCATGCGTTCGAAGAAATCACGCGTTGCGGCGATGGCGGCATCAATACGCTCTTCTTCAGAACCTTCGGTGATGTTCCAGACGCGAGCGGCGTACTGCAGCAGTTTAGCGCGTTTAGCCTCGCGTTTTTCATTCCACAGCGCCGGCAGAACGATGGCCAGCGTCTGCGCGTGATCGAGCCCGTGCATGGCGGTCAGTTCGTGGCCCAGCATGTGCGTCGCCCAGTCCTGCGGTACGCCTGCGCCGATCAGGCCGTTCAGCGCCTGGGTGGCGGCCCACATAATATTGGCGCGAACGTCGTAGTTTTCCGGCTCTTTCAGCGCCTTCGGACCGTCTTCCACCAGGGTCAGGAGAATGCCTTCGGCGAAACGGTCCTGGATTTTACCGTCGACCGGATAGGTAACGTACTGCTCAACGGTATGGACGAATGCGTCAACGACGCCGTTAGCCACCTGGCGCGGCGGCAGGGTGTAGGTGTAAACCGGATCCAGAATAGCGAACACCGGCTGGACGTGGGTGGACATAAACGCGCGTTTGTCGCCGGTGGTTTTACGCGAGATCACCGCGCCTTTATTAGATTCGGAACCGGTCGCAGGCAGCGTCAGCACGGAGCCCATCGGGATAGCGCTGGCCACTTTGCTGCCGTAAGTTTCGAGAATTTCCCACGGATCGATACTGGCATCGTAGTGGGCCGCCGCGGCGATGAATTTAGTGCCGTCGAGAACGGAGCCGCCGCCCACCGCCAACAGGAAAGTGATCTTTTCATCACGCGCGATTTTCACCGCGTTCATCAGCGTTTCGTAGGACGGGTTTGGCTCGATGCCGCCAAATTCCCGAACGTCAATGCCGTTCAGCGCGCTGAGAACCTGATCAAGCACGCCGGTTTTCTTCACGCTACCGCCGCCGTAGGTGACAAGCACACGTGCATCTGCCGGGATTTGATCGCGCAGATTTTCAATCGCGCCTTTACCGAACAGAATGCGGGTTGGGGTATGTAGGTCGAAATTATTCATGGCTGGTGCCCTCAAATAGATAAAACCGCCAACAGAGACAATACCTCTGCCAGATGACGGACATTGTGTTCCCGCGGGCCGTTCCCCTCAATGCACATTCCTGCCGTTGTCTTGCCCATTTCTCTTTGTAGCTGGAGAAATTCGCCGGAAGTGCGCACAATGCGAAGGTATAAAAACGTTCGGAGAAGCACGATAAATGAACCGCGCTGAGATATGCCAGCTATTAACGCATAAGGTTAATCAGCTGAAAGATAAAGAAGAAATGCTTAATGGTCTGCTGCCGGATATCCGCCTGCTGTACGGCACTCAGCCGGGGACGCGTACGCCGGTCATGTACCAGCCGGGGATCGTTTTTCTCTTTTCCGGGCATAAAATTGGCTATATCAATGAGCGTACCTTCCGCTATGACACCAATGAGTATCTGCTGCTGACGGTTCCGCTGCCGTTTGAGTGCGAAACTTTTGCCACCCCGGAAGTACCGCTGGCGGGAATAAGGCTGAATGTCGATATTCTTCAACTGCAAGAACTGCTGATGGATATCGGGGAGGATGAGCAGTTTCAGCCGTCCATGGCGTCAAGCGGGATCAACTCTGCGGTGCTGTCCGAAGAGATTCTGTGCGCGGCGGAGCGGCTGCTGGATGTGATGGAACGCCCGCTTGACGCGCGCATTCTTGGCAAACAGATCATCCGCGAAATTCTCTATCACGTGCTGACCGGGCCGTGCGGGGGAGCGCTGCTGGCGCTGGTCAGCCGTCAAACCCACTTCAGCCTGATCAGCCGCGTGCTGAAGCGCATTGAAAGCCAGTACACTGAGAACCTCAGCGTCGATCAGCTGGCGGCTGAGGCCAATATGAGCGTCTCGGCGTTCCACCATAACTTTAAATCAGTTACCAGCACCTCCCCGCTACAGTATCTGAAGACTTATCGCCTGCATAAAGCGCGCATGCTGATGATCCACGACGGCATGAAAGCCAGCGCGGCGGCGATGCGGGTAGGGTATGAGAGCGCATCGCAGTTCAGCCGCGAATTTAAGCGTTATTTCGGCATGACGCCGGGAGAAGATGCGGCACGCATCAGGACAATACAGGGGATGTAATAACGATCTCAGGGCGGCAAATCCTCGCCGCCCTGGCACCCTATCAGGCGTTGCAGTATTTCTTTTTAATCACCACGATAACTGTACCGAGCAGCCCGGCTATCAGCAGCGCGATAGGCAGAATCATCAGGCAGGTCATGACCTGATCTTCATGACGTTTTACGAAGGGAATCATACTCAACGCATAGCCCAGACCGGTAACTACCCCAACCCACAGCAGCGCGCTCAGCCAGTTGAAAAACTGGAAGCGGCGGTTCGGCAGCCCGGAAATGCCCGCCATGGTTGGCAGAAGGGTGCGAACAAACGCCAGGAAGCGTCCGGCCAGCAGCGCCAGCAGGCCGTGCTTGTCAAACATGCAGGTTGCCCGCTGATGGTATTTATGCGGCAGATGCCCAAGCCAGCGCTTAACCGTGGCGGTATTACCCAGCCAGCGCCCCTGAATATAGCTCAGCCAGCAGCCGAGGCTGGCTGCAGCGGTTAAGATAGCGACAGTCGGTACAAAGTCCATCACGCCTTTGGCGATGAGCGCGCCGGCGAGCAGCAGCAGGCTATCGCCCGGTAAAAACGAGGCGGGCAGCAGACCGTTTTCCAGAAACAGGGTTGCGAACATGACCAGATATACAACGCCCACAACGTGGGGGTTTGCCAACGCGGCAAAATCATGCTGCCACAGAGCGGCGACGATTTCTTGAATGACAACCATGGACTTTCCTAAGTGGTACCGTGTTTTTTATTTAGTGTACTCCTGAAGAGGCCCGAGCACCTTGATCCCGGGCGCAACTAAAGCGGCCGCTTTTCTTAAAAACGTCCGCTATTGTTGCCACTGACTGTCACTTTACACGATACGCGCGAAGCCCGCCGCTAAATCATCCAGCAGATCGGTAACATTTTCTAATCCGATATGTACCCGAATTAGCGTGCCGCTGAAGTCAACTTCAGCATCAGGACGGATTGCGGCAATGTGTTCCGGCTGATTGGCTAAAATCAGCGATTCAAAGCCGCCCCAGGAGTAGGCCATGCTGAACAAGCTGAAGTGGTCGAGGTAGGCGGACAGCTCGGCATCGCTCAGGCGTTTGTTCAGCACGAAAGAGAACAGACCGCTGCTACCGGTGAAGTCCCGCTTCCAGTACTCATGGCCTTTGCTGCCGGGCAGAGCGGGATGATTCACGCGCGCTACCTGTGGATGCTGTGCCAGCCATTCGGCAATCTGCAGGCTACTCTCATGATGCTGACGCAGGCGGACGGCCAGGGTGCGCAGGCCGCGGCTGGTCATATAGGCGGTATCGGCATCCACCATTTGCCCCATCAGGTAGGCATTTTCCCGCAGCTGCGCCCAACAGCGCTCATTGGACACCGCAGTGCCGACCATCGCATCGGAATGGCCGATCAGGTACTTGGTTCCGGCCTGAATAGAGATATCGATACCAAACTCCAGCGCTTTGAACAGTACTCCCGCCGCCCAGGTGTTATCGATCATAATGATGGCTTGCGGAGCGACGCTGCGCACCGCCGCGACGATCGCCGGGACATCATGGACTTCCATGGTGATGGAGCCGGGCGATTCGAGGAATACCACTCGGGTATTCGGCTGTACCAGACGGGCGATATCGCCGCCGATAAGCGGGTCGAACCAGCCGGTGGTTACGCCGAGTTTGGCGAGGATCTTAGTGCAGAAATCCTGGGTCGGCTCGTAGGCGGTGTTGGTTACCAGAATATGATCGCCCTGCTCGACGAACGCCAGGATAGTATTTGCGACCGCCGCTGCGCCGCAGGGGAAGAGGGCGCAGCCGGCGCCGCCTTCCAGTTCGCACATCGCTTCCTGCAGGGAGAAGTGGGTTAGCGTCCCGCGACGACCGTAGAACAGTTCGCCTTTGGCGCGGTTGCGGGTGGCGTGCTTTTTCGCTTCGACGGTGTCGAAAACCAGCGATGACGCGCGCTGAATCACGCTGTTGACCGAGCCCTGAGTATATTTTTTGCTGCGCCCGGCATGAACCAGCGCAGTATCAAGATGTTTATCAGCCATGTTCAGATAACCTGTTTTTATACGTCTGGACGTCTAAACTATCATGAATGCCCGTTGATGTACCGGGTCGCGGCGGATACAGGTAAAAATTTTACTAACCGCGGGGTCAGCAACTTTTTTACTGCGTAAGCGCAAGGAAAATAAACGTGATTTGCTGCACAGTGTAAATACTAATGAGAACCACTATCAATTCGATGTCGTTTTGATATTATTGTGCGCAGATTTTGTGATTTACGTCCTGGAGATACAGTGTGGGTAATAATTTGATGCAGGCGGATCTCTCCGTTTGGGGCATGTATCATCATGCCGATATTGTCGTTAAGGTAGTGATGATCGGCCTGATTCTGGCGTCGGTCGTTACATGGGCTATCTTTTTCGGCAAAGGCGCAGAAATCCTGGCCAGCAAGCGCCGCCTCAAGCGCGAACAGCAGCTGGTTGCTGAAGCACGCTCTCTCGACCAGGCCAGCGATATCGCTAACGGTTTCGATGCGAAAAGCCTGACCTCGCAACTGATCAACGAAGCGCAAAATGAGCTTGAACTTTCTGCGGGTTCTGAAGATAACGAAGGCATTAAAGAGCGTACCGGTTTCCGCCTGGAGCGTCGCGTCGCGGCGGTAGGTCGTTACATGGGACGCGGCAACGGTTATCTGGCGACCATCGGCGCGATTTCCCCGTTCGTCGGCCTGTTTGGTACCGTCTGGGGCATCATGAACAGCTTTATCGGGATTGCCCAGACCCAGACCACTAACCTGGCGGTTGTTGCTCCGGGCATCGCGGAAGCGCTGCTGGCCACGGCAATCGGCCTGTTCGCTGCGATTCCGGCGGTCGTCATCTATAACATTTTCGCCCGAATGATTGCCAGCTACAAAGCGTCCCTTGGCGATGTCGCCGCCCAGGTTCTGCTGCTGCAAAGCCGCGATCTGGACCTGAGCGCCAGCGGCGTTAAGCCGGTACGTACCGCCCAGAAATTACGCGTAGGTTGATGCTCTATGGCGATGCATTTTAACGAAAACCTCGATGATAACGGCGAAATGCACGACATCAACGTGACGCCGTTTATCGACGTCATGCTGGTGCTGCTGATCATCTTTATGGTGGCGGCGCCGCTGGCGACCGTTGACGTGAAGGTCAATCTGCCTGCGTCCTCCAGCCAGCCGCAGCCGCGTCCGGAAAAACCGATCTATCTGTCGGTGAAGGCGGACAAAACCATGTTCCTCGGCAATGACCCCATTACTGACGAGAACATGATTGCGTCTCTGGATGCGCTGACCGAAGGTAAGAAAGACACCACGGTCTTCTTCCGTGCGGATAAAACCGTGGACTACGAGACGATGATGAAAGTTATGGATACCCTGCATCAGGCGGGTTATCTGAAGATTGGTCTGGTGGGCGAAGAAACCGTCAAAGCGAAGTAATCCCCCCTTTCCACGCATCTCCTCAGGCTGGCCTTGCGCCAGCTTTTTTTATCTTCAGGAATCGCCCTCTTGTTGGACGCCTGTTGCTATAACGTTACCCTGTTGCGATATAATGGCGGCCGTTTATGTTAACTGACAGGATCTTATGGAACGCTTTCTGGAAAATGCTATGTACGCCTCGCGCTGGCTGCTGGCGCCGGTTTATTTTGGCCTCTCGCTCGGTCTGATTGCGCTGACCATCAAATTTTTTCAGGAGATCTTCCACATACTGCCGCATATTTTTAGCGTCAGTGAGTCGGATATGATTCTGACCCTGCTGTCGCTGGTGGATATGACCCTGGTGGGCGGTTTGCTGGTGATGGTGATGTTCTCCGGGTATGAAAATTTTGTCTCGCAGCTGGATATTAACGAGGGTAAAGAAAAACTCAGCTGGCTGGGCAAAATGGACGCGACGTCGCTGAAAAATAAGGTTGCCGCCTCCATCGTGGCGATCTCCTCTATTCACCTGCTGCGGGTGTTTATGGATGCGAAAAACGTCCCGGACAATAAGCTGATGTGGTACGTCATCATCCACCTGACCTTTGTGCTCTCGGCCTTTGTTATGGGCTACCTCGATCGTCTGACCAAAGTGAAACACTGATCCCTTCTCTCCCGGCGGCGTTAGCCGCTGGGCTTTTTTCTCCCCGTTTCTGCTTTTCTGCGCTGGCGTATGTCCGGGCTTCTGCTTTGCTTAAAGGGCGCTTAACAACGGAGGCAGGGTGATGACGCGATTAACGGCCAAAGATTTCCCGCAGCAGCTGCTCGAGTATTATGACTACTATGCCCACGGCAAAATCAGCAAACGCGAGTTTCTCCAGCTGGCGGGGAAATATACCGTCGGCGGGATGACCGCGCTGGCGCTGTTTAATCTGCTGAAGCCCGACTATGCCCTGGCAGAGCAGGTACCGTTCACCGACCCGGATATCCGCCCGGAGTATATTCATTATCCCTCTCCTGATGGCCACGGCGAAGTGCGGGCTTACCTGGTGACGCCGACGAAAATAGCCGACAAAGCGCCCGCCGTGGTGGTGGTTCATGAGAACCGCGGCCTGAACCCCTATATTGAAGACGTAGCCCGGCGGGTAGCGAAAGCGGGGTATATCGCGCTGGCGCCGGATGGCCTGAGCTCCGTCGGCGGCTATCCGGGGAATGATGATGAAGGCCGCGCGCTACAGCAGAAAGTCGATCCCGTGAAGCTGATGAATGACTTTTTTGCGGCGGTCGAATTTATGGCGAAGCATCCGCAGGCGACGGGGAAGGTCGGTATCACCGGTTTTTGCTACGGCGGCGGCGTCAGCAACGCGGCGGCGGTGGCGATCCCGGAGCTGGCCTGCGCGGTGCCGTTTTACGGCCGCCAGCCGCCGTTGAAGGAGGTCGATAAAATTAAAGCGCCGCTGCTGCTGCATTACGCCGGACTCGATAGCGGCATTAATGAAGGCTGGCCCGCCTATGAACAGGCGCTGAAGGTGCATAATAAAGTCTACGAGGCCTATCTCTATCAGGGCGTGAATCACGGCTTTCATAATGATTCCACGCCGCGCTACGATCGGGCTGCGGCTGACCTGGCCTGGCAACGTACGCTGGCGTGGTTTGAAAAGTATTTACGCTAGCGCAAACGCCATAAATAGCGCTACCGCTCGCTCAAAAAATCGCTATATAATTTATTATATAACGATTGGGAGAGCGCGATGGAAAATCATTTTGGAAAAGGCTTAATGGCGGGGCTACAGGCATCCCATGCTGACACCGCCGCGCATGCGGCGAATTTTTGCACCGACTATAAACGCGGGTTTGTGCTCGGCTACTCGCACCGCATGTTTGAAAAAACCGGCGACCGCCAGCTCAGCGCCTGGGAAGCGGGGATCCTCACTCGTCGCTATGGCCTGGAAAGAGACATGGTGATGGACTTCTTCAAAGAGGGCGGTTCTTCGACCGCGATGCGCTACTTTATGGCGGGCTATCGGCTGGAAAGCTAAAAACCGGAGGCGGCGCCTCCGGTGGGCCAGAGCGTTACGCCTGGCGCTTATCTTCGGTTTGCGTTTCGAAGTCGCTGGCGGCATGGCGCTCATGAAGCTGCTCATTGAGCGGGCCAGAGGTACGGTTAACCATGCGTCCACGCTGTACGGCGGGGCGATTGCCAACATCCTGCGCCCAACGCAGCACGTTTTTATAGCTTCCGGCATCAAGGAATTCGGCGGCATTATAGACATTCCCCAGCACCACGTTGCCGTACCACGGCCAGATGGCCATATCGGCGATGGTGTACTCTTCTCCCGCCACAAAACGACCGCGGGCAAGCTGCTTGTCCAGCACGTCAAGCTGGCGTTTGGCTTCCATCGTAAAGCGGTCTATCGCGTATTCGATTTTCACCGGCGCATAGCTAAAGAAGTGGCCAAAGCCGCCGCCGAGGAACGGGGCCGCGCCCTGCAGCCAGAACAGCCAGTTGAGGGTTTCAGTGCGGCCTGCCGGATCTTTTGGCAGGAAGAAACCGAACTTTTCCGCCAGATAGAGCAGGATGCTGCCGGATTCAAAAACGCGGGTCGGCGGAGTGGTGGAATGGTCGCGGAGCGCCGGGATTTTTGAGTTTGGATTAACCTCCACAAAGCCGCTGGAGAACTGATCGCCTTCACCGATGCGAATCAGCCAGGCGTCATATTCCGCGCCGCTAACGCCTAACGCCAGCAGCTCTTCCAGCATGATGGTCACCTTCTGGCCGTTGGGCGTCCCCAGCGAATAGAGCTGAAGCGGATGCGCGCCCACCGGCAGTTCCCGCTCGTGCGTTGCGCCGGAGACCGGGCGGTTGATATTGGCGAATGCGCCGCCGTTGTTTTGCTTCCATTCCCACACTTTAGGTGGCTGGTAGTTATTCTCTGACATGCTGATCTGCCTTTTTAGTGAGGTGTTGAAGTCGTGACGTTACCGTGCCGGAGCGCCGGTCTAAGCCAGAATCCGCGCGGCCCATACGCTGACGTCGTCGCCGCTGCCGAGATCCGCCTGCACCAGGCCATTAACCATAAAGGTCGGCGACACGTGGATGCCGTTCTGGCGGGCGTATTTGCTATGCCATTTGATCTCGTTTTGCAGCTCGGGACGGGCAAACGCCGCGGCCAGCGAGACGCGGCTGTAGCGTTCGAGACGCTCAATAATCTGCTGCGGCGTGGCGTCCATATTCGGCCCGCTACAGTGGTCGGTAAACTCAAACTCTTCGCGGTGGTCGGCGACGGCTTTAAGCACCTTATGCGCCTGCTCGCGGCCGTGCGGGAGGGTTGACGCGGCGAGAATACAGCGGACGATGACGCCGGAGAACAGATGCCACGGTTGAGACTGCAAACGTATTTTGATCGTCACGTTATCTGCGCCAACTTCATCCAGCAGGTCATCAAGCTTATTAAAGGCGCGAACGGAATAGGGGCAGGTGGGTTCAAGGAACACCTCAAAGGTGCGTGGCCCATGACCCCAGACCAGCGGTTGGGCGGTCAGATGCGAAGGTGTGCTCATTGTCGGCTCCTGATAATTTTTTATCTCAAATAACGATATCACTTTTGCCCGGGGGCGCAGGCTTATTTTCCTTAAGGGCACGATTAGCGAATCGAATGAGTGGTATCATCACTTCACCTCTGTCTGGTAAGTGCCTGCGGCAGGATAAGAAGAGGGAGTTTTGTTTCGCCAACTGCCCGGGCTGCATTAATTTGAGGTCAGGCTAAATGAGCAAAGGTTCGACAAACAGTGACGCCCCGTTTGGTACACTATTAGGCTACGCACCGGGCGGCGTGGCGATTTATTCATCTAATTACAGTAGCTTAAATCCGCAAGATTATCCGGATGACGCCACGTTCCGCAGCTATATCGGTAATGAGTATATGGGGCATAAATGGCAGTGCGTGGAGTTCGCGCGCCGCTTTCTGTTCCTCACCTACGGTTTTGTTTTCACCGATGTCGGCATGGCCTACGAGATTTTCTCCCTGCGTTTTTTACGCGAGGTGGTCAACGACAATATTCTGCCGCTGCAGGCGTTCGCCAACGGCTCTCGTCGTCCGCCGATCGCCGGCTCGCTGCTGATCTGGCAGAAAGGCGGCGAGTTCAAGCACACGGGCCACGTGGCGGTCATTACTCAGCTGGTAGGGAACAAGGTGAGGATCGCCGAACAGAACGTGATTCACTCGCCGCTACCGCAGGGGCAGCAGTGGACCCGCGAGCTGACGCTGGAAGTGAAAAATGGCCTCTACACGATTAAAGACACCTTTGCCGATACCGAAATCCTTGGCTGGATGATCCAAACCGCCGATACCGAATTCAGCCTGCCGCAGCCGGTGCTGCCGGGTGAGGCGATGGCGATTAAAGGCGCGCGGTTGCCGAACAAAGGCCAGTTTCGCGGCAATTGGCTCAACGAGAAAGATTCCCTGCAAAAAGCCTATGTCGAAGCCAACGGC
Organism: Klebsiella sp. GW_Kp181; assembly: GCF_040062315.1. Lineage (NCBI taxonomy): Bacteria > Pseudomonadati > Pseudomonadota > Gammaproteobacteria > Enterobacterales > Enterobacteriaceae > Klebsiella > Klebsiella sp. GW_Kp181. The sequence goes on from NZ_JBEAFR010000064.1 coordinate 56,990, forward strand.
CACGTCATCAATAAAGACCCTTACCAGTATTTCACTATTACCGAAAGCGCCGAGCAGGAGCTCATCAAAGCCACCAACGAGCTGCATCTGATGTACCTGCACGCTACCGACAAGGTGATGAAGGACGATAGCCTGCTGGCGCTGTTCGATATTCCGAAAATTCTCTGGCCTCGCCTGCGCCTCTCGTGGCAGCGCCGACGCCATCATATGATTACCGGTCGTATGGATTTCTGTATGGATGAGCGCGGGCTCAAGGTGTATGAGTACAACGCCGACTCCGCGTCCTGTCATACCGAAGGCGGGCTGATCCTCGAACAGTGGCTGAAGCAGGGCTACTGCGGCACCGGCCATAACCCGGCGGAAAACCTGCTCGATGAGCTTGCCGGGGCGTGGAAGCACAGCCGGGCGCGCCCATTTGTGCACATCATGCAGGATAAGGATCTGGAGGAGAACTACCACGCGCAGTTTATCCAGCGTTCGCTGACGCAGGCCGGTTTCGAGAGCAAAATTCTTTACGGCCTTGATGAGCTGCGCTGGGATGCCGCCGGGCAGTTAATTGATGCCGATGGACGCCTGGTTAACTGCGTCTGGAAAACCTGGGCATGGGAGACCGCCATTGAGCAGGTGCGCGAAGTCAGCGCCGACGAGTACGCGGCGGTGCCGATCCGTACCGGGCACCCTGATAATGAAGTGCGTCTGATTGACGTCCTGCTGCGCCCGGAAGTGCTAGTCTTCGAGCCGCTGTGGACGGTTATCCCCGGCAACAAGGCGATTTTGCCGGTGCTTTGGTCGCTGTTCCCTAATCATCGCTATCTCCTGGATACCGATTTTGTGGTCAACGAGCAGCTGGCGGAAAGCGGCTATGCGGTTAAGCCAATCTCAGGCCGCTGCGGCAGCAATATCGATCTGATTGGCCCGCAGGATGAAGTGCTGGATCAAACCAGCGGCCAGTTTTTCGATCGCAAAAATATTTACCAGCAGCTGTGGTGCCTGCCGAAGGTGGATGGCAAATACATCCAGGTTTGCACCTTTACCGTTGGCGGTAACTATGGCGGTACCTGCCTGCGCGGAGACGATTCTCTGGTGGTCAAAAAAGAGAGCGATATTGAGCCGCTAATCGTGCTAAAAGACAACGATAGCCGTTAAATTTTATCCCGGATTACGGCGGTGAGCGCCTTATCCGGGCTGCGGTTCTCGTCACCTGCGGCATTTGTAGCCCGGGCAAGGCGCATCGCGCCGCCCCCGGGGGAAGGCCGCAGGATGCTGAAGAATATCCCGGAGGCGATGCTGCGCATCTGTCCGGGCTACCGAACATACGAACCCGTAGCCCCAGTGAGCATAGTGCGACCGGGGGAGTTATCGGTAAAAAACAGATAAAACATCACAACAACAAGACAGAAAAGGAAAATAGTATGCACGATCGGCGACTCGCCGCCCGCGCGGGTGAACTTAAGCCCTCCGCCGTCCGCGAACTCCTCAAGCACAGTAAACTGCCCGGCGTGATCTCCCTGGGCGGCGGCATTCCGGCTCCGGAGCTTTTTGATACCGAAGGCCTGAACCTGGCGGTGCAGCAGGTGATGAACGGGCGCTTTAACGATGCGTTCCAGTACGGTTTGACCGAAGGTTATCCGCCGCTGCGTCAGGCCGTCAGCGAACTGTGTCAGGCGCGCGGCGTGGACTGCCCGGCAAGCCACGTTTATATCACTTCCGGTTCGCAGCAGTCGCTGGATATCGTCGCCCGCACGCTCCTCGATCCGGGCGATGCGATTGTCGTTGAGCGCCCGACCTATCTGGCGGCGCTGCAGGTCTTCCAGCTGGCGCAGGCCAATATTCTCAGCGTGGATACCGATGATGACGGCATGCTGGTGGAACAGCTGGCCGATCTGCTGGAAACCACGCGCGTGAAAGCCGTTTACCTGGTGCCGACGTTTGGCAACCCAGGCGGGAAGACCCTCAGCGAAGCGCGCCGTCGTCGCCTGGTTGAGCTGGCGAAAAAGCACGACTTCGTGATCATTGAAGACGATCCGTACGGTGAAATCAGCTTCACCGATGAAGTGCGCCGTCCGCTGTATCAGCACGCGGTTGAACTGGGCTGTGTCGATCAGGTGGTGTATACCTCCACCTTCTCCAAGATCCTCGCGCCGGGGATGCGTATTGGCTGGATCGTGATGCCGGACTGGCTGGCGCAGCAGACGGTGATCGTCAAGCAGGCGGCGGATCTGCACACCAACATGCTATCGCAGGTCATCACTGCGGAATACCTGAGCATGAACCGTCTGGAAAAGCAGATTGCTCTGATCCGCGAAGATTACCGCAAGAAGTGCGTGGCGCTGGCCGACGCGCTGGAATCGCAGCTTGGCGAGCATCTGGAGTTCAGCCGTCCTAAAGGCGGTATGTTCCTGTGGGCTCGCTTCCGCTATCCGTTCGATACCATGGAATGGATGAAGAAAACGCTGGAAAACGGCGTGGTCTACGTGCCTGGGGAAGCGTTCTATAACGACAACCCGGATACCCGCACGCTGCGTCTCTCCTACTCTACGGTATCGGCTGACGGTCTGATGACCGCCGTCGAGCGCCTGGCGAAATCGCTGTAATCGCCTTGCTTCGCGCCGCTGGTCGGCGCGGAGCGCTCTCCGCCCACGTTTCTTCTATTTATGGCCTGAATTCAGGCTAATCCTTGCCTGTCCGGCGAGCACAATGAGGGGAGCTGAAGTTGAATGGCGTGAGCGGTTTTGGCATCGCCCGTCATCGCTGACGACGGGCGAGAGAAACGTAGTGCTGGGGTTCTGGCGGCTTATCGCCAGCCCGGGGTTTAATCCTGGTCGGCAATGCGATCGTCAAGCCAGATCAGCATCAATGAGGAGAGAAAAGCGACAGCGATGGTACCAATAGCTAACAACATAAGAAGCCTCAGGGGTTTTTATTATTTTTCTGCTTTTACCGATGAGCGATTGTTTCTGTCCGTAATGGTTACTTTTGTGGCTGATTGTGAGGTGGCGAGGGTAAAGAAATCGTCAGCATCAATATCGAAATTGAGAACGATTTCTCTGTATTTGCCACAGTTCATTAACTCTTTTGCTTCTTTCATACTACTGGCGGTAATAGTAGGCATCAGTTTCATCTCGTTTAAAAACTGAGAAGCAAAATAAGAGCTAGTCGCTACCAGATCAACTACTTTTTCTGGTAAAGGCAACCGCAGTCGTCATGAGGGCTGCGGCTGTCCATCACCTTGTGAAACATCATTTCTGTTTTACCTTTCCTTTCAGCGCTGCGTTTTACGCCGCGCGCCTGTTTAGCGTGAACGCTGTTTTTCGCTCATCAGCTGGCGGCAGCGCTGCTGATCCTGGCCGAGGCTTTTCTGCTCTTCCGGAGTGAGCTGCTGCCAGGTGTCCAGCATCCGCTGGCCCAGCGCGGGAACGTAATGGGCTTTATGCAGCGCATAATCTGAATTGCCGCCTTCAATGATATTTTCCATATCGCGGAGAAATGTCTGGCTATCCTGGTGGTCGATCACGCAGAAAACGGAGCGGTAGTACGCTTCGTCCTCTGCGGAGTAGCGCGGCGTGAACCACCAGATAAGCAGGGCGATAAGCGCGATAAGCGGGATAATAAAAGCGAGTTTCTTCAGCATGAGTGATTCAAAAAAGCAAATTGAAGAACCAGTGTAACCGCTGCAGGCACAGGATGTAAGCGCCGTCGCGGGCCGGCAGCCTGACTCCAGCCCGCTGCGGTGTCGGTCAATAGCCGACCCGATAGATCCGCCCGCTCTGAACGCCTTCCACGCTGCGACGGTAGGCCTGAGCCACGCTGGCGGCAGGGACGCTGGCAAAGCCGGGGAAGAAACCGTCGTAGGCTGCCGCCGATTCCGTTAATACAGTGGGGCTAATCAGGTTAATACGGATCCCGCGCGGCAGTTCACAAGCGGCGGCGCGAACAAACCCCTCCAGCCCGGCGTTCACGGTGGTGGCATTGACGCCCTGAGCGATAGGCTCATGCGCCACGATCCCGCTAATCAGCGTAATCGAGCCGCCATCGTTAAGATAATGCTGGCCGGTCAGCGCCAGGCGAATCTGCCCCAGGAGCTTATCCTGTAAGCCCTGGTTGAAATCGCGATCGGTCATGGTCGCCAGCGGGCCAAAGAACAGATTACCGGTGGCGGAAACAATCGCGTCTACCTGACCGATTTTCTCAAACAGGCTCTGCACGCTCTGCTGTGAGGTGATATCAACCTGATAGTCGCCCTGAGTGCGGCCGACGCGAATAACTTCATGACGCTGGTTTAATTCTTGCGCAACCGCGCGGCCAACGGTACCGCTGGCGCCAATAACGATGATTTTCATAGCAGGTTCCTCTCTCGGATGAGAGGTTATTCTTTAATAAAACAGATAGCGGATAAACTGGCTGAAAGTTAAATGATTACTAACCTGAGGTTTGTAATATGGATAAGCTACGGGCGATGGAGACCTTTATTGCGGTCGTGGAGTGCGGCAGCTTTACCGGCGCCGCGGCGCGGCTCGAGATGTCGGCGGTGATGGTCGGGAAATATATCGCGCTGATCGAACGGCAGCTTAATACCCGTCTTCTTGAGCGCAATACCCGCCGCCAGAGCCTCACCGACGCCGGGCGGGTCTATTTTGACGAGGCGAAACGCGTCCTGGAGCAGGTTTCAATCGCCGAGAGCGCGGTGGAGAGGCTGCGGATCGCGCCCGCGGGCACGCTGCGGGTAAGCGCGCCGACGTCGTTTGGCGCCTGCGTCATTGCTCCGCTGACCGCCACGTTTCTGCAGGCATGGCCCGACGTGCGCGTGGAACTGGATCTGACTAACCGGATGGTCGATCTGGTGGATGAGGGGTTCGATTTGGCGATCCGCATCGGCGAGATCCGCAATAGCGATCTGGTGGCAAAATATCTCGCGCCCTACCGGATGACGATCTGCGCTGCGCCCGGGTATTTAGCCCGCTACGGTACGCCGACGACGCCTGCTGACCTGGCCGATCACCTCTGTTTGTCGCATACGGTGTGGACCGCGCGCAATGAGTGGAGGCTGCCTGGCGCCGAGGAGGGCGTCCGCTGGAAGCGCGACGCTGTTCTGCGCTGCAATGACGGCTATGCCCTGCGAACGGCGGCGATCGCCGGGGCCGGACTGGTGTTGCAGCCGGAAGTCCTGCTGGCCGATGCGCTGGAGAGCGGTAAACTGGTGCGCGTGCTGGAGGCGTATACCCCGCAGCCGAGGCCGGTTCACCTGCTCTGGCGGCAGGATCTGCGGCCGCTGCCGAAGCTGACGCGCTTTGTTGAGCATCTTCTGCAGGGGCAACGCCAGAACGGGCGGACCGCTTAATTCTCTGCCGGGCGGCGGCCTGATGCTATGGGGGTCTTGTTGGCCCGGCAAGGCGTCAGGCACCGCCGGGCAATCTGCTTAGTCGCGCAGCGCGTGGCGCCAGTCGGCGATCAGATCCTGCGGATCTTCTATCCCTACCGACAGACGAATCAGCTGGGGAGTAATGCCGTTGGCTAAACGCTGCTCCAGCGGGATCGATGCGTGGGTCATGCTAAACGGCTGGCTCACCAGGCTTTCCACGCCGCCGAGGCTCTCTGCGAGCGTAAACAGCTTCAGCTTGCGTATGATCCGCTCGGCGTAGCCATCGTCGCCTTTGACCACCACGGAAATCATCCCGCCGGGAAGCGCCATCTGCCTGCGCGCCAGCTGATGATGCGGATGCGAGGCCAGCCACGGGAACCAGACCCTTTCGACCTGCGGCTGCTGCTCCAGCCACTCGGCAAGCAGCAGCGCATTGCTGCTGTGGCGCTCCATACGCAGCGCCAGGGTACGAATACCGCGCAGCGTCAGGAAACTGCTGAACGGATCGAGCACGCCGCCAACCGCGTTTTGTAGATAGCCCAGCTTTTCCGCCAGCGCGGTGTTGTCGCCGACCACCGCCAGTCCGGCGACCACATCGGAGTGGCCGTTAAGGTACTTGGTCGCCGAATGCACCACGATATCAAAGCCCAGCTCAAGCGGACGATGGATGGCCGGCGAGGCGAAGGTGTTGTCGGTAACGCTGATAATATTGTGCCGCCGCGCAATGGCGGCGATGGCGCTGAGGTCGGCCAGCTTAAGCAGCGGGTTGGTCGGCGTTTCAACCCAGATCATGCGCGTGTCGGGTTGAATAGCCGCTTCGATGGCCGCCAGATCGTCGGGCTTCACCCAGCTCACCCGCAGGCCGGCGCTGCGGCGGCGAACGTTTTCAATCAGCCGGTATGTGCCGCCGTAGACATCGTCGACGGCGACCAGGTGGCTGTCTTTATCCAGCAGCTCCAGCACGGTTGAGATGGCCGCAAGGCCGGAAGCAAAGGCGTAGCCGCGCGTGCCGCTTTCCAGGTCGGCAATCGCCGTCTCCAGCGCGTGGCGCGTCGGGTTGCCGCTGCGGGAATATTCGTACCCGGTATGCTGGCCCGGCGCGGGCTGGGCAAAGGTGGAGGTGGCATAAATAGGCGGCATCACTGCGCCGTGTTCATCGGTAAATGTGCCGCTATGTACGCTCAGGGTATGCAAATTTGTCATTAAGAAGTCCTTACTGTTCGAGTCGGTTACGCCAGGTGGTCAGCACATCGCTGCGGGTAATGAGGCCAAGAAAACGATCGTTGTCGGCGATAACGGCCACCAGACCGCGATCGAAAATGGCCTTCAGCGCGCTTTCCGGCGCGTGCTTATCCAGGGTCTCCACGTTACGGGTCATCGCTTCCCTGACCGGCAGAGAAAAGCGCTGACTGTCGCCCTGGACGTGGCTAATCAGATCCCATTCGTCGACGATGCCGACGACGCGGCCGTTTTCCAGCACCGGTAGTTGTGAGATGTCGTAGAGACGCATGCGCGCGAGGATGGCCGCCAGGGTATCGTCCGGCGCGGCGGTGACGGTTGCCCCTTCGTCGTGGCGCAGAGCGATAAAATCGCTGAGGTCGCCGCGCGAAGGGCGGCTTAAAAAGCCCTGCTGGCGCATCCAGTCATCGTTAAACATCTTTGATAAATATTTATTGCCGCTGTCGCAGGCGAAGGTCACCACGCGTTTAGGGGATGTCTGCGACCGGCAGTAGCGCAGGGCGGCGGTGAGCAATGTTCCGGTAGAGGAGCCTGCCAGAATGCCTTCAACCTGCAGCAGCTGGCGGGCGGTGGCGAAAGCTTCGCTATCGGTGACGCGGTATGCGCTGCGGACGCCTTCAAGATGGGCCAGCGGCGGAATAAAGTCTTCGCCGATCCCTTCAACCAGCCAGGAGCCGGTTTCACCGTAGCGCCCGGTTTCGACCTGGTCCGCCAGAATGGAGCCCGCCGGATCGGCGAGGATAAATTCCGTTTCAGGGGAGTGCTCAGCAAACCAGGCCTGCAGCCCGCCGAGCGTTCCGCCGGAGCCGACGCCGACGACAATCGCGTCGATATCGCCCTCCAGCTGCCGGAAGATTTCCGGGGCAGTGGTGGTGGCATGCGCCAGCGGATTAGCCTCGTTATTAAACTGGTCGATATAAAAGGCGCCTGGCGTTTCGTCTGCAAGACGCCGGGCGTAGTCCTGATAGTAGGCGGGATGGCCTTTGTTAACGTCCGAGCGGGTAAGCTGTACCTGTGCTCCCAGCGCGCGCAGGTGGAAAATCTTCTCGCGGCTCATTTTGTCCGGCACCACCAGGATCAGGCGATAATTTTTCTGCGCGGCGATCAGCGCCAGCCCGAGGCCAGTATTGCCGGCGGTGGCTTCGATAATCGTGCCGCCGGGTTTTAATTTTCCTTCGCGCTCTGCCTGCGTAATCATGGATAGCGCGACGCGGTCTTTTATCGAGCCGCCGGGATTTTGATTTTCCAGTTTCAGAAACAGGCTGCAGGGGCCGGTATCCAGCTTATGAAGCTGCAGCAGGGGAGTATGACCAATCAGGTCGCTAACGGAATGAAAAACTGACATAACATTTTGCCCATTCGTATCGAGATGATTTGAATGGTAGGGCTGCAAAATTGGCATTTTAAAGAACTTTTGTCTGCCGCTAAGAGCAAAAAGGAATATAAGATGCTTTTTAGCCGTCCGGAGGGAAAGGTTGTTAGCCGCCTGGGCGTGTCGATTTCCAGAATAGCGCGCTTTTGCCCGGTTTTTCGCCGAATTATCCGTTTTTACGCGCTGCTTTATCTCTATTTCAGAAAAGGATTGCCAAAAATATTCGATAGTTTCCAGCGGCAATTTTCAGGTGCCAGCGAAAATATCAGCGCCGGTATACCGGGACATTGTTCAACGGAACAAATTCAGATGGATGAATTATTCCTGATAAGACGCTCCTTCTCGTTTCAATAAAAAATATATATCAGGAACCCTTTTTCCAAAAATATCCTGCCCTGCAGGTTAATCAGCCAGGAAATTGTCTGGTACGATCCAGTTAACAGAACAGGAACATAATTTATACCTGAAAGACATATACATGTAATGATTCAGTCGTAACCAGTTACAAGGAAGCTACTATGAATAAAAACGACATGAGTCCTTTACCTACCAATACCCACGAGTGGTTTTTTAATCGTAACAGCATCATCATTTTGCTCGATATTGTTCTGTTTATCGTTCTCTACAACACGCTACCCTATGAGCCGAAGGTGGTCATGGGACTGAGTATGCTCGCTTTTATCGCCGTATTATGGTTAACGGAAGCGCTGCACGTGACCGTTACGGCAATAATGGTTCCCGTCATGGCCGTGCTGTTGGGGGTATTTAATACCCAGGCGGCGCTAAACAGTTTCGCTAACTCTACGATATTCCTTTTCCTCGGCGGCTTTGCTCTGGCGGCGGCGATGCATGTGCAGGGGCTGGATAAAGTCATTGCCGATAAAGTATTAGCGATGGCGAGGGGCAAAATGAGCCTCGCGGTCTTTATGCTGTTTGGCGTGACGGCGCTGCTGTCAATGTGGATCAGTAATACGGCGACGGCCGCAATGATGATGCCGCTGGTATTGGGGATCCTGAGTAAAGTCGATGGCAAAAACAGCCATTCGACCTATGTGTTTGTGCTCCTGGGGATTGCCTATAGCGCCAGCATTGGCGGGATGGCGACGATCGTCGGCAGTCCACCGAATGCGATTGCCGCCGCCGAGGTGGGGCTCTCCTTCTTTGACTGGATGAAGTTCGGTTTCCCGGCAATGATCGTCTTACTGCCTGTCGCTATTGCGATTCTTTACCTCGTGTTCAGGCCGGAACTTAAGGGGACCTTTGAAACGAACACTGAACAGGTCGATTGGGATAAAGGCAAAGTTGTCACCCTGGCTATTTTTGCGCTTACCGTATTCTTCTGGATTTTCAGCGGACCCATTAACGACCTGCTGGGCGGTTTTAAATCCTTCGATACCATTGTGGCTTTAGGCGCCATTATATTAGTCAATTTCGCCCGGGTGGTTCACTGGAAGGATATAGAAAAAACGGCTGACTGGGGCGTGCTGTTATTATTCGGCGGCGGTATCTGCTTAAGTAATGTGTTGAAAGAGACGGGCACCAGTCTGTTCCTGGCAAACCAGATTAGCGGGATGGTGGCTCATATGGGGATATTTATTATTATCCTGGTGATTGCAACATTCGTGGTGTTTCTGACCGAGTTTGCCAGTAATACGGCCAGCGCCGCTTTGCTTATTCCCGTATTTGCCTCAGTGGCCGAAGCGTTCGGCATGTCGCCTGTGATTCTGTCGGTATTGATTGCCATTGCGGCTTCATGCGCTTTTATGCTGCCCGTGGCGACGCCGCCAAACGCTATCGTTTTCGCCACCGGCCATATCAAGCAGCAGGAGATGATGCGCGCCGGCCTGTTTTTGAATATTGCCTGTATCGTCGTTTTGACCGGTTTTAGCATGTTGTTTTGGTTATAACTTAAACGCAGCGCGGCGGTCATTGCTGGCCGCCGTGTCGGGGTGATTCTCTTTGAGCGACAGGCGGGGCGCGCTCTTGCCATCGGCGACATCGCCAGTATAAAGCGATGCCGGGCGTTAACGATTAAGCCAATAATCTAGGGTAGCGTAAAGGTGACCGTTGCCCTGGCGCTCCAGGCGCCTGAGGCGTTCGAGCTTTGCGCTTTCCACTGCGCCGTCAACGACTGTGGCGTCTGCACGGGGTGGGTATAGGTGGCGCCCGAACAGACGTTGGCGTTGGTATTGTCGCGCATTATTCGAAAGTCGATTTGCCCTGTTGTCGCGCAGCTCCATGATTCAAGAACGTTAAAGTTTTCCGATGCGCCAAAATTGCGGGTTATATTGCCCTGTCCGGTTACGGTAAGCGGTTGTTCCATATAGGTTGTGCGCCAGGCGGAGATAGTTCCGGTGTTGAATACCGTGCTGGGGAGAATTTCTATCGCAGCAATATTGCGGATATTAACGGCGATAGTATTGGTTATAGGAAGCGCCGGCGAGTAACTAATCGTCGGAGCATAGGCGGGTTTGTTGACCGTGGTTACCATCTCAAAAGCCCGCGCGATGACTGTCGCTGTGCTCAGAGTTAAGCTCGCACCTTGTGGTACGGAACAGTTGAAATAAACATAAGGTGGTGTTTTGGCGGTGAGTGTCGCCCTCATGTTGGCGTCATACGGAGAAGACGATACTTGAAATGGCCCGACCGTCTGGCGCGGATAAGTAACAGAAGTCGTATTGACGCTTGATATTGCTGATTTACTTAATGAGTAATCTCGTTGAGTAGAACCTAAATTAAAGGTCAGACCAACAAATTCCCCAAAATTCGTTAAAGAATTTATATTGCTCAGTACACTATAAAACGATTTACAAGAGGCGCTTTTGCCCATGTAGATCATATAAGGCTCCATAAAGGAGAAGCATCCGCTTATGGTAAGCGATGTACCGCTGGCAGATGCTGAGCATACCCCAGTTGCGTTAATATTTGTTGCGGCGGTTGTGGCAATAGCAGAACTGCTCATTGTATGGGTATGCGGCCCCCAGTAAAATGGTCCTCCACGTTGAGTATAATTATTGCCGGTCCAGTAAACCCTTTCACCATTAGCGATTACCGACGCGCTGGCCGTAACGGTCCTTGGCGTCAGCGTGACGGTTATCGGATCCGTAGTATAAGCGCCGGTTACCGGATCAAACGATCCGCTATTGGCTTCAGGGGTGACCATCAGCGTCGCTGCGATGGCAACGAACATAAACACAAACCACTTCATTCTGTTCTTCCTCGTAAGGAGTGCTATTTACTTCGCCCAAGGGCGCAGAATTATTGACAGACGCTCGTCGCGTTCCAGAGACCGGATGCGCCAGCAGATTTATGGGCTATATAATCCGCCCGGCAGGCGGTTTCCTGCCCCTGGCCATTCCCCCATTTCACCTGCAGCGTCCCTTTTTGCGGTAAACCGCTCAGCAGCACTTCTCCGCCATCACCGACAATTGACGCGTTTTCTTCACTTTTAAGCAGCGACGCCATTGCGCCAAAGGGGACCGGTTTACCGTCGGGCAGCGTTAATGTCATCAGGACACGGTGGCCAATGGCGGTTTTATACTCCGCCCTGACAATAGCCCCGCGGGTGGGGACAACTTTATTGGTCATATAGGTGATATCGGTATCGTCCCGCAGGGTCTTGCTATTCAGGCTAATATCATTGCGGCGATAGGGTGTCAGATAAGGAACAACCGCATAGCCCCGGCTGTCCGTAGAGATATCGGCGTAGTTATTGATGCCAATGCCTTCAGCGCCAGGAGCCTTAACTAACCCGATGGTTTCACCCAGCGATTGGGACAGCGTGATACCATTCTCATGAATCACTACCCCACCGGCTATGCCATACCCCAGCTGTTGACTGTCGCGGCTGCGGCTGTAGGAACCATTTAACGTTCCGTAGCTTGCCTTCCAACTGACGTTGCCCCCGACGACTTGTTGTTCGCTGCGCCCGGCGTGCGTCGCGTTTATCCCCCAGTCAAGACTGGCATCCTCAAAGGCTGAACCATTCAGTCGCAGGTTGTGGCTGGTCCCGTTTCCACTCGCATGGGTTGTCCCGTATGAGGCGTATGTCCGGTTGAGGAATTTATCCAGCGGCACATTGATTTCAAAGGAGACCACATTATCCTGTTCGGCATGGCCATACCGTCCGGTATTCCGGTTCCAGGAGTAGTTCAGACTGATACCAATCGCGTTGAAATTTTTGTAATACCCCAGGTTCGCCGACAGGCTGTTACGTTCTTTCTGCCAGTAATCCTCGCTAATCAAGGATGCATTCAACGCTCCAAAGTTATCGCCAAGATCCTGATTCAGCGACAGCTCTGCACGGTTGCGCCGGCGATCGGTGATATAAGAAGGAATGTTATTATCGCTGCGGTAGGTCCCCAGCGTTTCTTCCAGCGAGCGAAATCCGGAGGTGGAATAGCGATAGCCGGCGATGGTAAAGTTCGTTCCCGTCTGCAGGAAATTTTTGCTATAGCGTACCCGGAGCGACTGGCCCTGTTGCCTGCCGGTATCGGTCGACATGGATCGGGAATGGATGGCGTCGGCGGAAAAGGCGCCCCAGCTACCGATATTCTTACCCACACCCAACGCATATGACTGATATTTATTGCCTGCGTTTTGCACGCCGCCGTAGAGCGTAAAGCCCCATGGAAGGCCGTAAATTCCGGTCCCCTGAACAAACAGGTTTTTTTCCGTGCGAGAATCGTAGGAGCGGAATTGACCGCCCGTTACGCTATAGCGAAACTTACCTTCACGCTGTAGAACAGGCAAAGATGCGTAGGGGATGCGCAAGTGCTGCTCGCTGCCGTCGGCTTCTTTGATGGTCACGTCAAGATCGCCTGCTCCCCCGGTGGAGGCCAGATCGGAGATCTCAAACGCCCCCGGCGCCACTTTGGTCTCATAGACCACGTAGCCGTTCTGACGGATGGTGACCAGGGCGTTGCTGCGGGCAACCCCTCGAATCACAGGCGCGTAGTTACGTACGCTGGAAGGCAGCATGTCGTCGTCCGAGGCCATCTGAAAACCACGAAACGGCACGCTATCGAAGACATCAGCTGGTGCTGAACTGTCGCCTAACGTCAGCTGGCTGCGCAAAGAGATAATATTCCGCTGAAGATAGCTATAGACGTTGTCCCATTTACTTCCACTCTGATTACTATGCTCAAAGGTGGTGTAGTTGCGCAGACGCCAGGGACCGATATTGAGACCGGGACGCAGGTTCAAATACGTGCTCTCATAAGTCTCTGCACCCTTAAATCGGCTCTGATAGCTATTCATGTTGTAATTGAGGAGGAGGGCTGGAATACCTTCATCCCAACGTTCAACGGGCACTTCATCCAGGCTGCGCGTATTCATTGCCGCATGAGGGATACTCAGATTCAGCTTTTGGCGGTTAAACTGAAAGTCGGCAAATGCATCCGGTATACCCGCAAGATTGGCGCATTCGCTATCATTGACGGCAAGTTCTGGAAATGAGGCGGTATCAATTCCCCATTGGCTAAGTTCTGCCAGGGTGACGCAGGGATCCAGCTTTCCATCCTTGTTCTTTGAAAACATCACATCGCGGGCATCTGCGGTCACCATTTCGTTATTGACGTAGATATCTACACGGTAGTTTCCTGCTGGCTGCCCATTGACGACTTCAAATACGGAGAGGTCTGTCGTCGGCGCGCCATCCCCTTCGCGAACCTCAAGCAAAGCAGGGTTAAAAAACTCATCTGCAAATGATATGCCTGGAGCATTGAATAGCGCAGACATAATCAAGAGGCATGTATATTTTATATTGAAATTGAACTGGTCCAAAATTCCATACCTGTTAATCAGATGTGAACAGAAAAAATTAATATTTTGAGTGAAACTCTTTGCCACTCGTACCGTAATCATTAATTATTTTCCAGCTAACGGTGTTACCGACTGCCCCTGCTGGAATAGTAAATAGTCGTTCTGTTGCTGGTGCCACATAGGTCTGTTCTGGTAAGGTGGGTTTAAATATCTTTCCGCCCACCGTAATGACGCTGAAGTTCATATAAAACGGCGTCGGGTTAGTCACCTGGATCTGGTTACCGACTTTTTTCCAGATAAGTTTATCCCCGCTTTCTTCAGGTAAACCTTTCACAGCTGAAGGGCGATAAATAAATTTCAGCCTTTTTTTGATCGCCAGCTGCAATGTATTACCCCGTACCTCATTTTTTTTAACTGAAGGGATAGTCTTAATGTTTAGCCAGAATAATGACTCCCGGTCTTGCGCAAGGTTTGCACCTGTAAAGACGGCGCGCAAAGTATTGTCCTGGCCTGGCTCAAGACGAAATAATGGTGGGGTAATCATAAACGGGGCCTTAGCTTTGCTATTCTCCCCTTCGTCCACCCATGACTGAATAAGAACGGGAATGCCCTTGTTCGTATTGCTGACAGTAATCGATGCTTCTTTTTCATCGCCATGAAAAACCAGGCGAGTCCCGCCGACCGAAACCGCCGCATGACTATTTATTGAAAAAGTCAAACATGACGTCATTAAAGATAAAACAAGCAACGCTTTCATTAATACTCCGGTAGCGGAGGTGTTACCACCTCCGCTGCATGTCAAAAATTACATATACGAGATGTTTACCTGGGCTACGGCGTTAGCAACGCCTGCGGTGACAGAAGCCGCAGTACTGATGTAATTAGCCGTAAAGCGGAGCTGTTGGGTCGCGGCGCTAGTCAGCGCAATACCTGAATCGGTAGAGTTAATATCGATATTGGTGCCGTCAGCCTTTTTGATATTAATAGATACGCCGGTTGCGCCGCCGCCGGTCAATGCCAGGTCGCCTGCCGCATCCGCTGCCCCTGAAAAGGTCACCAGTGCAGCTGTCGGGCCGCCTGAAACCGGGCATCCCGTTAAGTTGATGGCGAAAGGAACAGGAAGGGTCGTTGTTCCAACCGTCGGAAATTGAGCAACACCGTAGGTGCCTAGCGGAACGTTCACAGTACTGTCTGAAGTGTCTACACGGCAGGCTTCCTGAAGAATGGTTCCGCTGAAGTTAACGGTGGCATCTGCAGCCAGTGCCTGAGATGCAGACACAGATAACAGACCAAATGCAAACGCAACTGCTGATAATTTTTTCATACATCATTATCCTTAATGTAAGCAACCGAAGGCATTCGGCGCATATTGCTATAAAGTTACACAGAGCCATATCATATGAACGGCCTTGGGTAACAACATAACGATCCCGTTATTTCTATGCACCTGAAAACGTCTTATTAAGAATGTTTGACCGCTCATAATTCACGCCTGGAAAAATCCCTCTCCCGGCATATAAAAGTTGCAGCATGACATTTGCTGTCGACTAAAAATGGCACGAAGCGCACTTATCAAAATGCTTAATAACATTACCTCTTCATTTATCTGGTTTTTTACTATCGAACCACAGGGGGGGGCGGTTGAGGGCGGCTTTATTACAGGTTATTGTCCTGGGTTTTATGTTGTAATTTTGTTTAAAAATCCCGCTTAATTTAAATAGATATTAACAAGGTGCCTTGCCTTGACTGTTTATGAATGTTTTTTAGTACCTGTTTTTATTATTTTAATAGCGAGGAGTGAAATCGATAATGTTCTTTCTAATCAATATGTTGTGATATTTAATTTTGGGGTTTTAAATGTATTTAAGAACCTTTAAGATTTTTTAAGGGTATTTCATGTGGCAGCACGTGACAGTTTTTAGCATTAAATGAGATGATTTCCTTGAGAAAAGTGTATTTTACTTTCATGTCCGGGTTTATCCCTGACACTGGAAAACCAGGATATTACGCTATGGCTTTTTTATGATACGTCACGGGACGCGCGTTTTTGCCATGCACTCACAAATCGTGACCTGATTTTGGCTTTCAGTCATATAAGATTTAAAAGGATCAATGATGAGTAAGATTATAAGGCACGAAATTAATGAAAGCTGGGCAATATCCGGAGTGGTCGAATCCTGTGGTTTGGTCTTTGTGAGTTACTGTATTGGTAACATCGGGAAGCCCATTGAGGAACAGATAAATGGCGCTTTCGATAATTTGAGCGAAAGGCTTAACGCTATCGGCCTGACGCTGGAGTCAGTCGTAAAAATTGATGCTCTGTTTCGCGACGTATGGAATATCCCATTAATGGAAAAAGTCATGCGTCAGCGATTTAACGGCCATTATCCCGCCAGAAAATCAATTCAAACCGAGTTTGCCCATACTGGCGGGGCCACAGGTATGCTCTTTCAGCTTGATGCGATTGCCTGTCGTTAATCGATGTCGCCTCTTCTGTAATTGACAGAGGCGCGCCGTTTCGCTGTTCAAGCTGGAAGCCATTGAATTAGCCCCCGGCTTGCGGGTCCGCTAAAACAACGGGACGGGGTCCCGTCAGCAAAAAAAGATGTTTAAAAGGAAAAAGAATGATCCGGGGCGTCAGGTTTTTACGTTAACGATGAAGAGGGCTTTGAGTGCTGGCATGCGAATAAGACTGGCATGGCAAAAAACGCGTTCGTTGGAAAATAACAGATTGTAGTTGCTGGGGTTATTATATTTAAAGACCGAGTTTTTTATCCCTGCGTTCAGCAAATTTAAGACCGTGAACGGTCTAATACGCGAAAGGACGCAGCCGCTTTTAGCGAAGTTTAACGGGAGCAAAAAGTTAAGCATGAAAATTTAAGGTCAAATATTTTTTTTCAATTATATAATTAGCTATAATGCATGTAATTCCAGTTGCACCGATTATCTCCTTACTGCTTTAACCTCTTTTAACATCAATCGCGAATGACATATGTATTGGATCATAAACAAAAATATAGAATTTTGGCCTGAAAATAGACGGTTAATCTCGTTGAAAAACCCGGCGCTGAGCGTCACATTGACGGCTCCGGCAAGCCACTGCCTTGACCTTTTACTGGAAGCCTCACCGAAGCTGGTCAGCCAGCAGACTTTTTTTAAAAAAGTTTGGGAAGATGAGGGGATCCTGGTTCCTGCAAATACCTTGTATCAAAACATATCGATTGTCAGGCGTGGACTGCGCGATGTCGGGGAAACGGATAACTCATTAGTCGTGACGGTGCCGCGTAAAGGTTTTCATATCAATGCCAACGTTAACATTGAAAAACGTGAAAAAATATCTTTAGATTCAGAAGGTTCTGCTGATGCAGCTCTCACGGTGCAGGATAGCGTTGCGGAAAAAAAAACAACCACTGAATCTGTAGCTACCGTGCATACGGCTGATAAGAAAAACGTCCGCTCAAAGGCTGTCACACTCTTGATTATGGCATTGAGTTTCCTGGCGGGCTTTTTTTCTCTTCATTACCTCTGGCACTTTAATGATGAAAAACACTTTTTTAGCAGCTATACATTAGTTGAAAGCGATCGCGGTTGCCATTTTTATACCATAGATGATAATCATGCCAGCATTGATAAATTTAATAGTTATAAGTCTTTGATTTTCAAATCCGGACTGGACTGTAAGAAGTATCCCTTTGTTTATTTTTCCATGTCGCAGATGTCTCCCAGTCTTATAGTGTTGATTTGCAGAAAAAGTTACACCGCGAAGGCTTCTGCCGGATGTGTTACTCTCTCTTTTCGTGGAAATGTAGATGAATAAAATAAAAATTGTGATTGGCTTTTTTATTTCTGGCGCTCTGGCAGGGGGGATCTATAATTTTGTGAACGATAAAATAAATCATAAGGAAGAGTGTACGGCATCGCTCGTGGTCTTCAAGGATAATACACAAACTAATTTGACCTTAAATTTCATGTATTCACTTGCTGAACGTAAGGGTACCGTTGCGGTCAGCGGTAGCTATCTGGATGGCGGGAAACTGCAGGGCCATATCAGAAGAGATGTCATCTATGATATGGTCAAAAATCATGAAACTTACCATTTCCACTCCAGAGAAATAAACCGATACGGTAACATTGACTCTGTGTCGGATGAGTTCCTGGCCAGCATCCTGCCTGACTTTTACGTTTATCCAAATGAAAAAATAAGCTATATTATTTCAAAGCAAAATGAGCATAGCTTTCTGATAAAAATTGGGTCACGACCGCTACTGTATTGTGCTAATTAACGGTACGGATGATGAGTCAGGCTTGCTTATCATCCACAATTATCTGGCATAATCGTCCTTTAAATGGTCTTTTATAATGAGTAAATCAGTTAGCTTCCCTGCGCCAATTTTTCGACAGGCCACATATCTGTAATTGCTGACGATCTTACTGGTGAGCGATAGAGATTCAGCGATAACATGCGTATCTTTACCTTCAAGGCTTTTGTTGAGAATGATTTTTTCAATTTTGCTTAAGCGCTGGTTTTTGGTCGGTTTACACTTAACCCGTCTGATCAGGCAGCGGAGCGCTTTCATTATGACTTCCGGTGGCGCTTTAGCATTTATCACGGTATCTGCATCACAGATGAGTGCTTGCTGCGACGAACTCAGAATCAGTAATACTTTGCATCGCTGGTTTAACGAGGAAAGTTTGCTGGCGTTGCATTTGTTTTCTAAACTCAGATGCAGGATAACAATATCTTCATAGTTTAAACGATCGAGTTGCGGGTCGTCACACTGACAGCTTTTGATTTCCATCGCGTTATATTGTCCGACACAGATAATGCCATCTCGAAGATACTGGTTATTGCTGATGATGAAGATAGCCATGATAACTCCCGTAAGCATTTCACTCATGATGTGTCGTATTCAATGACTATATCTGATTGTTCAGAAATTCAAACTTATCTCGTCTTAAATTTTCTTATTTACTCATATTAAATGGTAAAACTTATAGTAAACAAGGAGTTGTGTGATTTTCTTGAGGTGTCTGATAAGATATAAATAACATTTGGAAAATTCCTTATTAAATAATAATCGTCTTTTAATGTGCTTGGAATAATCTTAACGTTGATTTGCGTCATTATATCGTGGTTGTGATTAGTGCTTTACTAATCTCATGCGTATTAATCATCTTATCTTTTTACGCAGCGTATAGCACTTGTCACCAGGTGCCATAAATAAATTCACTCGTGGGATGTGGTTTTATGAATGGGGTTATGGAGCTAGAATTCTGGATGCGTGTTGCCATTGGTGAGGCTGAAGAGAGTTTGCGTGAGGGGAATAAAGGTTTTGGCGCCGTTATCATCAAGGATGGTGAGATGGTTGCGGCGGCGCATGACTATGAGGAAACAGAGGGAGACGCAACCTCACATGCTGAAATCAACGCGATTAAAATTGCCAGCCAAAAAATTGGCAAAAATTTAAACGGGTGCATACTGATATCCACCAGTGAGCCTTGTCCTATGTGCGCATTTGCCATCGCCTGGTCCGGGATAAGCGAAATAGCTTTTGGTTTTTCTATTCAGGATGCACTTGCTCAAGGGCGGCGGCGGATTGCATTTCAGTGCGTCGAGGCTTTTGATAAGGCGGGCACAGAGGTCATTGTTCATAAAGGTATTCTGCGGCGGGAATGCGCAATTCTCTATCGTGCTGACGTTCGCAGCGAAATTAATCATCTGCGCAACGCAACCGATGAAGACCTTAAGGCGCTGAACGCGGATTCCATTGCCCGCCGTACTGCATGGTTCTGCCAAAATAAAGCCGGGTTGAATATTGGCGATAGCCATTTATTAGACACCGCACACCGCTTACTTATAACGCGATTCCACGCTGCAGAGGTTGAAATGCCCGTGGTGAACAGAACTGAGAAGCAAATTACTTTCCACTCTATGAATTTCTGCCCAACGCTTGAGGCATGCAGAATTCTGCACCTTGATACCCGGCACGTTTGCAAACTCCTGAATGAAGAGTCCACCGATATGTTAGTGAAAAAGATAGATAGCCGACTTCGCTTCTCTCGAAATTATAATAACCTCAGACCATATTCCTCTTTCTGCGAAGAATCTATTTCTATTGAGGATTGAACGTGTGTTGCCATAAGCGATGTGCCTGATTGTTCCAGGGGCCGTTAACGGACTTTAGCTTCCTGAAAAACAAAGCTATCCGTTAACCATCGGCGATTTAACAGGGCAAAGCAGGCGATCAGCGGCGTAATGTTAAAACTTTTAAAGGAGAAGTCATGAAATTAATCGACTTGCACATGCATTCGGCATATAGCAACGATGCCGATTTCCCGGTCAGCGATCTGCTTACCATGGCTAAAGCGGCGAATCTTGCGGCCCTGGCGATAACCGATCACAACACGGCGCGATCCGTTGAGGAGTCTATTCGCTATGGCAGAGCAAATAGCGTAAGCGTGATGACCGGGATTGAAATCGACTGCGTGTTTGCGGGCAATAATTATCATCTGCTGGGCTACGGTTTTCGTCGAGACAGCCGGGATTTTGATGCCGTCGAACACAACTTCCATCGTCTGGAAACTGCCGCGACGCCACTAAAGCTGGAGAAACTGCGGGCGCTGGGGTTCCAGCTTGATGAAGAGCGCCTGTATGCTATGGCCGGCGATCGGGTCCCGCAGGAAGAGGAGATGGCAGAACTTATTTTAGAGGATGCGCGCAACCTGAATCATGATCTGCTGCTGCCTTACCGCGCGGGGAATGCGCGCAGCGATATGCCGTTAATTAACTTTTTTTGGGACTTTTTTGGCCGAGGCAAACCCTGCCAGGTGACGGTGGAATTGCCGCCGATGGCGGAGATGGCGGCGCTGATAATCGACAACGGCGGCATTCCGGTCATTGCGCATATCGGCGCTAACGTGAAGGAAAAGCCGTTGGCGGTGATTGAACAGATGTTGCCGCTTGGCGTACGCGGCGTGGAAGTGTTCTCCAGCTATCATGATGAGGAGCTATGTCGCGAACTTTATCACTACACGCTGGATAAATCGCTGCTGGCGACCTGCGGCAGTGACTTTCATGGTAAAAACAAACCCAACATTAAGCCTGGCGACTGTAGACCATGGCGTGACGCGCTACCGAAAACCCTGGAAATCCTCGAGCAGGTTGATCTTTATTGACGCCTGAAATCTACCGGCTGTGGGCGAGTTATTAAATAACAAGGACAAATGATTATGCGTAGAGGTATTATCGGGCAGGGAAAGAGGCACAGGAAGAGGTATCTGCCGTCAGTCAGAGAAAGAGAAGGACCACTTTCGTTATGCCTCTAAATAGAGAGTCACAAAATCGCGTATATTTTATGGGGGCGCATAGTTTTGTTGAGAGCCACGTTTCACGGCAATGACTCTCTCCTTCGGATAAATTTAGCTACGGCTTGTAACGCCTCATCCGCTTCAGGTACCTTTCCCACCGATGACTGAAATACATGCCAGAGCCCGTCCCATATCTCAAGCTCAACTTGCATCCCAGCCTTTTTAGCATATCGGGAGAGGCGTAATGCATCATCGCGCAATAACTCCTCGCTTCCCACCTGAATAAATACGGGAGGAAGTCCAGACAAATCACCAAACAGGGGAGAGACAAGAGGATCGCTTCGTTCACTGTCCGAACAGTAGTATTTCACGGTCATTATCAGGTCTTCTATGCAAAGCAGCGGATCGAGATCCTTACACAGCGTTATGCTCTTACCAGAAAGTGTGAAATCTAACATGGGAGACAGCAGAACAGACGAGTCCGGCAAAGGATCTTGATGCTGTTTTAACAGGAGTAAAAGCGACATGACCAGTCCACCACCGCTGGAGTCTCCCGCGAGGATAATGTCCTCTGCTGAATAACCATTAGCAAGCAGCCATAAATAGGCCTGATGACAATTTAATAAGGCCGCAGGAAATCGATTTTCTGGCGCCAGAGGATATTCCAGTACCAGAGTTCGGCAACCAGAATATTGTGCGAGACAGGCAGCGAGTTTTCTGTGAGTCAGACACGATCCCTGAGAATTTCCACCGCCGTGGAAATAGAGAATAATCCTGGTATTTATCGAATCGGGATATGAAATCCATTCCGCAGTTATCTCTGTATCGTTAACCGTTTCGATGCATACACCCGCAGGTAGTGTTGCCTTTATGGCTGCAGACTCCCAGACCTGGCGCTGAAGGGAGAGTGGAGTATTCAAAAGAAAATGAATATTCTCATCATGATTTTCAAATAGCTTAGCTTTATAATCTTTTGCTCCGTTACTCAGCATCTTCATTCCTTTTGCTGCTTACGCCAGAAATAATAATTGTCGAGAGTGTTTTTTTGCATTTTAATAGGTATTAATTTATTTACTCATTCATAAACAATCTGAGAAATACGCCACATTATAAGTTTATTAAAATTCTTCGGCTTTTTTTTATCTTTCCCTACTAACAGACAAATAGATTATTTTTTCAACGACGCTGGTGATAAGGGTTTTCCCGCAAAACAAGCGGACCTACGCTCAGGCAATTGATGCGAGAGAGCGTGGGGCAGGCAAAATCCCTGGCAATGAATTTTTTCTGGCAGAGAGGGGGAGGGGACTTTGAAGGGAAGCTAGTGCTGGCTCCCCAAAAGCAAAAAACCGCCTTGTGGGCAGGTTCTTTAAATAGTGGTGCCCGGACTCGGACTAACGCCGCAGGCGTTGAACAGCGCGCTTGCCGCGCTGGCCCCGAAGGGGTGAGCCGCCGTGCGGCGAATAATCGAACGGAGTTCG
>NZ_JBEAFR010000002.1:0-292603 GCF_040062315.1 Klebsiella sp. GW_Kp181
CGAAAGGCCGAGAAAAACGCTAGACTATGAATCACCCGCAGAGCGGTTCAATAAGTGTGTTGCATCCATCGGTTGAACTCACAGTGCAAAGCTGGCTGGATACCGGCGATAGTGAGGCTACACCTGATACTATCACCACCCCCTTTATTCTGACGCCGCCGATCAATCGTCTTGACTCTGGCAAGGCCCAGGCCTTGCGCATTAGCAGCCTGACAACCTCAGCGCTGCCGCAGGATCGTGAATCCCTGTACTGGCTCAACGTGCTGGAAATCCCCGGGCGCCCCGGTAGCGAGATCAAAAATGAAAACTATCTGCAGCTGGCGGTGCGTTCACGAATTAAATTCTTCTGGCGTCCCGCTTCGCTGAAAGAGGGCGCAGCGAGAGCGCCTCAGGCGCTGAGCTGGGCCGCCACGGAACAGGGGCTGAAAGCCATCAATCCAACGCCCTATTTTATTTCCCTCGCCACCCTCACCGTGGCAGGAAAAACTGCGGATGTGGATATGGTGGACCCGTTCAGCGATCGTGTTTTTCCCCACGTGAAGGCCTCACGAGGAAGCCAGGTACAGGCTGAATGGATTGATGATTACGGCGCCATTCGTTCGCAGAATTTTACCGTTAAGTAGTCCACTCGCTATTTGTCTGTCCTGGAGAAGTCATCATGCAGGGAATCGCACTCCCCGGTAAAGCGGCGCTGCTGTCCGTTTCCGTATTATCTGCCCTTGCGCTAAACGTCAGGGCTAAAGAAAACGCTGAGATTCATTTTGATCCTTCATTCCTGAGACTGGGCACCGGTCCAGCGCCGGATTTATCGCGTTTTAGCCATGGCGCGAGCCTGTCTGAGGGAACGCATCGGCTGCGGATATGGTTTAACGAAAAGCCGGTAGTGAATCAGGATGTCCGTTACGTCGCAGAAGGACATGGTACCACGCCCTGCCTGACGCCTGAGCTGATTACGCAGCTTCCGCTTCGCCACGAGATGCTGCCCGATAGCGCCTGGGACAGCGGTGCTGATGTCTGTACAGACCTGACGGCGCTGATTCCTGGGGCGACGGTGATGAGTGACAGTAATGCGCAAACGCTCAATATTCAGGTGCCGCAGGTCTGGGAACAGCGCAGCGCGCGCGACGCGGTACCGCCCGCATTGTGGGATAGCGGTATTCCCGCCGCGCTATTGGGCTACAACCTTAGCGCATATAGCAGTGAGAACAACGGCTATAACCATGACAGCCTTTATGCCAGTCTCAACGGCGGCATCAATATTGGTAGCTGGTACCTGCGCCATAACGGCAACTGGAGCCGGGATAATCACGCTGGCGGCCATTATCAAACACAGAATACCTATATTCAGCGGGATCTCCCTGCTTTAAAGGGCCGGATTTCTGTCGGCCAGATCAACACCTCGGGGCAGCTTTTTGACACGCTGCCTCTAAGCGGACTAAAGCTGGAGAGCGATGAGCGCATGGAGCCGCTCTCCCGTCGCGGCTACGCGCCGGAAATTCGGGGCATTGCCCGTACGAGCGCTCGGATTGCTGTCCGCCAAAGCGGTAACCTGATTTATGAAACAACCGTCAGTCCGGGGGCGTTTGTCATTGATGATCTTTATCCTACCGGCTATGGCGGGGATCTTGACGTCACCGTTTACGAAGCCGACGGCAGCGAACAGCATTTTCAGGTGCCATTTGCTTCCGTTACGCAGCTATTACGTCCGGGCCAGTCCCGTTATGAACTCTCAATAGGTGAACTGAACTATCGTTCGTTGCCCGCCGACCCTTCACTCTGGCAGATGACCTGGCAGCAGGGCGTGACCAACTGGCTAACGGTTTACGGCGGAATGCAGGCCAGCGAGCGTTACCGGGCGGGTCAGGGCGGTATCGGCATTGCGACCCCCTTAGGTGCAGTGAGCGCCGATGCCACCCTCGCTCGTACGGAATTGGGTAAGCGGGGCCAGGATGACGAAATACGCAGTGGCGAGAGCTACCGGCTCAGCTATAGCAAAAATATCACCGAAACGGCCAGTCATTTTTCCCTGGCCGCCTACCGTTTTTCGACCAGCGGATATATGGACTATTTGACCGCCATGCAGACGCGTGAAGCGATTACCCTGGGGAACCATGCCGATAGTATACGGCGTAATAAAAGCCGCTATACGCTTACGGCAAGCCAGGGATTGCCGGGTGGGTGGGGGCAGTTTTACCTGAGTTCATCGGTGCAGAACTACTGGAACGCCAAAGATGTAGACAAGCAGTATCAGTTTGGCTACAGCAACAATTATGGCCGATTCAGCTACGGGGTTAACGCCGGACGCAGCTGGAGCGCCTACGGACGTTCCCAGGACACGCTTTCCGTGAATCTCAGTTTCACGCCAGGCAGTAGCCGACAGGCCGTAACGGGGCGCCTTAGCTATGACCATACTCGTCACGGTGAGCAGAGTCTGCGAACCGGTATAAATGGCTCTTTTGGCGAAGATAGCCGCTTCAGCTACGGCCTGTCTGGCACGACGAGCAGTCAGGGTAACGGCAGCAGCGCGGCGGCGAGCGCGCAGTACCTGGCCAATTTCGCTTCGCTGAATGCGGCGTTCGGCAGCGGTCGACATTACCGCAGCGTTTCGGGCGGCGTAAGCGGGACCGTGATAGGCCACAGCGGCGGTCTGACGCTGAGCCCCTTTCAGGGAGACACCTTCGCACTGGTAGAGGCTAAAGGCGCTGAGGGCGCTGGCGTCAATGGCTATAGCGGTATCCAGGTTGACAAACGGGGCTATGCAGCAGTGCCGTATCTCAGTCCGTATCAGCTGAACGATATCCATCTTGACCCGAAAGGAACAACTCGGGGCGTAGAGCTGGATAACACATCTCAAAGAGTTGCCCCGCGTGATGGCGCGGTAGTGAAGATCAGCTATCAGGCCCGTCAGGGATATCCGCTATTAATTACCGTGACAGGTGCCGCCCATCCACTGCCTTTCGGAACGGAAGTTCATGACGCTTCGGGACGTACGGTGGGTTATGTAGGCCAGGGCGGGCAAATCTACGCGCGGGTCGAGCAGGTCCGCGGGGTGTTAACGGTTCGTGCTGGCGAACAATCTTGCCGCCTGGCTTATGTTCTGAGCAACGGACAAGCGGAGACACTGGAACAGCTCTCTCTACGTTGTGAATAGCCTAAAGGGAATAAGTGATTATGTGCAAAATTATCAAAAAAAATAGCCTCCCGGCTGGGGTGTTCTCGGGGCTGGTCGTCTTATTTTTTGTCACCCCCAATGCTCAAGCGGCCTGCACTATAACCAGTACGCCAGCACCTGCTGCGCTGCAAACGTATTCGTTGCCAATTAATCGGATCTCTCCTAATGTACATAACAATAATGTTTTATTGAGTGTGCGGAAATATTTTGATGCCGCAGCGGTACGTTGCGCTACGGGCACGATTTACTGGGTCCATAAAATAGAAAATACCTCCGGTACTACCGGCGTATTTGTTAATGGTTCGCCGGTGTATAAAACTAATATTAACGGCCTGGGGGTATATTATACTCGTAGTAATTCAAGCGGCATGGAGGTAGGTTCAACTGGCGCAGATATTGTCCTGGTGCCTGAAGTTAACATGAACCTAATTAAGTTAAATAACTCTACGATTAGCGGCGTCTTAGATGCCTCGACGCTGCCGGTGGTGAGTTTCTACGCAACAGAATCCAGCAGCGGTGCATTCAACAGCAGCGCGGTGCAAATTACTAAAATGGCTTTCAGAGGCACTGTAAGTTATGTTGTACCCAGCTGTAGTGCTCAGGATAAAGATATCTGGTTGGGAGAATATACCACCGGCGATTTCACCGGTAACTCAACGACGCCGTGGGTGGATGCCAGTATTGTACTGACCTGTGATGCGACTTTTCGCAATGCTTACAGCAATGTTGCGGATTCTTATATAACGGGCAATATCACTACGACCACCAGACCTGATAATTATTATTCCGTATCTCTGGAGTCCGTTAATGGTTTTGTTGACAGCTCGCGAGGCATCATGGCGCTGGACAGCGGTGGCGCCACCGGTCTTGGCGTACAGATATCCCGTACCCGGTCGGAACAGGCATGGTCCTCTCTGGCATGGACTGGGGAAAATAAAGCCGGAGCCAATACGATTAACATTCCGCTCTATGCTCGTTATATCCAGACTGATAGCAATGTTAGTGCCGGGCAGGCGAACAGTAAACTTCTGTATACCGTTCAGTATAAATAAAAGCATTTTTCAGGAAGGTATTATGCAGCAAGAAAGGGAAGTGAGTCCGCTGGCGCTGAACGGCCTTAAAGCTTTGGAGCGAGAACTTGATAAATATTATCGCGGTAGATCTTTTATCTATCTGCCAGCAATGCATTTGCAGTCAGAATGCTATTGCCATTTAACCCGCAAATATATCGTTGTAGGCGTCTCGCCTCCGGCGGAAAATATGTTTCTCAAACGCCATATTAGCCTTAAGGATTCTCTGGCAACTATCATTAAGAAACTTAATTTATATCGAGAGTATCGCTCTCAAGACAGGTGTGAATTTTGCTACTTTCTTAATAATTTAAAAGAAGATGAGCGAAGAATTTTCAGTATGTTATGTAAAACAAGCAATTATCGAATGGCTGCAAATGAACTTAACATTAATGAAAAGAATCTGCGGCGAAAAGTTTATACTTTTACGCAAAAGATGAGTATTCCAAATCGGCGTTGGTTTCTCTGGTGGATTACCTATATGAGCAGGCGCCGACCCCATTTTTTTAACGTAAGCGCGGATTAGCAAAAATTAATCTATGACTACCGTCATGGTTGAAAAACTGCACGTCAGGATTGGGGATTCTTCGCTTGCCAC
Source organism: Klebsiella sp. GW_Kp181 (assembly GCF_040062315.1). Taxonomy (NCBI): domain Bacteria; kingdom Pseudomonadati; phylum Pseudomonadota; class Gammaproteobacteria; order Enterobacterales; family Enterobacteriaceae; genus Klebsiella; species Klebsiella sp. GW_Kp181. The sequence continues at coordinate 4,841 of NZ_JBEAFR010000002.1, forward strand.
TGGAATATGTTTTATCTAGAATCTTCGCTTTCGGAGAGAGAAAATGTCCGTTGCAGATTCCCTGTTTGCTTACTCTTTTGCTGCCCTGTTGCTCACCCTTACCCCAGGCCTGGATACCGCGCTAATTTTACGAACCGCGACCGTTGAAGGCGGAAAAAAAGCCTTTCAGGCGGCGTTGGGTATTGATACGGGATGTTTTATCTGGGGAGCTGCGGTCGCCTTCGGTCTTGGGGCGCTGCTGGCGGCATCGGAACTGGCGTATGACCTGCTCAAATGGTGCGGGGCCGTCTATTTATGCTGGCTGGGCATTCAGTTAATTCTCAAGCCGCGTCGTCATTTGGTTCATCAGGACAGGGCGGCGGCCCCGGCAAGTAACTGGTTTGTAAAAGGGATGATGGGGAATGTGCTCAATCCGAAAATGGGGATCTTTTACGTCTCTTTCCTGCCGCAGTTTATTCCGGCAGGGCACTCGCCCATCGCCTGGACGTTCCTGCTGGTCGCCATTCATGTGGCGATCGGCACAATCTGGTCATTAACGCTGATTGTGACCAGCCGCTCTGCCGCTCGGCTATCAAAAACGCCGCTGTTCATTCGGTGGATGGATCGCGCGACCGGCGGCCTCTTTGTGCTGTTTGCTGCCAGGCTGGCTTTTAGCCACCGCTAAATCCTGCCGGGCAGGGATGCCCAGCTTCTCGCTCCCACATTTCGTTGCTCACCGAAGCATCCACCGACCTTTGCCGTAAATTTCTTCTCCTGGAGGCCGCGCGCTGTCGCGTGGCGTTGCTTGCGCGTCGGGTTAACCGCAATCATAATGAAAAGAGAATAATATTAAAAATTATTCTCTTTTTGAGAATAATAATGGAGGGGAGTGGGTGAACGTTATTCAACTCAGGCCGGAGTGGAAGGCCTTTCTGCTGGCGCTGGCCGGATCGGTGGTACTGATCGTCGGTATGGGCTATGGCCGGTTTGCCTATACCGGGATCCTGCCGCTGATGCTTAATGAACAGGTACTGACGCTACGCGAAGGTAATCTCGCCGCTTCGGCAAACTATGCCGGTTATCTGGCGGGGGCGCTGCTGCTGGCGAAAGCCAGACCCACGGACGCCAGATGGCTAAGCCTGCTTTCCGCGCTATTGACGCTACTGTGCCTGGCTTTACTGGCGGTTTTAGTTTCTCCGCTGCCGATTATCGCGGTTCGCGGTATTGCCGGATTATTAAGCGCGGTGACGCTGATTGCCGCCTCACTCTGGCTGCTCCAGCATATGAAGCACCCAAACGGTGCGCCGGTGCTTTTTTCGGGCGTCGGAATGGGCATATTTTTGTCGGCGGAATTTATCTCCCTGGGGAAGGCGCTGGCGCTCTCCAGCCAGCAGATCTGGCTGATGTGCGCGCTAAGCGCCGGCGTGCTTTTTATCCTCGCGCTGCGTCTATTGCTGAGCCCCGCAGACTACCTTATCGCTTATCAACCCGCAGCAACCGCACAGCATGAGCAGGCCGAGGGGGCGGTGCGCGAGGCATGGAAACTGCTACTGATTTATGGCCTGGCCGGCTTCGGCTACATTATTACCGCCACCTATCTCCCGCTGTTTCTCAGCGGTTCGCTGAACGCTATCGATCCGGTGCAGATCTGGGCCATCTTCGGTCTTGCCGCCGTCCCCTCCTGTTTTCTCTGGCATCGGCTGGTCATCAGGCTTGGCTACCGCCGCGCGTTTACCCTTAATTTGCTGATCCAGGCCGTTGGCGTGATCCTTCCGGCGTGGAGTCATACGTTGCCGTTTTGCATATTGAGCGCGCTGCTGGTGGGGTGCACCTTTTTGGGCACCGTGACCATCGCGCTGTCCCAGGGGCGGCGGCTGAATCATCTGGTTTCGTTCAATATGATTGCCGCTATGACCGCAACCTACGGCATCGGGCAAATTGTCGGCCCGCTGGTTGCCGGGGCGCTGTATGACCGCAGCGGGTCGTTTAATCCTTCGCTCAGCGCGGCGGCTATAGCGCTGCTGGCTGCCGCTGCGCTGGTGGCAGCGGGGGCGCGGCGAGCCTCAAAGGTCGGAAGCTGATTCAAGGAGCTGGCGCATCTTCTCAAAGGCCGGGGAGGCGTAGCCTTTGCGCCAGATAAGCTGGGTGATCGCCTGGCCAACCGGTTGCAGCTGGCTGGCTTCGGGCAGCGTCAGGGTCTCAAGCACGCTCTGCGGCACGATGCCGGCATAGCCGCCGGAGGCAACGCAGGCGAGCATCGCGTGGTAGGAGCCGACATCCTGGATCTCGATCTCCGCCTCCTCTGATTGCGCCAGAAACGCTTCCCCCATCGCCCGGTAGGTACAACCCTCCGCAAAGGCGGCAAAACGAAAAGGTTGCGGGTGAGCCTGAAGCACCAGCACCAGCTGTTCTTGAAAGATCGGGACAAATTCCAGGTCGTCAGGCGGAGGCGCTCCCTGCGGCAGACTCACCAGCGCGCAATCGAGCTCGGCGTCCAGTACTTGTTGAGCAAGTTGCCGGGTTGGCTGGGTCTTAAGGGTCAGTTTGACCTCCGGGCACTGAGCATGAAAGCGGGGAAGCAGCTGCGGCAGGCGGCTTGCGGCGGTGGCGTCCATCGCCCCCATGCGCAGATTACCGCCCGGCGTCGCCGGGTGCAGCGCCTGTCTGGCCTCCTCGGCCAGGCTGAGGATTCTCAGCGCGTAGCCCAAAAAATGCTCGCCGGCGGGGGACAGAAGCATCCTTTTATTGCCGCGAGCAAACAGCTCAACGCCCAGCTCCTCTTCCAACTGGTGAATGCGGGTGGTGATATTGGACTGCGCCCGTCCCAACAGTTTTGCCGCGCGAGTCACGCTGCGCTCTTCCGCCACCGTTTTAAAAATCTCTAATGTGGTGTGGTTCATATTTTTATTCTTAAATTGAAAATAATGTTGATCTTATCATCTCTAAAAGAGATTTTAATGGCCCGAATGCACAAATTTAACAGGGCAAACCATGAAAAACCGGCTGACGCAGCAGCTTGCTATTGATTATCCCATTATTCAGGCGCCGATGGCTGGCGTGTCGACGCCGGAACTGGCGGCAGCGGTCAGCGGCGCCGGCGCGCTCGGCTCGCTGGGGCTGGGGTCGTCAACCATAGAGCAGGCTGAGGCGCTGATTAACCAGACCCGTCGCTTAACCAGCCGTCCGTTTAACGTCAACCTGTTTTGCCACGCACCAGCGGTAAGGGATCGGCAGCGTGAAGCCGGGTGGCTGGCTCGGCTGCGCCCGGAATTTGCCCGCTTCGCCAGCCATCCGCCGGAGACGCTGGCGGAAATCTACCTCAGTTTTAATCAGCAGCCGCGAATGGCCGAGCTGCTGCTCGATCTTGCCCCGGCGGCGGTGAGCTTCCATTTTGGCGTGCCGGATCGTGAAACGCTTCGCCGACTGCGGGATAAGGGTATCGTTACCCTGGCGAGTGCGACCAGCGTGGCAGAGGCGCTGCTGGCCGAGGCGCAGGGAGTCGATATGGTGGTTGCCCAGGGCTACGAGGCTGGCGGCCATCGCGGCATCTTTGACCCCCTGGGGCCAGACGGACAGATGAGCACCTTTACCCTGATTCAGGCGATGAGACGGCATACTGATCTACCGGTTATTGCGGCAGGCGGCATCATGGACGGCGCAGGAATCAACTGCGTAATGAACCTGGGCGCAGACGGCGCGCAGCTGGGAACGGCGTTTCTGCTCTGCCCGGAATCGTCCACGGATGCCGGCTATCGTGAGGCCATCAAAGGCACGCCTGATGGGCAAACGGTTTTAACCTCGGCGATCTCCGGACGTCCGGCAAGATGTCTGGTTAACGGCTGGCGTGAAATAAACGATCCGCATCTCGTTCCGGCTTATCCCGTAGCTTATGATGCCGGTAAAGCGCTGGCATCGGCGGCAAAAGCGCAGGGAAATCGTCAATTCGGCGCCCACTGGGCCGGACAGGGCGTTAGCCTGATTCGCGAGCTGCCGGCAGGGGAGCTGATACGAAAGCTGGTGAGCGAAAGCGGGTTTTAATCGCGGATGGCGCGCGGCCATCCGCTCATCGTTAACGGCGGTGGGCGAGGCCGCGAACCAGACGGTCGCCGGCCATCTGCACCCCCTGTACCAGCGCGACCAGAATGAGCACCGTGCCGACCATCACCTCGTTATTAAAGCGCTGATAGCCGTAACGGATAGCCAGATCGCCCAGTCCGCCGCCGCCAATCACGCCCGCCATCGAAGAGAAGCCTATCAGCATGACGATGGTCAGCGTGATGCCTGCCAGCAGGGTCGGCAGCGCTTCCGGCAGCAGCGATTTAAAGATGACGTGCCAGATATTGCCGCCCATCGATAAAATCGCTTCGATACGCCCGTAGTCCACTTCATCCAGCGCATTTTCAGTCAGCCGCGCAAAGAACGGAAAGGCGCCAATGGTGACCGGAACCACCGCGGCGGTACTGCCGAGGGTGGTGCCGATAATCAACCGGGTGAACGGAATCAGCGCGATCAGCAGCACGATAAACGGCAGCGAACGACCAAAGTTGATAATCGCGCCCAGGATGGCGTTGAGCTTCGGCATCGGCGCCAGCCCGTTGCGGCGTGAAATAAACAGCAGCACGCCGGTTGGCAGCCCGAGCAGCACGGTAAACAGCGCTGCCAGGCTAACCATATAAACGGTATCCAGCGTGCCCTGAAGCAACAGCGGCCAGAGATCTTCCCAACTCATGCTACTCCGCATAAGGGCCTCCCGTGTAAACCGTGGCGAGCGAGGAAGTCCCGCTCCGCCTGCGGGTCGTGCAGCAGCGACTGCCTTAGCCGCGACCATGGCGCCACCAGCAAATCGGCAATTCTGCCGCTTTCAATAATCTCACCGTGCTCCAGCAGCGCCGCGTGGTCGCAGAGGGTTTTCACCACTTCCAGCTCGTGGGTGATCAGCACGATGGTGAGGTTCAGCTTCTGATTGATGTCCGCCAGCAGGTTGAGCACTGAGGCCGTGGTCTCGGGGTCAAGGGCGCTGGTGGCCTCATCGCACAGCAGCACATCCGGCCGTGCGGCCAGCGCGCGGGCGATCCCCACGCGCTGCTTTTGCCCGCCGGAAAGCTGAGACGGGAAGGCGGCGGCTTTATCCGCCAGCCCGACCAGCTCCAGCAGTTCCGCCACGCGAGACTGGCGGGCCGCTTTCGGCACTTTGGCTATCTCCAGCGGCACCGCGACGTTGTCAGCGACGCTGCGGGCGTGAAGTAAATTAAAGTGCTGGAAGATCATGCCGGTGCGCAGCCGGTATTCGCGCAGCGCGCTTTTATCCATCCGGGTAATATCATTCCCGTTCACAATAATGCGGCCCGCCGTGGGCCGCTCCAGCAAATTCAGGCAGCGTATCAGCGTACTTTTGCCCGCACCGCTGCGGCCAAGGATGCCGTAAACGGCACCGCCCGGCACATGCAGAGAGACATCGTTTAGCGCCGGTCGGCCTGTTCCGGCATAGGTTTTACTCAGCCCGACAATCTCAATCATGACTGAGGGGCAACCGGGATCACCGAGCCGTTATACTGCTTACGAATAAATTCAGCGACCTGCGGCGAGGTGAGGTCTTTGGCCAGCGCCTTGATGCGCGGATCGTTCGCCAGCGCCGGCGTTGTCACCAGAATATTAGCGTACGGGTTGTTGGTGGCGCTCTCCAGGCCCAGCGCGTCTTTGGCCGGTACCAGCCCGGCTTCCAGCGCGTAGTTGCCGTTTATCACCGCCAGGTCAACGTCATCCAGCGACCGCGGGATCTGCGGTGATTCAATCTCAAGGATTTTCAGGTGCTTCGGGTTTTCCACGATATCTTTCGGCGTTGCCAGGGTGGTCGCCGGGTCGGTGAATTTTGCCGCCAGCTTAATCAAACCCTGATTTTGCAGCAGGAATAGCGCGCGGCTCAGGTTAGTGGTGTTATTCGGTACCGCCACGGTGGCGTTCTCGGGCAGCGATTTAAAATCTTTATGCTTGCGCGAATAGATCCCCAGCGGCTCAATATGGACGGTCGCCGCGACGGCGAAGGTTTTGCCCAGCGCTTTTTCCTGATCTTTCAGATAGGGGACGTGCTGGAAGTAGTTGGCGTCGACGTCGCCGTTAGCCAACAGCTCGTTGGCGTTTACGCCGCTGGTGAGTTCGACGATTTTCAGGTCGAGGCTGGGATCGATCTTTTTAATATAGTTAAGAATTTCGGCGTGCGGCACCGGGTCGGCGGCAACGCGCAGCGCGGCGGCCTGAGCGGAAGTCCAGGCCAGAGAGAGAGACAGTGCAACCCCTGCCAGTTTAAATGCGGCATATTTCATCATCTTATTCCTTGTGTTTGTTGTTATGTTTAAACGATCAATTGCTCGGCGCGTTCGCGAAAAACATCCTGGTAGTAGCGCTCGGCGACATCAGGATGCGAGCGCAGACGCCCTTTCAGGTAATTCCAGCCCACCTCGCGCAGCAGCGGGTTTTGCGGGTCGCTATCCGGTCCGAGGGCTTCGCGGGCCAGCTCATCGGGCAGGGTGTAGACGGGGACCACGGCATCCAGCTGGGCACCGAGGAAGAAAGCGATCGACAGCCGCTGCTGGTCGGCGGGCGGCGAAACGACCCGGTGCACCGTTGCCCGCAGATAGCCGTTGGTCGCCAGCTCCAGCAGCTCGCCGATATTCACCACAAAGCTGCCCGCCAGCGGGGTCGCGTCAATCCAGCGGTCAGGAGAGACTTCGACCTGCAATCCTTTCTGCTCATCCTGCAGCAGGAAGCTGAGAAAGCCGGAGTCCTTATGCGCGCCAACGCCCTGGGCGCTCTGGGTCTCCTGCTGGCCGGGATAGCGGATCAGCTTGATATGTTCATTGGGCTTATCACCATACAGGCCATCGAAGGCATCCTGCGGCAGGCGCAGCGCTTCGGCGAAGGCGCGCAGCAGGGTGATCCCAACCTGGGTCATTTCCCGTTGCCAGGTCAGTAATGTGGGTTTGAGCGAGGGCAACGCCTCTGGCCAGAGATTCGGCCCCTGCAGACGCTGCCAGCGCGGGGCGCGTTCGCTAAGCTGCAGGGCCGGGCGCTCGGCGCCGATATCGAACTGCTCGCGCCAGTCGGGTTGACCGCGGGTTAATTCAGAAGCGGCGCGGTTGTAGCCGCGAAAATGCGGAGAGTGAATCATTGCCACCCTCTGCTTTTGATCGTCGGGCAGGGCAAAAAAGGCGCGGGATTGCTGCTGCACGGCCTGCTGCAGCGACTCATCAACGCCGTGGTTGATCAGATAAAAGAAGCCGATATCGCGGGCGGCGTGGCGCAGGTCGGCGAGAAACGCCGCTTTTTCAGCGGGGTCCGCGTAGCGGGCAAGATCCAGTATCGGTAAGGTTGTCGCGTTCATTGTCTTCTCCGAAGGCGGTATTCAGGTGTTTTCGTCGATTCAGGTTCAGGGTTCGGGGACAACAACAGCGCATGATCGATTCCTCAGTCGGGTGGTTGAGGCCAGCTTGCCTTAAGCGAAAATATTCAACCAATAACGTTCTTTTCTAATTTATGACCGTGGAGGGTTCTGTGCTTTTGCGAATTCTGGATAAGGGGCGATAAGGCAGGTTGCGTATAGCGTCGGGAGACAGTATGGTGAGCAAAATTTTTAAATCAGGTAACAAGACGCAATGCAGCATCCAAACGATCCTCTGCACGGCATCACGCTGGAGGCGCTGTTAAACGCGCTGGTCGCGCAATATGGCTGGGCCGAACTGGCGAAACGCATCAACATTAACTGCTTTAAAAGCGATCCGAGCATTAAATCGAGTCTGAAGTTTTTACGCCGCACGCCGTGGGCGCGCAAAGAAGTGGAAGCGCTGTATATCGATTCGCTGTCCGATACCGATACGGCAAAAGCGGAAGCGCCGGCGGATAATCCGTGGGCACACTGGCAGAAAAAGTAAGGCGCGCAGCGGATAATTCCGCGCGCGCCCTGTGCTGTGTTTTACTGAAGATTGCCTGCGGTCAGGCTCTCTTTATCAAAGGCATGGCTGACATCAATATGATTCTGCTGCACAGATGTATCGATATTTGAACCTGCCTCCGGGCGCGCAAAGCTATTCTCTGCGGCCATCGCGCCGGACGAAAGGGTAGCGGCTAACAGCAGTGCGGTGACTACGCCGATATTTTTCATATTTTGTTCCTTATTTCATCGTGTTGTCGCTGTCGCCTGTGTCTTCCGGCGGCCCGGCAATGTTTCAAATTTTATTTCGTCAGCTCAGCGGTCATATGCACGCGGTTATTGAATTGAGCGCTGGTGATTTTGTAAGACGCGCCTTGCTCTGCGGCCTGAGCGGCAATTTTGGCTTCTGCGCGGTCCAGTGTGGAAGCGCTGGCGCTAATGCTCTGCGCAAAAGTACCGAAAGAGATCATAGAGAGTGCGGCAACTGCAACGAAAGTTTTGATGGATTTCATGGTCGTATTCCTTAAGCGTTTTGTCAGTGTTGGAGCGTTGTTGCCCCGATGTGATAAATGATAGGACGGCGACGAGATGATTAAAATCGAAACAATTTGTTATCATTGTTCAATAAATCTGAATAAAAATTATCGGTTAACGCTATCCTGTTTTGCTAATAAAGTTTGATTACAATCCAGCCTCATTGTCATAACAAATATATAAAAAGTTATTTTTTGACTTTCGATAGATGATTTTCTTGTTTGCTATCATCTGAACGGCGGCAATATAGTTTTTGTACAGCAATAATTGCCGGTGTGCGGCAAATAATCATTATTCACGAATATCTCATTATGATAACGCTCAATAAGATCAGTAAAAGCTTCTCCGGTGAAAGAGTGCTAAAAGAGGTATCCCTCAGTATTCATTCCGGCGAGATTATTTGTATTATTGGCCCCAGCGGCTCAGGGAAAACCACGCTATTACGTACACTTAATTTCTTAGAACCTGCCGATAGCGGGCAAATAAGAATAGATGATGTGGCGCTGGATTGCGCAAAAGCGGGAAAAAAGGAGATTGAAAAACTACGCTCAAAAACCGCTATGGTTTTTCAATCGTGGAATCTTTTTCATAATCTCACCGCACTGCAAAATATTACCGAAGGCCTGATATACGCTAAAAAGCGCCCGCGGCAGGAGGCGCTGGCTATTGCTGAACGACTCTTAAAGCAGGTGGGGTTACTGCATAAAAAAGACCACTATCCGCACAGTCTCTCCGGCGGCCAAAAGCAGCGTATCGGTATTGCGCGGGCGCTGGCGATTAACCCCGCCGTTCTGCTGCTGGATGAGCCGACCTCCGCGCTGGATCCGGAAAAAGTCGGTGAAGTGCTGGAGCTTATTCAGACCATTGCCGCCGCGGGCCAGACGATGATCATCGTGACCCACGAAATGGCGTTCGCCCGTCAGGTCGCTTCCCGGGTGGTATTTATGGAAAACGGTGAAATCGTTGAACAGGGCCCGGCGGAACAGATATTTGGCGCAGCGCAGCAGGGCCGAACCCGGGCGTTTCTTGCGCAACTGCACTATCATGCCTGAGGCTGATGATGAACAATAACCCGCTGTTTAGCTGGCAGGATATCGCCGGAATAGTGCCGAAACTGCTGGAAAATTTACCCGTGACCCTCGGCATAACGCTGGCGTCGCTGCTGCTTGGTTTGACGATCGCGCTGCTGATTGTGCTGCTGCAGTTTAGCCGCTTTAAGCCGCTTAGCGCGGCGGCAAAGGGGTATACCGACATTCTGCGCGGCGCGCCTCTGGCGCTGCTGATCCTGCTGTTTTTCTTCGGCGGCAAATTAATTTTGACCGCGCTAGCGCTGCCGCCGCTGTGGATTAGCGATACCACCTTTGCGGTGCTGTCTATCTCGGTCAGCATCAGTCCCTACTTTGCAGAAATGATGCGTTCAGCGTGGCGCGCGGTGGATAGCGGCCAGAAAGAGGCCATTATCAGCCTGAATATTCCCTGGCATAAGGGAATACGACGGATTATTTTCCCCCAGGGACTTATTATTGCTATTCCCGTCTTTGGCAATCTTTTAATTAATCTCGTGAAAATGACCTCGCTGGTCAATATTATTGGCATTGTGGATATTTTTGGTCGCGCACAAAAGATTTCGCAAAATAGCTACGGGGCTAAACAAGTCGCGGCATTTATTAGCGTTATTATCGTCTACTGGGTGCTAAATAGTATTATTCTCTATTTTACCACTCGTATTGAAAAGAAATATCAGTTCCTGCTGGAGTGATAAATTAACATGTTTAGCCTGGCGTTCATTCGGGACAATTTTACGTTTATTTTAAGCGCGCTGCCGGTCACCCTGACGATAACGTTATTATCCTTACTGTTTTCCACTTTGCTGGGCGCAGCGCTGGCGTGGACGATTATTCGTCAGGTACCCGGCGTTCAATGGCTGGCGAAGGTTTTCCTCTCCTTTGGCCGTTCGGTCCCGGTCCTGGTGATGCTGTATTTCTTTTTTTACGTCTGGCCGTGGATTGCCGCCGGGCTGTTCGGCGGCCCGCAGGACACGATGTACCGCTATAAACTTTCGCCGCTGGCGGCGGCGGTCACCGCGTTATCGCTGATCTTCAGCGCGTATTTCGCCGAAACCTTTCGCGCGGGATGGAACGCGGTTGATAAGGGGCAGCGCGAGGCTGCATGGTCAATTGGGCTGAGCGGGTTCACGCAGTTCCGACGCATTATTTTTCCACAGGCGGCGGTATCCGCGCTGCCGAACTTTACCAGCGTGCTGATCGATCTGATTAAAGACACTTCGCTGGTTTACACCATCACCGTTGTTGATCTGATGGCGAAAGCCAATATCGCCGCCGCGCGCGGGTTTCATTTTGTCGAAGCCTACTGCGTCGTGCTGGTGATTTATATCGTGCTGTGCCTGGCGATTGCCAGAGCATTGCGCAGGGCAGAAAGGTTTCTGAGCGTCCGCTGGCAAGGCAACGCAGAAAAGAGTGTTCCACGGTTATCATTTTGGGGAAGGTATTTTGAAAAATAAAATTTTACTGGTGAGTGCGCTGGTGTTGGCAATGGGAATGGACGCCGCGCAGGCGGTTGAAAAAAGCCCAAACGCGAAAACGGTTGAGGTTGTCGTCAATGCTAACGGTTTTCCCTTTAGCTTTGTTGACGATAACAACAATATTACCGGTTACGATGGCGACCTGTTAAAGGTGCTGGACCAGCGGTTAACGGACTATACGTTTCATTTTAATGCGGTCTCTCGCGATGCGATGATCGTCGGCCTATCGACTGGCGCCTATACCCTCGCGGCGGATCACTTTTATCTCACCAAAGAGCGGGCGGAAAAATACGACCACTCCGGCGAGCCGACCGGGATCAGCGATTTACGCCTGATTGTACGTAACGATGAGAACGATATTCATAACCTTGGCGATCTCGCCAGCGGTAAGAAAAAACTGGTGCCGATTCATACCTCCGACGCCCGTTATACGGTGATTGAAAACTACAATAAAAAACATCCAGGCCAACAAATTAATCTGCAGCCCAACGGCGAGCAGTCTGCCGCCGATATCTTTAAAGCGGTAGCCTCCGGGGAATACGATGCGGCGATTTATCCTATTGGCGCGCTGCTGGCGTTAAATAAGGCGCTAAATCTTAATCTGAAAGCTTCGGATTCCGTCGGCCTGTTTCCTAACGTCTATTTGTATAAAAAAAATACCGATCCGCAGCTAATCAAAGCGATTGACGTGCAGCTGGTTGCCCTGAAAAAGGACGGCACGCTCGCTGACCTCTCGCGGAAATGGTACGCCGAAGATGTATATGCCCTGCCGGGCGCCAGCGACGTGAAAGTGAATACCGACTGGGAATAAGCGCATGACGCAAATAAGCTCGGAACCGGCGCATAAAGCCGCCACCTTAAACGATGAGGTGACCCTGGCGCTGCGCGCCATTACTGAAAAACGCGCGGCAACGATCGGTTACCTGTTGGACGAAAGCCGACAGCGCGATATCGCGGATGATTCTGTCCGTGAAGCAATACGCCACTATGGCCGCGATATCGGGCATAAGCTGCGCGCGCAAATGCGCGATCGAAAAGATTTGCAGGAGTTTGCCGGGCTGTTTACCCGCGGTCTGGAATCTCAGGTTTATGAGATGGAGCCCGTTAGCGCCAGCCGGGCCGAATTTATCGTCCTGTTTCACTACTGTCCCTATGTCAACTGCTGGCGGCAGCAGGGGCGAGGCGCCAGCGAAATTGAGACGCTGTGCGATATCTGCATGGAAGGCGATCGTGCGCTAACCGACGCGTTTCCGTGGCTGCATTTAGAGGTGCAGACCGCGCTGGCTCGCGGCGATGCCGCCTGTCGGCTGCGTTTTTATCAGGCAGAGGAGCGGGAGGGCGAATGGCAACCTTAACGTGGGGCCACGCGGTCCAGTTTGTTAATCAGCCGGAAGCGGCGGTTCAGGTGTTATGCGGGCAAAAGCTCAACGCGGTGGCCGGTGGGCGCCACCCGGGCTGGGGGACCTGAAATGTGCTGAACTATTTCGGTCTGACCTGGATCGAATTTCTGGCGATTGCCGATGATACAGAGCTGCTTTCCGCCGCGGAGACGTTTTTACTCTCCCGGGATGCGTCACGATTGCTGCCGGATAATGAAGCGCTGTATCGGGTGGCGCTGCGCTCCATCCGCAGGGGGAGATTGAACTGCAGCGCGCGGTTTTCACCATACAGCATCCTCAGGCGGTGCGCGACCGCTGGCAGCAGCTGTTTGGTTTTACCCCGCAAGGCGGCAGGGGCTGGCGGTGAGCGGTCGAGAGTTTCTTTTCCGCCAGGGCGCGGCGAATCAACTGACTGAACTGGGGTTTCGCGTTGCCGACCCGGCGCTCAAAGGCCGACGCTTTCGCGTTGGCAACGGTGAATATCTTTTTGAATAAGGAGTAATACTCATGGCCAGGATCCATTTTATTGGCGCCGGACAGATGGCGGAGGCGATTATTCGCGCGTCATTAAGCCACGGTGCGCTGCGGGCGGACGCGATCTCGCTCGAGGATATCGACAGCACGCGAGTCGAGGCTCTGCGCGCCCGTTATCGGCTGTCGGGCGACGGTGGTGTAAACGAGGCCTCTTTGCTGGTGCTGGGGATCCGTCCGCAGGACGATCTGGCGGGGGTGGCGAACCGCGTGCGTGCGCAGCTAAACGGCTCGACAACGGTGGTATCTCTGATCGCGGGGGTGACCCTGGAAAAGCTGGCCTCCCTGTTTGGTGCGGCAACGCCGATTGCCAGGGCGATCCCCAATACCCTGACCGATACCGGATTTGGCTATAGCGGCGTGACCTTAAACGCCCACGCCAGCGCGGCTGAGATCGAGCCGTTTCTGCGCGGCTTTGGCAAAGTGCTGTATCTGCCTGAGCGGTTGATCGATATCTTTACCGGCTTTGGCGTCGCGGGACCTAACTATATTTACTACTTTATTGAGTCCCTTACCGATGCCGGCGTACTGGCGGGACTGCCTCGACCCCAGGCAACGGAGGTGGTGCTGGAAAACCTGCTCGGCGCGGTCGAGATGCTGCGCCAAAGCCAGAAGCATCCGCGCCAGCTTCTGGATATCAACAATTCCCCGGCGGGAGTCGGGATCCACGGTCTGTATGAGCTGAACAACAGCGATTTTGCTGCGGGGCTTCAGCGCAGCGTACTGGCGGCGGTCAGGCGCACCCGTGAACTGGGACAGTGCTAAAATCCTTCTTCCCGCGACGGATCGCGCAGCGCGCCCGGCGCCTTTCCGATAATGCGTTTAAAGGCGCGGCTGAAGGCGGCATGAGAACTGTACCCCAGCCTGAAGGCCACTTTTTCCAGCGCCTGACCCTCATGGGAAATGTACTGCACCGCGAGGCGCATACGCAGCTCGGTAAGATAGCGGGCGGGCGTGGTGCCGGTGGCGGAGAGGAAGCGTTCAGCAAATACCGAACGCGAAATTCCCGCTTCGCGTGCCAGATCCTCGACTTTCCAGTTAATGCCCGGCTGCTGATGCATAACGTAAATGGCTTTAGCCAGTTTAGGATCGCGCAGCACCTGTACCCAGCCGGTGGCGTTGCCGCAGCCGCACTCCACCCAGCCGCGGACAATCAGCGCGGCGACCACATCGGCCAGCCGCGCCAGAATACCGGCGTAGCCCGCCTGTCGAGTGAGGCTTTCGCGTTCCATGGCTGCCAGCATCGGCGGGATCTCCGGACGGCTGGTCAGCAGGCTGCTGACCAGCATCACTTCGGGCATAGCTTTGACTAACGGCTGCATGCCGCCCAGCTCAAAGTCCATACAGGCGCTGAAGATAATGGCGCTGTCGCTTTTCGCGTCGTCGCAGGCGTTTTTGACGCAGCTTACCGAGTCGCAAACCGGTTCGCTGGGCAGTCTGGACACGTTAACCACCGTTGCCTGGTCATCGGAGAGCAGCACGTGACCATCGCCGTTAGGAATAAACAGCGCATCGCCGCTCTGCAGCATCAGGCGCTGGCCGCTGACCATGCGCAGCAGTACCGGTCCCCGGCTGATAAAGTGGAACTGCGCTTTACCAGGTACGAAGCCGAATTCGACGCCAAAAGGGCGCGAGGTTTCGATGCGGCTGTAGTTGACGCCGGAAAGGCGCATGCCGCGCAGAAGTTCGCTGGTGAGATCGAGGGCGTGCTGAGTCATAACATCATTCCCGGACGAATTATCAATAATCACAGAGTATGTATCATAGATCGTCCGAACAGAACCGCCTAACCTTAACAAAATGTTAATTGTTCTGGAGAGATGTTTATGAGTTCCTGCATTGCAGCTGAAGAGAGCCTGGCCAACGCCAGGCCCGCGTGGCGCGCCGTTTATGCGCTGGCGCTGGGAGTATTTGGCCTGATTGTCGCCGAGTTTCTTCCTGCCAGTTTGTTGACGCCGATGGCGGCAAGCCTGGGCGTTAGCGAAGGCATGGCGGGGCAGGCGGTGACCGCGACGGCGCTGGTGGCGTTAGTTACCGGGCTGCTGATCACCACCGCGACGCGAAATATTGACCGCCGCTGGGTGCTGATGTTCTTCTCCGTTTTGCAAATTATCTCCAGCATGATGGTGGCCTTCGCCGGTTCGCTGGAGTTTTTGCTGCTGGGACGTCTGCTGCTGGGGATCGCCATCGGCGGCTTCTGGTCGATGTCGACTGCGACCACCATGCGTCTGGTTCCGGCGGCGATGGTGCCGAAAGCGCTGGCGATTATCTTTTCCGCCGTTTCCATAGCGACGGTGGTTGCCGCGCCGCTGGGCAGCTATTTCGGCGCGCTGATCGGCTGGCGCAACGTATTTCTTATCTGTGCGCTGCCGAGCGTGGTTGCGCTGCTCTGGCAACTGTGGGTTCTGCCTTCCATGCGGCCGGAGAGCGCGGGCAGCTTTGCCACCCTGGTTAAAGTGCTGCGCCGTCCGGGCATGGTTGGCGGAATGCTGGCGACAATCCTGATTTTTAGCGGCCACTTCGCCTTCTTTACCTATCTGCGTCCGTTCCTCGAAACCGTGGCGCAGGCCAGCGTCGAAGGGGTTTCCCTGATCCTGCTCGGTTTTGGTGTGGCGAACTTTATCGGCACGTCGATTGCCGGACATCTGTTGGCCAGAAGCCTGCGCATGACGCTGGCGCTGGTACCGCTGGCGATGAGCGTGCTGGCGCTGATGATGGTGACGTTCGGCCACTTCGCGCTGCTGGACGGTCTGCTGGTGGCAATGTGGGGCTTCGCCTTTGGCCTGGTGCCGGTGGGCTGGTCTACCTGGCTTGCCACCACGGTGCCGGATGAGGCGGAAAGCGCGGGGGGTCTGCTGGTGGCTTCTATCCAGCTGGCGATTAGCGCCGGTGCCGCCGGCGGCGGGGCGGTGTTCGATCTTAACGGCGCCAGCGGGGTTTTTGTTGGCAGCGGTTTGTTGTTGGTCAGCGCGATGGTGATTGTGCTGTTTGCGGTGAGAGTAAAACCGGTGGCGAGCGAAGAGTAGGGCCTTTCCCGGGCCAGGGAGCCTGCGGATTTTGCAGCCCGGACAGATGTGCAGCATCGCCTCCGGGAAATTCTGCCACTCTGCGCTCTTTTCCCGGGGGCGGCGCAAAGCGCCTGCCCGGGCTACCGGCCCGCATATTGCTGAGAACGAGTAGCCCGGGTAAGGCGTTTGCGCCGCAACCCGGGGAATGTGCGGTGACGTGGTATTGCTGCGGCTTCTTCCCGGCTTGCGCTGCGCTTAGCCGGGCTACAGGATCGCTGACTGCTGAGGACGCGTGGCCCGGACAGATACGCAGCATCGCCTCCGGGGAGGGGTTAACTCTCTCCGATATCGTCGAGCAGATGCTGCACCAGCAGCGGAACAGGCCGACCGGAAGCGACGCTTTTACCACCTTCTCGCCACAGCGCTGTACCGCTGACGTCCAGATGGGCCCACGGGATCTCCGGCGGACAGAAATGCTGCAAAAGCCAGGCAGCCGAAGCGCTGATCGCTGCGTTATTGCCCGGCGTGTTGCACAGGTCGGCGATTGCGCTTGCGGTCTGTTTCTTCAGCCTGCTATCCAGCGGCAGTGACCAGACCTCATCTCCGCTCTTTAACCCCGCCTCGGTCAACGCCGCTCGTAGCGTGTCGCTTTGGGTCATCAAACCGCTCAAATCATAGCCCAGCGCCTTAACCACCGCGCCGGTGAGGGTCGCAATATCAATAATATAGCGCGCCTGCGGATACCGCTGGCTGGCCCAGGCAATGGCGTCGGAAAGCACCAGACGGCCCTCGGCATCGGTATTATTGATCTCTACCGTCAGGCCATTGCAGGCCCGGGCGACGCTGCCCGGCTGCATGGCGCCGGGACCAATCGCGTTTTCCGCCAGCGCCAGTACCCCCATTACCCGCACCGGTAGCGCCAGCTCGGCGATGCTCAGCATCAGGCCAAGAACGTTGGCTGCACCGCACATATCGTACTTCATGGTGTACATTCCGGCGCCTTCCTTGAGCCACAGCCCGCCGGTATCAAAGGTGATGCCTTTACCGACGTAGCAGCGAACCGGGCCCTCGCTGACGCCCTCATAATGAATCGCCAGCAGGCGCGGCGGGCGTTCGGAACCTTTACCCACCGCATGCAGCAGGCCGAGCCCCTGATCGACAATCGCTTTTTCATCGAGAACTTCGCAGCGCAGAGCAGGAATATCGGCGCACAGACGACGGGCTTCTTCCACCACGTATTGCGGCGTACACTGCTCCGAAGGCAGATCCGCCAGCCGCCGCGCGGCGAGCATACCGTGCGCCGTGGCCCGTTGACGATGGGCGAGGGCATCCAGCGTCGACCGCTGTTCAGGTAAGGCGTAGAGGACCAGCTGACGCAGGCGTGGCCTGACGGCTGTATTCTGATGCAGACCTAAATCAGCAAGCTGCCAGTCGAGATTAAATAGTTCGCGCAGCGCTTTGGTTAACGCGCCGGCGGTCTTTCCCAGCGAACAATCAAGGATAAGCGATTCGCTCACCGGCTTTTTACATAGCGGCCGCAGCGCCTCGCTCAGCCCGTCGTTAAGCGCATCCTGCCAGTGCGCCTGCGGGATAAGAGTGATGCGCGCGAAGGGCGAACAGCCGAAGCGGGTGTCAGCCACCTCGCCGCGGGCGGCCTGCGCCGCCATTTCTGTGAGCAGAGTGCTGTCGTTGAGCGGGGCCTGTTTTAACAGCGTGCTGCCCGGCCAGGTCACCAGGTGCGCGCCGTTACAGTCGCTATCCAGTTGATTGATTAAGCGATAATCCAGCATGGTTACTCCTCGATGGGGGCGCGAATGCGTGCGGCATAGGCCTGCATCCATTCGTCGTCCACCGGACGGTAATGGGTTTTCTCCTGCACGCGTTCGGCGCAGAATACGGTGAGCGGCTGCGTCGCGGTGGCGACGACAAAGGAGAAAGTTTTTATATTGGTGGCCGCGCCGAATTCGCCGCCGCGGTTCATGCACACCACCGAGAGATCGCCCGCACGGCCAAAGCGCGACATCAGTTTGTCTTCCAGCTCGCAGACTACCGAGTCCGCCGCCTCCTGCGGCGTCATGCCCTGAGCCATTCGCCGGACAATCTCGTAGCTGGTACAGCCTTTCATCAGATCTTCACCGACGCCGGTCGCCGTAGCGGCGCCGATTTCGCTGTCGCAGTAGAAACCGGAGCCGATAATCGGAGAATCACCGAGCCGCCCGCGCTTTTTCATAAACAGGCCGCTGGTCGAGGTGGCAACGCTCATGGAGCCCTGTTTGTCGAGGCCGATAATGCCCACGGTATCGTGGCCGTCGTAAGGGCTTAGGCCTTTATCCAGCGTTTCGCGACAGCGTTTCCGGTAGTGCTGCATGGCCCGCTCGGTCAGCATGGATTTGGCGGCGAATCCCTGACTGATGGCCCACTCTCTGGCGCCCTGGCCAACCAGCAGACTGTTATAGCGCTGGCGGCTGAGGGCGTGGGCCACTTTGACCGGGTTGGCAATATCCACCAGGTTGCCGACCGCACCGAAGGCGAGGGTATCGCCATGCATAAAGGCGGCATCCAGCTCAACCTCGCCGTTTTCCGTCGGTAGCCCGCCGTAGCCTACCGATTTGTAGAGCGGAAAATCTTCTACCGCCGCCACCGCATCGACCACGGCGCTGGCGGTATCAGCGCCGGCTGCCAGCGCCGTCGCGGCTTCCGTTACCCCTTCCAGCGCCATTCGCCAGGTGGCAATCATTCCCCACATTGGTTTACTCCTGTTTAGCAAGCGTGTTGTCCGTTTCGGTACGGGAGGTTGTCTCCGCCGCGCGATACTGCTTATCGACGATACGCATGAAAGGCAGATATAGCATGGCGCCAATCAGCAAATTGAGGATCTGCATTACGCTGCCGCTAAGATGTCCGGTCACGATAAACCCGCTGATCACCGGCGGCAGCGTCCAGGGAATAAACACCCCGGTGGTGACGGCCACCGCGCCGATTTTCATCGCCGCGTACTGCACCGTGACCAGCACCAGCGGCACGAGGTTAAAGGGGATCAGCATGATCGGGTTCATGATCACCGGCAGGCCGAAGAGGATGGGTTCGTTGATATTAAAGATGGAAGCGCCGGCCCCGAGGCGGGCGACCTCGCGCATATTTTTACTGCGGGCGAAAATCAGCATGGCGATCACCAGCGACAGCGTTGCGCCCGCGCCGCCCATCCAGATCATATCGAAGAACTGCTCGGTGATAATGTGCGGCGGGGTCACGCCAGCCTGAATCGCGGCGATGTTATCGGTCTGATTTTCCATCCACAAAGGACGAATAATGCCGTTGATCATTGAACCGGAGTTGATGCCGACGGACCACAGAATAGTGATGCTGAATACGGTCATCAGCGCGCCGAAATAGGAGGTACCGTAATGGCGAACCGGCGAGGCGACGACCTCATAAATGAACTGGTGAATAGTGGCGTAGTGCGTGTGTTCAAACCCGATGCGAATCGCCAGGATCAGAATCATCACCAGCAGGGCCGGGATCAGGGCGGCGAAAGACTCCTGCACGGCGGGTGGAACCCCGTCAGGCATCTTAATCACCAGCTTCTTGCGCTTTAACCAGCAGAAGAGTTCGGTCCACAGCAGCGAACCGATCATGGCGACGAACAAACCTTTGGTACCGATCCATTCAACGGGGATCACCGTGATACCGCCGTTTTCAGCGACTTTAATAAAGGGGGTGAGGATCAAAAATCCCACCAGCGACAGGATGCCGCAGGAGATACGGTCATCCCCGTAGTGCTCCGCCAGGCGGTAGGCCACCAGGAAGCTGATAAACAGCGACATCGTGGAAAATACCGCATTGAACGGGATTTCAATTATCGCACTCCAGCTGGCGCCGAAGGTGCTGGCCATAAACTGCTGATAGCTCTGATTAGGAAACGACGAGATCACCAGCAGAATTGAACCGACAATAATAAAAGGCATGAATGAAACATAGGCGCCACGAATAGCGCCGAGATGACGCTGCTGGGCAGTTTTCGCCGCCAGAGGCATCAGTTTTGCTTCAAGAAATCCCAGAACATTGTTCATTGTGAACTCCGTACAAGATCGACAGGGGCTGTGTGTGTTATCTATGGCGGATTATGCGAGAAAGCGGTGGGCTGAAAGGTGAAGCGGTTCACAATGTCTTCTCTGTAACTATATATATCTCATATGATTAGTTATATTTTCCGTCGAGGATTGTATGGAAATCAAGCTGCATGCCAACGCCACCACCACCCCAAGAACGCGAAAATATCTCCAGGAGTCGACGAAAAGCGACCGCGAACTGGCGCAGGAACTGGGTATATCAATCACTACGGTTCGTCGCTGGCGCAACCGCAGCCAGATTTCAGATAATCACACCACGCCACATCTGATACACAAAGTGTTGAGACAAGAGCAGGAGGCGCTGATTAACGCCCTGCGCGATATACTGCGTGCGCCTCTGGACGAGCTGCTGTTTATGGTGAATGAAGGGCTGGGTATCACCCTTTCACGGGCCACGCTAAACCGCTATCTTCGCCCGGCCCATGAGGGGCGGAAAAACGCCGCGCTGCAGGGAAAGAAAGCGTTAAAAGCGGGGATGAGGCCGGATACCCTGACGCTGCATTACCGGCAGCTCGCGCTGTCGATGGACGATGGCGGCGAGCATCATCTGCTGTGGGCGCAGGAGCCGATCAGCGGCTGGTGCTTTGGTCGTATCTATTCCGGCATTTCGCCCGCGCTGGTGGATAGCTGGCTGAACCAGGCGCTGGAAGCCTGTCCGGCGCAGATACAATGTCTTGAGACTTATGCTCATAAGGGCTTCGAACCGATACGCGCGGATTTGTCATGCACAACGGTGATCGCGGAGGAGCGCGGGGCGGTACAGCTTAGCGAACGATTGGCCAATATTATCCCGGCGCTGGATGAGCCTGACGCAACGCTGCAGCGGCTGTGCACGCTGTGGAACCAGGGACGGGCGCAAAAGAAACTGGGTGACAATACGCCGCAGGGCTTTCTTGCCTCGCTCAATCAGATCTAAATTCAGCGACAGGATCAGGGGCGGTCTCCGCATTGACTGAGAACCGTCACCTTCTCCGACAGCAACAAAGCCCTTTACTTGTCGCCCCGCGTCAGTCCCTGTGCCGGTCAGCCGTTTCGCAGGCCATCAACCGCGCTGGCGCTTAGAACCATAACCGATTTTACGCTTACGGCAATCATGTCGATGATGGCCTGACGTGGGCCTTCGCGCCACGCGGAGCTACTGTAAAAGCGCTCCTGGGAAGCGTTTAAATGCGCCAGGTCGTCATAAGCCCGAATCAGGTAATAAGCGTCGTTGTCTTCCACCGAATTGCCAAAGGAGACGATATCCATCCCGGCGGCGCGATGGCGGGGGGCGCTTTGCTCCTGCATTATGCGGTGAAAATCATTCCCGGTACCGGGTTTAAGGGTATAAAGCAAAAACTCTACCGTTTTCATCCTGAAGTTTCCTTTCAAAACCGCCGAGTGGGCTGGCAATAGAACACAGTGTCGGCCTGAATACAACTCCGCCAGAACCTAACGCCTCTCCCGGGCAGTATTATCGATCGCGGGTTGCCAACGCCCGGCAATAATTGATATGTTATATTATAACAAATAAAGCATTATAAAATATGTGACTATTAACCTTTCTTTTTAAATGATAATGATTATCATCTATGCGGGTAAGAATAATTGATTGCGAGCGCATTTTGCCAGGCCGCTCGGCAGAGAGCAGGAGAAGAGGCTAATGGAGAGGCGTTTGACAAACGGGAGTAGGGCCAGTGAAGCGGTGCTTAGCGTCAATATTGCATCGCTACCGCGTCCTGGCGGCGGCGCGCTTCTTACGGATATTCATTTCCACGCCAGAAAAGGAGAGTGCCTGGCGGTGATTGGGCCTAACGGCAGCGGCAAAACCTCCTTATTACGGGCGATAGACCAGCAGCTGACGACGCGGGAGGGCGAAATTCGCTTGAATGGCCGCTCGGTTTCAGCGTTAACCCGCCAGCAGCGTGCCCGGCAGATCGCGGTCCTTGCGCAGAATGATGCCCCGGATATGCGGCTGGCGCTTGAGGATTATGTCGCCCTCGGGCGGATCCCCCACGCCAGGGAGATGTCGCGTCGTGACCATGACATCATCGTGACCCGGGCGATTAATGATACGGGACTACAGAGGCTGCGAACGCGCTCGCTATCGGCATTATCCGGCGGTGAGAGGCAGCGCGCCGCGCTGGCGCGGGTACTGGCCCAGTCGCCAGAACTGGTGTTGCTCGACGAGCCTACCAACCATCTCGATCCCCCGGGTCGGGTTGAGCTTCTTTCTTTAGTTAAAAACCAGGGGATCACGGTCGTCGCGGTATTGCACGACCTTTCGCTGGTGGAGTCCTTTGCCGACCGGGTTTTGCTTTTATCGCAGGGGCGCGCCGCAGCCTGGGATGTGCCCGAGCGCGTCCTTATTTCGGAACAGCTCTATCCCGTCTTCGGCTTAACCAGCTTTACCGTGCCGCATCCTGAGACCGGGAAGGCGCTGCGGATTTTTGAAGTTCCAGGCTATGCGTAATCAATTTTGAGGATGACGAAGAATGAATAAATGGCTTGCCGGCATGATGGCGGTTTTTTCTATTACAGCGGCGAACGCAGGAGATTTTCCTGTCACCATTGAGAGTTGCGGAACGCCCGTAACCTTTACCCAGGCGCCGAAAAGGGCGGTCATACACGATCTAAATATGTCTGAAATGGCTTTTGCTCTCGGTTTACAGGACCGTATCGTGGGTTTAACCGGGATTAGCGGATGGTACAAAATGACGCCGCAATTTAAACAGCAGATGGGGGCGATTCCTGAGCTGGCGCCGAAGTATCCCTCGCTGGAAACGCTGCTGGCGGCTAATCCGGACTTCTTTTTCGCGGGCTGGAATTACGGCATGAAAGTGGGCGGAGAAGTCACCCCTTCCGTGCTGGCTAAATACGGTATCAAGACCTTTGTTCTGAGTGAGAGCTGCGTGTTTACCGCTAAGGACAAACGAAAAGCCAGCATGGACCTGCTGTATAACGATGAGCTGACGCTGGGCAAAATTTTCGGCAAACAGCGGGAAGCGCAGGCGCTGGTCGACGGCTGGAAAAAAACGCTCAATGCGCTGCCCAGGCCGCCGCAGGGCGTGCTGCCGTTGAAGGTGTTTGTTTATGATTCCGGCGAAGACAAGCCCTTTACCAGCGGGCGCTATGCTATGCCGACCGCGATTATCGAAGCAGCCGGAGGTCAAAACGTCATGGATGGCCTCGAAATAAGCTGGGGCACCACCTCATGGGAAAGCGTCGCGACGGCGGAACCCGACTTTATTATTCTTCTCGACTATCAGACCGGCAGCGGCGCCGACGCGCTGCGCCGCTTCCTCGAAAATCATCCGTTAATGAAGCAGACCCCGGCGGTGAAACATCAGCGTTATCTGAAGCTGCAGTATGCTGAACTGACGCCCGGTCCGGCGAATATTAAAGCGGCCGAAAAGCTGGCCCATGCGATGTATCCAGCGGCTAACCAATGAGTTCAACGCCATATCGTTACTACTGGGCCGCGTGGGGCGCGCTACCGGTGTTAGCCGGGTTGATGCTACTCAGCGTGGCGAAAGGCAGCGTACCGCTATCGCTGACGCAGGTTCTGGGGGCTTTACGGCTGCTTGATGTGCCAGTTTCGGACATGATGGCCCGTATCGTCATTGATTTGCGCGTGCCGCGAACGCTGCTGTCGGTGCTGACCGGGGCGGTGCTGGCGATGGTAGGCGGCCTTTTACAGACCACCACGCGCAACGATCTGGCCGATCCTTTCCTGTTCGGGCTCTCCTCCGGGGCATCAGCGGGGGCGGTGCTGGTGATTACCCGGTTCGGCGAGCGGCTAGGGGCGCTGACGCTGCCGGTGTCGGCATTCGTCGGCGGGATCTGCTCTGCGGTGGCGGTGATGCTGCTGTTTCATTTTAAAAAGCAGCGCGGCGCCGAGCATTTAGTCATTTGCGGGCTGGCTATCTCCTTTTTATTCGGCGCGCTGACCAGCTATCTGATTTTCTCCGGCGACCAGCGGGCCGCCAGTTCAGTGCTGTTCTGGTCGCTGGGCGGCCTCGGCCTGGCGCGGTGGGATAATTTACCTTATGCCGTATTCAGTCTGCTATTTCTCTGCGCTTTTATCCTGTTACGCTGGCGATCGCTGGATGGCCTGTTGGCCGGAGAACAGACCGCGCAGTCGCTGGGCATCAACGTCAGCCGCCTGCGGATGGAGGTGTTTTTCTGCTGCGCGCTGGCGACATCGCTGCTGGTGGCCTTAACCGGAGTGATCGGCTTTATCGGGCTGATGGTGCCGCATATGTGCCGCTACTTTTCCGGGGTTAAGCATCTGCGGTTGCTGCCTTTATGCGGCGTGTGGGGAGCTGTACTGCTGTGCGGCGGCGATATTGTCAGCAGGACGCTGCTGGCCCCGCAGGAGCTGCCTATTGGGGTCATTACGGCCGGCATCGGCGGACTGTTTATTATTATTCTGCTGGCCCGGAGCCGGGCATAATCTTTATCAGCGCCGGGCCGCAAGCCCGGCATTTTCATCTGCTGCCACCTAAACGAATGGCAAACAAACCCTCAGAAGTTCGATCTCGCCGTCACGTCGCGGTACGTGCAACACCTTGATAACCGAATTTATCTGTTTATAAAGCGTTTTCTCCAATGTAATTGGTTGAATATATACTGCATGGCAGAATGTTGTCCTGTTCATTTCTTTGCAACTGACGTTTAATGAGAAAAATCCTAAAGAAAAGGGAGGTATGGTTGCCGTCGTCGGGGGCGAGAAATGTCAACAGGGTAAATTTTACGGGGATTTATCTGAAATTTGCTCGTCTGGACAATAAATATTAATCAAACCTATAATTCACCCGCTTCACTCATGGGTATATTCCCATGGCGCGTATTATACGCATTTCTATAAAGGATGATTGCACTTTCGTGAGGGAACGGAATGTTAACTATTTTCAGCCATAATCATTTTTTTAAAAAAGCCATGCGTCTGAAAATAAATGATATAAAAGCGGTCAGAAAGGCGAATCTCGTCGATCTGTGCTTAACCAGATACTCATCCAGCAGCCATGCGCAGTTTCATTTTTTGATAAACAGCTTTGAAATGAAAAAGAATTTTGTGTGTTTCAAGGTGGAAGGCAATATCATTTGCTTGATCAACAAAAGGCGCACCGCGCACATAGCCAGTATTATCGCCAGAGTCACTGACGGTATCCCTGTCGGTGAGGACATCACCCTAACGGAAAGAGAATTCCAGTATATTTTTATTATGAAATTTAACGTGCTGGCAAAAGACTATCCGGAACTGCTCGGCATCTCACCTAAAGCCTACAGCAACTATAAAAGAAGATTAATTGATAAATTCGGTTTTAACTCATTTCATGCGCTGTTGGCGCTGTCTAATTATTTACACGCTTTTTCGCTGATTGATAAATTCACCCCAGACTAATTGCCCGCGATGATACTGCGCGCAGGCTAATCCTGTTAATTACCGTCAACCTCCTGGTTTCAGTGCGCCGTTCTATCACCGTGCCATCGCTTCCGGCGCCCACTCTCCGGCTGGGCGAGCGTCGATGCCAGGCTACAGGTTTATTTGTTTACCCGGCCAATGATTTGCATAAAGCGCAGCTGCTGACCCAGCTCATCACTTCTCATGGCGGCATCGGTAGCGGCAAAATCATTATCGCACTTTTGCCACTCTAGCCACGCCTGACGGCCGGATGCCATATGACGGCAGTGATTGACCGCAAGATGCTGGCTCCCGGACCAGATTGCGCGCCAGCGGTCGGTGGTAAAAAGGGCGATGCCGCTAGCAATGAGCGCATGGATTTCAGGTCGCGTTTCAGCGTCGCTGCTGCGCAGACCCGGGATGACAATAGCCACCGTTCCGCCGCCTTTGACATAAGGCGCAATGCGCTGGTCAAAGAACAGGGCATCGCTTGCAAAATAGTGCCAGGCATTGATACTGACCACGGCATCAAAGGCGTCGCGGGCAAAAATACCCAGTCCCGGCAGGGTGCTGATATCAAGATTGATCGGGGTGATTTTATTGTCCATGCCCGCTGCCGCAAAACGCCGGGCGTTATCGTCGGCGCGAACCCACAGATCCGCCGCGACCACCTCCACGCCGAATTCCGTCGCCAGATACATCGAAGATAACCCTGTCCCACAGCCCAGATCGAGAATACGCATTCCAGGCCACAGTTCCAGGGAGCGGCTAAGCTCTTCAACCAGCCTTAATACATTTGGCCCCATCATATTTTGATTGACATACGTCTGCGGGCAATTCGCCGGACTAAATTTATTCATCATCACCTTCATCCCTTGAAAATAGAGTCGTCGCTATCCGTTTCACACAATTTCTAAACAAATCTTAAACCGCCGGGCTATAATGAATGTGGATTTTGTAAAGAACTTTCAATAACGCCAGGGCTTATCTTGATACTGGAATTAATTCTGAATGCGAAAATCAGAATATACCTTTGAAAACACGATCTGGCGAATCAGGATGTTTATGATTAAGGATTTTCTGAAGAAATAATTATTCATAACATTATGATTTATATGGTTTTTAACAAATTGAAATCTTTAATTATTCTTATCATTAGAATTTCCCTATGAGAAATTATTTATTTTGGTTAAATCTGCTGATTCCAGGGGTTGTACAAGGTGTGATTTAGAATAATTGCGGGCTCAGAACGGGGTTAATTGATGTGTGTCAATTAACAACCACCGTTTTCGTCACAGTTATTGTATTTGGTATAAAAATTCGGAACTTTTAATTTCAAGTCTCTTTGCGAATTATCGCATAATGGTCTCGCTCAGAAGGTATCTGAGATTTGATATTCTATTAATAGTTAGGGACGAAATAATATGAAATTAAAATTACTAACAGTGGCCGTCTCTACACTTCTTGCTGCAGGAACCGTGCAGGCAGCTGAGGTGTATAACAAGGACGGAAACAAACTCGACCTCTATGGGAAAGTGACCGGCCTGCATTATTTCTCCAGCGATAAGTCAGAAGATGGCGATCAGACCTATGCCCGTCTGGGCTTCAAAGGTGAAACGCAGATCAACGACCAGCTGATCGGCTACGGCCAGTGGGAATATAACTTCAGCGCCAATAACGTTGAAGGCGACAACTCCGGCGACAAAACGCGCCTTGCGTTTGCTGGCCTGAAGTTTGGCGAATTTGGTTCTCTGGACTACGGTCGTAACTACGGCGTTGCCTATGATATCGGCGCCTGGACCGATATGCTGCCGGAGTTCGGCGGTGATACCTGGACCCAGACCGATGTCTTCGCCACCGCGCGTACCACCGGCGTTGCCACTTACCGTAACAACGGTTTCTTCGGTCTGGTTGACGGTCTGAATATCGCCGTACAGTACCAGGGTAAAGAAGAGGGCAACGACCGCGATCTGGCGAAACAGCATGGCGACGGCTGGGGTATGGCCTCGACCTATGAGTACGAAGGATTTAGCGCAGGTGCGGCCTACGCGGCATCCGATCGTACCGATGCGCAGGTCAGGGAAGGTCGCGTCAATCCAGACTTCTACGCCCGTGGCGAAAAAGCGGAAGTGTGGGCGGCCGGTCTGAAGTACGATGCCAATAACATCTACCTGGCGACCACCTATGCGGAAACCCGCAACATGACTAAGTTCGGTAAAGGCTATATCGCCAACACCGCGCAGAACTTTGAAGTGGTTGCTCAGTATCAGTTTGATTTCGGCCTGCGTCCGTCCATCGCCTACCTGAAATCAAAAGGCAAAGATCTGGGCCGCTATGGCGACCAGGATCTGGTTGAATACGTTGATGTAGGCGCGACTTACTACTTCAACAAGAACATGTCTACCTACGTGGACTATAAAATCAACCTGCTGGATGACACCAGGTTCACTAAAGATGCCAGCATCAGCACCGATAACATCGTTGCCGTGGGCATAACTTACCAGTTCTAAAATTCAGCCTTTTATCAGCCATGCCTGCCAGCTTACCCTCCTGGCAGGCATTTTTTATGGTGGCGAGCGGGCGATAATAAAAAGCCCGGCGCCGTTTCCCGCGCCGGGCAGAGTGAGAAGAGAGGGAATTTACGGCGCGGTAGTGAAAAACTCGCCGAATTTCACCGCCAGCCAGCCCACCGGCGTGGTGGCTCCGCCAACGATATTGGTAATTTCCGCCATCCCCTCCGGCACAGGAATATTAGAGTTGACCGCCGCCTGGGTGTATTCCCGCGAAATATCCGTTCCGACGTACAAAATGCAGGTGACTACCAGCGTGCCGGTGATAAACATGCGGAACATATTACGTTTGCAAAACGGCGTTACCATCGCCAGCAGGAACATCAGGGAGGCCAGATCGACAAACGGCAGCACGCGGTTGCCTGGCAGAATAATCGCCAGCACCACCGCCATAGGGATCAGCAGCAGGCCGGTTGCCAGCACCGAAGGTTCGCCAATAAGCAGTGCGGTATCCATGCCGATATAGAAGTCGCGGTTGGGGAATTTCGCCTTCAGCTTCGCTTCCGCGGCATCGCGCACGATCAGCAGGCCCTGCACTAAAATTTCGATCATTTTCGGTAGCAACAGCATGGCGGCGGAAACTTTAATCGCCAGCGATACCGCCGCCGAGACATCGTACCCGGCCAGGAAGGCCAGCAGCAGCCCCAGCACGAAGCCCAGAGTGAGTGGCTCCCCGAAGACGCCGAATTTTTTATTAATGCTTTCCGGGTCGAAATTAATTTTATTGATCAGCGGGATCTTATCAATAATATAGTTACAGGCAATACCAAACGGCACATAGGTTATACAGGTAAGATGGGGAAATGATATCCCTTGCAGATTATAGTTTTTTTGCAGATAGGGTGCGGTTAAATCCGCTGCCAGTAGCGTTAAGATAAATATGCCGAAAGTAATGCCGACGGAGAGCCAGTAGTTACCGGTACCGGCATAGACGACTGAACCCATAATCAGGAAAATCCAGTAGTTGAATATATCGATATTTACCGTTTTGGTTAATTTCAGCAGCAGCATGGCAATATTGATAACGATAAATCCCACCACTACCGGCAGCATCAGCGGCGAGCCCCAGCCGATAGTCGAGGCGGTCGGCCAGCCGGTATCGACCACCGTCAGGTGCAGGCCGATACGCTCTACCATGGCCTGCGATGCCGGCCCGAGGTTGGTTAATAGCAGGCCGATCACCAGTCCCACCCCTTCAAAGCCGATGCCTACCAGCATCCCGGCTTTAAATGCGGTGCCGATTTTAACCCCAAAGCACAGTGCGATAATAAAGAATATTACTGGCATCATCACTGATGCCCCCAGGCTAATAATGCTGTTGATAATATCCATAATATTTCCTTAAAAGGCGGCCGAATTGGGCGCGAGCGAACCCGTGCCCAATGGGCCGTAGCAAAAACCTTAAGCGGCTCTTTTAATATTTAACCGAGTTGCTTCAGCAATATTTCTGAAAAAATCTTCGGCGAATTGCTGAAGGCATCAATGGTACTGCCGGCAATATGCGGCGTTATCGTGACGTTATTCAGCGAATAAAACGCGCTATCGTCCGGCAGCGGCTCGTCATCAAAAGTGTCGAGGGCAGCGCCCATGATTTTACCCGCCCGAAGCGCGGCGATCAGATCGCCTTCATTAATTAATCCGGAGCGCGCCGTGTTGACGATGATGGCGCTCTCCTTCATTAATTCAAAATGATGGGCGTTGATCAGGTTTTCCGTTTCCGGGGTCATACGGGCATGCAGCGAAATCACATCCGCACGGCGCACCAGTTCGTCGAGAGTATCCACCTTTTCATAACTTTCATGGCCGGGGACGTACTTATCGTAAAAGATAATCTCGCTGCCGAAACCGCGCAGGAAGCCAGCCACCAGCTGCGCGATATGCCCCAGCCCGACCAGACCTACCACTTTGCCGCCCAGTTCAGGAATGGCCCGGTGGTTAGGACTCTCTTTGCGCCAGAACTTATCGCGCAGCGCATCGTGTGAGCGGGCGATATTGCGCATTTCCGCCAGAATCATCCCGACGGTAAATTCCGCCACGCTGCGGGCGTTACGCCCCGGCGTGTTCATCACCTCAATTCCGCGCGCTTTTGCCTCCGCCTGATTAACGTTTTCAATGCCGCCGCGCAGCACCCCGACGTATTTAAGCTTTGGCAGCTTGTCGAATACCGCCGCGTTAACCGGGGCGAACTGGACTATCAGGATCTCCGTCTCCTCAGCACCCTGAAGCAGAGCGGCAGGCAGCGCCAGCGCCTCAGAACCTTGCTGTTCAACCAGTAAATTATCCTCCTGCAGTTTTTCAATTGACTCGTGCGACCATTCGCGTACTTCCACTGCAATACCTTTATCTTTGAGCGCTTTCAGACCCGCGTCCATCATCGCTGCATTGATAAACAGATCGGCAATTGCCAGACATTTCATAATCATTCTCCATAAATTAACGCATCAACATACCGCCGGTGACATCCAGAGTCGCTCCCGTCATATAGCGGGTTTTCGGGGAGACCATGAAGACGCCGATGTCGGCAATTTCGTGCGGTTGGGCCACCCGGCCTACCGGTATACGGCTGACGTAATAGTCAGGATTCTGTTCAATGTTTTTACGGATCATCGCGGTATCCATGATGCCGACGGCGATGTTGTTGACATTGATTTTCTGCTTCGCCACCTCGCGCGCCAGCGAGATTGAGAAGGCCACCAGACCCGCCTTACTGGCCGCGTAATGAGCATGACCGGTGGTTGAACCGTGGAAGGCCGCCTGAGACGTGATATTCAGAATACTGCCGGCCTGATCTTTCGCCAGGCAGTGGTTGACAAACAGCTGGCTCAGGTGGAACACCGCCTTCAGGTTGACGTTCATCACGCTATCCCACTCCTGCTGGGTGATTTCAGTGACGTAACCGCTCAGCCAGATCCCGGCGTTATTGACCAGAATATCGGCGTTCCCCAGGCGTTCGAGGCAGGTCGCGAACAGATTCTCCCGGCTATGCTCGTCGGAAAGATCGGTTTTCACCGCAATAATTTCGACGCTGGCGCTACTTTTTACCGTAGCGATCAGCTGTTCCGGGCGCTCCTCATCACGCATATAGGTGAAGCAGATGTTGACCCCTTCTCGGGCGAGTGAAAGGACAAACTCTTTGCCGAGGCCCGTAGCGCCTCCGGTAACGATAGCCGTGCGGTGGTGTAAATTCAGATCCATACTTTCCTCACTTAATGCGTGATGTAGTTACTGCAGCTTTTCCACGGAGACTGCATTTCCGATAGCAGGTTTTTGTAAAGCTGATACTTATCCTGATAGACCTTGTTGCTGTCCGGGTCCGGCGTAACCGTTCGCGAAACGTGAACCATCTCATTTGAGGCGGCAAAGACGTCATCAAACCAGCCAACCATCACCGCGGCGGTCATCGCGGTGCCCAGCGTGCCGTGCTCTTTCACGTCGACAATCTCCAGGGTGGACTGGAAAATGTCGGCGAATATCTGCAGCCAGACCGCTGAGTTAGTCACGCCGCCCGCAATCCGAATGGTGCGGCTGAGCTGCGGGTTAATATTGCGTAACCGTTCGGTGTGATACAGGTGGCTGAAAGCAACCCCTTCATATATCGCGCGTAAAAAATGCGCTTTTTTGTGGAAACTATTCAGGCCGATAAACCCCGCAGAGGCGTCCGGGATGGTGTTGGAACCGAAGACAAACGGGAAGAACAGCAGGTGGCTCTCCGCGGGCGTGGTTGTGGAGACCAGCTCATTGCACAGATCGTAGACTGACGATCCCTGCGCAGCGGCGGCGGTGCGATCGCTCTCCATAAAGTTATTGATAAACCACTCCAAATTACTGGCGGAGGTGGGGCTTGCCTCGGTAATCAACCATTTGCCCTCAATCGGATAAATCGAGGTCATAAAGAGATCCTGGTCAATAACCGGATGGTCGGTCACGTATTCGTTAATGCTCCATGTTCCGGTAATAATTGCCAGCTTATCCAGGGTATTGATACCGGATGCGACAGATGACGCCGAGATATCAAACACCCCGCCCGAGACCGGCGTTCCGGCACACAATCCGGTGAGCTGCGCGACGTCTTCGGTAATGTAGCCGCAGCAATCGGTGGAGAGTTTGATGGGCGGAAGCTTATCGCGCAGATCGCCGAGTCCCCACCAGGCCAGCAGCGAGGCGTCATAGTCGCGGTCGCGAACGTTGATCAGGTTGGTTCCTGAGATATCGGTAAGTTCGAGAAAAGCTTCGCCGGTCAGATAAAAACGAATCAGATCTTTGACCATGAAAATGTAGCGCGCTTTACACAGCGTTTCAGGCTCGTTCTCTTTCAGCCAGGCGAGGAGGGCGACGGGCTGCCCGGCCCAGATAGACTGCATAGTTTTGGGCAAAATATCGCTAACAAACGTCGGGTCGCGGTACCACTTTTCTACCCAGGCCTTAGCCCGGCTATCGGTGGAGATAATTCCGTTGCGCACCGGGGCACCGGTTTCATCCACCATATAAAGCCCGTTGCCGTGACCGGTTACCGCCACGCCTTTGATTTGGCTGGCGTCGATACCCGACTGCGCGATGGCTTTTTTAATGACTTCGACGTTAGCCGCCCAGAGTTCGTTGATATCCCGCTCGGTATGAAATTCCTTCGGGGTCAGCATTTGCGTTGATTTCGACGCGCTGGCCACCACGTTGCCGGCGCGATCGTAAATCGCCGCTTTTGTAACGGTGCCGCCGTTATCAATGCCCATGACATAGTGTTGTTTCATTCGCGTGGACTCCTTATGAGTTACCATAAACCGGGTTCGCTGGTGGTAATGCCTTTAAATCCGGCATGGAAAATTTTATCTACAAGGTATTTCCGCTTAACAAAGCCTCCGGCGATGAATATCACATCAAAGCCTTTTAAATTCCGGCTAATCAATTCCAGACACTGGCAGGCATATTCAGCAGGTAAGATTTCAATAGCATCTGGCGGGTTATGCTTAACAATATCGATGGAGTGATCCAGCGAGCGCGAGTCGATGAGCAGTACCCGAAAGATAGTTAACAATCCCTCTTTTTTGGCATAGCGTAGGGCCGAGAGATTGGACGAAATAACACCATCAACCTTGTAGTAATTTTTGAGCAAACTAATACCCGCCTGGTCAGGTTTAAAACCACCCAGTAGCTCGAGGTGAATAAGCACTTTCTTGCCACTCTGATGACATTTACCGATCAACGATTGCAGATTGCCAATATTCGCTTCGGATAACAGTACGTATTCTGATGCGCAGGCCAGCGCCTGTTCAAAATGTTTATATTTTCTGATTGAAGGAATGATGGTGTTATTTAAGAACATATTAATATCCGATGTTATTTAGCCATATAGAGGCTGTAGGCATCTTCCGCTGTCGCATTTTCATGGATGATGGCATTCAGACCTGCTACTACTTTTGCCGGCTGTGGGTCCTGAGTGATATTGCGACCCACCGCCACGCCTTTTGCACCAACCTGCATGCAGTGATGAACAAATTTAAAATAACCGTCAATCCCGGTTTTCGGCCCGCCCAGCGCCAGCACCGGCACGCCGGCCGCTTCGACGATAAGCCGGTCGTCCTCGGTGCCGGTGAAGCGGGTTTTGATCACGTCAGCCCCCAGTTCAACGGCAATGCGGGCAGAGGCGGCGATAACGGCCGGATTGTTGGAGTCGTCGCTAGTGACGGGATAGCCGTACGGCAGGGATTCCACGATCAGCGGTACGTTCCAGCGGTCGGCGGCCTGCGCCAGCTGCATCGCCATGATATGCGTTTTCTCCTCATTGAACGCGCCGGGAAAAGTCATGCACACCACGCCTTCCGCCGCCACTTTCAGCGCGTCCTCAATGGAAAATACGGGGGTGGTATCGGGAACGGTATTGTCAAAAATACTCACTGTGCTATCGACGCGTAATACAACGGGGACGCAATTGAAAACTTCACGGAAATTTTTCAACATGCCCCAGGTCACCAGCGCGCAGTCCAGACCGCTGTCGACGAGGGCCGGGAGCTGGTTTATCGTATTATCAATACCATTAGTTTTGGTCGAAAAATAGTAGCCATCCAGCGCCAGAGTGACTGATTTACCATCTTTTGCGAAAATGCGAGAGAGACGACGTTCTTTAGACATTTTTGACTCCTGAGATAGAAAAAAAACAAAAAGGCCCTCAGAGACTTTCGTCTCTGAGGGCCTTCGATTCACTTACCCTTTTGATAATCGTTCAGCTACCCAAACCATTATCAATTAATTTTTTCAGCCTTATGGGTGGGGTTTAAATGGTGTTTAATTTAAATCCGTTCCCTTGCTTGAATTAATTACTAGCATGTCTGAGTTCTTTCTGTCTAGCCATTGTTGATAAACTGAGATGCCTGTCACAAATCCGGGTTGAGTTTAAACTTATCGGTACTGGCGAATGGGTTGTTGTACTGTTCTTAACCAGCGATATTTATGATGAGAACCTGCTGGAGGAAACTTTCAGGGGATATATTTACACCGGGAAATGTTTACCTGATTCATCATTCGGCTATTCCTTCATTTTTTTCTACTGAACTCAGATTAAAAACGATCCCTGTGCGCTGTTTCTGTTGGTCGACGCCGTGTTTTATCCTGGGGTCTGCGATGATTCGCCAATGGTCAGGAGAAAAGTCTTAAAGAGATTATTTTAAAACCACGACAGATCATCCTCTCAGTTTCCTTTTACTGAATGTAATGACGATTATTCTTATTTTTGACAGCAATAGACAGCTGCCTGTCGGGAATTTATACTTCGCCGCATTGAAATTTCAATATACATTTAGCTCGGCGTTTGTCGAATGTCTTCAGCGCTGCAGCGTCGTTTTAATAGCCCGTAATTAATCTTATTTTGCTCTCGGGGCAAAATATCTCTGTGGCGGCAACGCCAAAGCACTACATCTGGAAATGTTTATTAAGGATATATAATGAAAAAGTCTCTTCTGGCAGCATGCGCGACGTCCATTCTTTTTTGCTCCGGCGCCATGGCTGCGGACGTAACGGCTTCCGCAACGGCAAGCTGGGATGCTTCTGCAACAAAAGATACCACCAGCCTGTTGGTCGTTACGCCGCTGCGTTCCGTCTCTTTTGAATATGCCGAAGGTCTGAAAGCGTTTAATTCACAGGATGGGGCGTTTGATATTACCATTCAGGGGCAGGAGAACGCGTCCGATTTCGTTTTAACCTCTCAACTGGTGACCAACACGCTGACCCGCGCTACGGATAACTCAACGCTGGAAATTGGCGTGGCATGGAACGGTGAGAAGCTGTCCAAATCCACGCCGGTGAAAATGATGGATATTAACAATAATATTACCGCAGGCCTGGAAGCGCTGATCGCGGGATATGCTGATAAAGATAACCGCACCAGCACGCAGAGCGCCTTCCTGTTTACCGTCGATTCCGCTACCTCAAATGGTACCACCGCGACGCCTTTCGCTTCCCTTGCCGACGGCTACTGGAGCGGCGATGTGAAGGTGCAGTTTACCGCCGAGTGGACGCTGTCTCAGAGCTAATATCGCCTTTAAATTTGCCAATAAGGAGGGGTGGCCCTCCTTTATTTTAATGATGAAAAAATTATACCCATTTTTATTTCTGCCGCTGTTAATCAGCGCTAGCGCGGCAGCGATTGGCGTTGGGGAAGTGACTTCCATTATGTTCGCCAATGACCAGATGCTGGCGAAAGAGATCGATAACGCCAGCGACTCGGCGCGATTTGTTAGCGTCAGCGCCCACCGCCTCTCTACGCCGATGGCAGGGGGCAAAATTATTCCGATGGAACAGCCCGGCGAGTTGCTTTCTACCCCGGCAAACGTGATTCTTCCCGCCGGCGCCAGAGAACATTTCCGCTTTATTTATCATGGTCCTGAAGATGATAAAGAGCGCTATTACCGGCTATCGTGGCTGGATGAACCGGTGAGCGATCATCAGGCCAGCAGTAATTCACGTCACGGTATGGCGACAACCTCAGCGCAAATTAACACCATTCTGGTGGTGGCGCCGCGCAAGGCGGAATTTAACTATCAGCATCGCGGCGATACGGTGACGAATACCGGCAATGTGACCTTCCGGGTTATTTCCTATGGGCCCTGTAAAGATCCTGAAAAAAACAAAGGTGAGGGCTGCCGTGAACGTTATTACGTCATGCCCGGACTTAGCGCAAAAATAACGCATACGCAGGTCGCGAATAAACAGACGCGAATCGGTATCTGGCACGAAGGTAAATATATTCACGTCAAATAGAGAATTACAGATGTCAGGATGGTTATTCAGAAAAGGAATGCTGCTGCCGGGAATATGTCTCGTCTGTACCGTCGATGCTTCAGCCAACGAAAGCGCGGGCAGAGCGACGCTGCTGCGGGTGGGGGATTATGTTATTCCGCCCGTTTTTGCTGATGCGCTTAAGCAGGGGATGCGGGTACCGGTTTTTATCCGCTACAAAGAGGCGGAGCTGCCGTCGCGCAGTCGGCAAAAAATCGCCGATGCGCTGATTGCGACCAAGGACGGGGCGCTGACGATCCGCGAACTGACGCTGCTCTCCACGCCGGATAACCTGTCGCTATCTGCGCCGGTAGAGGAGATTGTCAATGGTCTGCAGGACCAACAATTTTCTGCGGATATGACGCTGCGTCTCTCCGGCGCGGCGCAGATCACTTTCGACGTCCGGGCATTTTACCTTGAAATGACCGTCGATCGCAGCGCGCTGGCGGCGACGACGCTTGCCAGGCACAGCGTTTTGGGCGACTCAACCGCCGGTGCGCCGTCGAACGTGCTCAATTATACCTTTGGTACTTATCATCACCGTTATAACGGCTACGACGGCACCAGCAGCTACCTGACGCTGGATAACACCGCGGCATTTCGCGAGCACCACGTGAATATCAACGGCTCTATCTACGGTATCGGCTCTGGCGACAGCAGCGGTAACCTCTACCGGGCGATGTATGAGCGCGATATGGCAGGCCAACGCCTGGCGTTGGGAATGGTCGATACCTGGAATCTACAATCCATCGCCAGCATGAGCGCGCTGAATTCCAGCCGCATCTACGGCGTGAGCTATGGCAATAAAAGCAACTCGCGCCTTGAAGATACCGCCCTGTCCCTGACGCCGATTACCGTCTTTTTACCGGCGGCGGGCGAAGTGCATATTCTGCGCGATGGCAAATTACTGAGCATTCAGAACTTTGCGATGGGCAGCTACGAAGTCAATACCGCAACGCTGCCGTTCGGCATATATCAGGTTGAGGTGCAGGTTGTGATCAACGGCAAAGTGGCCAGCAGCCGCACGGAACAGATTAACAAAACCTACGCCCGTCGCTCGAGCGTCACCGAGCGCTGGTCGTGGCAAGTATTCGGCGGAATGCTCGAATACCATAAAACCGACTATCGACCACAACATGCCCGGCGCGAGGGGAAGCAGGAAACCTGGCTTAGCGGCGGCGCGGCGGCGGTCACGCTGCCCTGGCTCGCCGGGACTGGGTTTAAAACCACGCTATACGGTTTCGACAGTAACGCCGTAAACGAAAGCGAAGTGGATGTGTTGTTCAACGAACGTCTGCGGGTTAATCAACAGGTTTTGCTGGCCAACGACGGCAGCAGGAAAAGCATCACCACCCTCAATCTGAGTCTGCCTGCGGGCTATGGTTCACTTTGGGGTTCGCGAGAATTTACGCATATTGGCAATCACTTACCGCTGCGCAAAGGGGATTACTTTACCTGGGGGACAACGCTGCCGCTGCAATCGCTGACGCCCTACCTCGGCACATTGACCTTCAGCCGTACGGAAAACTACAGTAACAAAACGCGTTATAACAACCTTGATTACTCGCAGACGCTGGCGTCGGGGCGCTACGGTACCGTTACTCTGAGAACCGGGGTGCAGAATTACCACTATCAGCGCAACCAGGACACTACGCGGGATAAATACATTAACCTCGATTTTTCGTTGCCGCTGGCGGCGTGGTTCAGCGCCGGGGTTTCCAGCGAAAACGGCAATATGCTGGCGAATATGGCGCTCAGAAAACGCTTCGCCGATAGCGCCATCACTCAGGCGGGCATCTCAGCTTCCCGGCGGTTAAAAAGCAAAGAGAGCGAGAGCTACCGCAGCGATAAACGGGCGATCAATGGTTTTGCCAGCTACGACACTAAATACAGCAGCGGCACGCTATCCGCCACCCATGCTTCGGATAACAGTACCAACCTCAATTTCAGTACCCTGGGCAGCGTCGCCTGGACCGGAAAAGATGTTGTTCCGGCCAAAGGAAGCCATACATCGGGGGTGCTGATCCATACCGATTTCCGCGACAACGCCACTATGACTGCCAAAATTAACGGCCAGCATTACCCGCTCAGCGGCCAGAAAAACTTTATTCCGCTGCCCGCCTATGGGCGCTACAGCGTGGAGCTGATGAATGACAAACGCAGCGCCGATAGCGTGGATATCGTCAGCGGCAGAAGCCATCAGGCGGTGCTGTATCCCGGTAATGTGGACGTTATTCGTCCGGAGATAAAACAGCTGGTTACGGTGTTTGGCCGCATTCGGCGCGATAACGGCACCGTCGCCGCCCACCTCGATATTCATAATCACATCGGCAAAGGGCGCACCGATGGACAGGGAGAATTCGCCATGGATGTTGATAAACGCTATCCGACCATCACTCTGGTCGAAAAAAACGGACAGCGCTGCGAGCTGGAGCTGAATCTGCAGGAAGCGCGCGGCGCGGTGTGGATGGGGGACCTGCAGTGCGAGGCGCAGATGCGTATGGCGGTACAGGGGGAGGGGCAGCGTGACACCTGGTAAA
The DNA here is from genome assembly GCF_040062315.1 of Klebsiella sp. GW_Kp181. Classification (NCBI taxonomy): domain Bacteria; kingdom Pseudomonadati; phylum Pseudomonadota; class Gammaproteobacteria; order Enterobacterales; family Enterobacteriaceae; genus Klebsiella; species Klebsiella sp. GW_Kp181. Next base: position 43,629 of record NZ_JBEAFR010000002.1, read on the forward strand.
CTGATTTGCGGCCTGGCGCTGGGCGCTTGCCTGGCGACCACGTCATTCCAGAGCCTGGCGGTGAAAGCCAGCAGCAGCGGCTCGGGGAAAAATGACTATATGTTTATTGAAAACCATGTCGATAACGAATATTTCGTTACCCCCGGCAGCCTGGACCCGCGCTTTTCCGGCGCAAACGTCTGGACCCGCTACTCGACGAAGCAGCGCAGTCTGGGCTATATGGGCTACGTCAGCTGGAGCTATCGATCCTACTACTACGATATGTGGTTGTCGGACTCGCCGGTGAATTCGCCGTTTATCGGCATTCGCTGTATGACCACCGGCGCCGACTGCCCGTCGCAGGGCTATATTTCCGGCGAGGTTATTGATAGTGAAGGTTTTTATCATACGATGTCCGGAAGCTCTTTGAACAATGGCGGCACCGGCTACGCCACGTTCTCTCCGGCAATGTATGAATATCTGCGCAACCGTCAGCCTGGCGAGAGCGATGCTTTTGTGCTCAATCTTTGTTACACCAAAACTAATTACGATGCGGCATCCGGCCAGCGCTGTCGGGATCTCGCTTCGGGCGCGACATGGCGTTATTACACCATCAATGCCACTAAAGTCGGGCATTTAACGCTGAACAGCACCGGCGCGCTGGCGGAAATCTGGATTGCCAGCGACGGCACGCCCAGCGTCAATATCGGTAGCGAGCACTGCGAGGTCAGTATCGTCGGCGGCGAAAGCGGAATGACCTGTAAAATGGTGTCGTATCGCTATCGTCAAACCAAGCGGGTGACCTCTTCTCTGTCATTTGAAATGTTGGTCGATACCGCCAGGCTGGGCTTTAGTCCGGCGTCTAAAACCATCAAATATAGCGGCAATGGATCCACCTGGTATAACTGGAGCGCTTCCACTACCTATAGCAACGTCTTTACCCCCGAAGGCCAGTACGTTTATGTGTTCCTCTCGAAAACCTTTTTCCAGAACTTGATCCAGCGCGGAATTAGCATTACCAATAACGACGATTTGTTTACCTTCTTCTTTGATAACAGTAACACCGCGCAGTCCGGGTTCTATCAGTTTACGGCGTCGAGTATGATCAATATTCTGCCGAAAGAGTATGGGATCAGTATTGTGTCCACGGACGGCAATGCTGCGCCGAAAGAGTCGGGCAATATCGGCGACCCGACGCCGATCGGCTTTGAATATCAGGTAACCGTCTCCTCCGAGCGTATGGCGGACGCGGTGACGGCTCAGGTGATCGGCGAAGGCACCTCTATTGATGGTGTCTCATACTGCCTGTTTACGTCGCAAGAGGGCGGCTGGCAGGTGCCGATCCCGGCCTTTCTCTCCTGGACGGCATCCACCGGAGAAACCCGCACCAGCCGCAATAGCTGCATCGATGCGGAGATCGATATGACCGCTGCGCGCTGGACGCAAACGCCGTGGAATGCGGCAATTGATGACGGCTACTATTTCACCACCCGCCTGCAGTTGCTGTTTCCGATGGACGATCCGCGCTCCAGACGCACTCTCGACGGCAGCGACTGGATGGGAACGGTGAACGCCAGCGGCGAGGTCAGAGTGACTGCCAAATGGCTGGGCGTCGAGTGAGAGGCAGATTAATGAAAGCCGCTGCTATGCTGCTGGCCGCGTCGCCGCTGGCGGCGGCAGGGGCGTTTTTTAATGCCGTCGTGTATGAGATACCCTCCGACCGGGCCTTTATCTCGCAGCCGCTGTATAACGACACGCCGCGTAATAATATGTACTCCATCGCGGCGTGGAAAATTGCCAAACCCGGCGCGGGGAATGAACCGGTTCTGCCTAATCAGGGCGAACTGCTCTACGCCCCGCTGCGCTTCCATTTACCGCCGGGAAGCAGTGAATATTTCCGTCTCTATTACAAAGGCCCTGAAGATAATCAGGAGCGCTATTATCGCGTGGTATTCAAAGAGACGCCGGTGACGCTGATACCTTTCAGGACGACGCCGCAAAAGATGGATGTGCTGCCGGTGGTAGCGATGAGCACTATTCTGGTCGTCAGGCCGCGTCAGCAGCGCCTGGAGTGGCAGATAGATGAACGCCAGGGGGAGATTTACAATAGCGGAAATACGTTTTTTCGGGTGATTGTTCACCAGGGATGCGCGGGGAGTGATGAACGCGCCACGCAGCTGTATCTGCTGCCGGGCGAACGCTATCGCGACGCGGCTCTGGCAGGGAAAAACAGAAAATTCGTGGTGGCCAATCAGCGCTACTTTCCGTTGGGGAAGGCGTGCCCTGATTCTATTCAGTGAGCAACAGGGATTCGACCATCAGCTGCGCCAGCAGCAGCAGCAGGGCAATCAGCGCCAGCCATTTCGCGGGACGAAGCTTATGCTCCGGAATAGAGGTATTACGTAAGCGCACGAGCCATGGAGTATTTTTCATTATTGACGTTCTGTCCCTGATGTCTGTCAGCGAGATCGGCAGAAAATAGATCACGATCTAATTGTCTGATATTAATGGATTAGTAGGTAATAACCCATGATTAAATGAAGCTGGTTTAGCTTTCATTCAATAATTGGGACATAAATCATATCCACAATAAATAAAGATGATGGTCCATCCATAAACGCTATTTTCAGACCATCATCCGGTCGCCTGGGGTTTACAAGGGTTGGCGTCCTCCGTCTTCAGAGCTCATGGTCCCACGGCGGGTTAGCCCCCGGCCTGGAGACCGTCACCGCGGCGGCGCGCATACCGAGATCGACCGCGCGGCGCACCTGTTCTCGTGACAGTGTCACTAATTTGGGCTTCTCAAGGAGTCCGGCCTGCGAAAGGCTGGCGAGAATACCGGCATTGACCGTATCCCCGGCGCCGACGGTATCGGCAACCGTTACGCGAATCCCTGGAACATGAAGATGGAAATTAGCGGTCCAGGCATCGGCGCCGTCAGCCCCGCGGGTGACCACGATAAGCTTTGGTCCCAGAGCAAGCCAACGGCGTATGACCGCGTGTTCTTCGCCGGGTTCGGCAAACCACGCGAGGTCCTCATCGGAAAGCTTGACGATATCCGCCAGAGCAATCATCCGCATCATGCGCGCCAGGTGTTTCTGCCGGTCCTGGATGAAGATTTCACGAATATTGGGGTCGAGGAACATCACCCGGCGCGGCGCCTCTCTTACCATCAGCGCTTCATAAACGCTGCCGCACGGTTCGGCTATCAGGCTGATGCAGCCGAACAGGACGGCAGATACGTCATCACCGAGCGTCGGCAGGTCGCTTTCAGTCAGCATTCTGCCGGCGCTATTCTCATCGTAAAAGGTATAGCGCGCCTGTCCGCCTTCCAGCCTGACAAAGGCCAGCGTGGTCGGTAGCGGCGCGCGGGTTGAGGGCGAATAATCCACGCCGGAGGCGTCAAGCGTGTGGCGCAGCATGTCACCCATAAAATCGTCCGATAAACCGGAAAACAGCGCGACCGCCATCCCCTGGCGCCCCAGGGCGATGGCGGTATTGAACGCCGCGCCGCCGACGCAGGGCGTAAAGGCGGGAGCATTTTCACGGCTCCGGCAGGGCAGCATATCGATCAGGGCTTCTCCGCAGCAAAGGATCATGGCTTTTCCTCCTGGCTCACCGCGACCTGCGGCGGCGTTTCCAGGCCGTCGGCTACCTGCATCCAGTTGTCAGCGAATATCCCGCAGGCGGTCTTGATATCGACCCCGACCGGGAGCTCCGGACACTCGTTTTCCCCGTTGCTGCCCCAGTTCACCCAACCGGACTGACGGCGCTGGACTATCTGAAACGCGCCGGAGGGGCGGGAGGTCCACCAGATCATCGCCCGGCCGCTCGCTGAATCGTACTCGACGGTTTTACTGGCTGGTCCCGGGAACACGGTTTCATCCGGCACGGCGGAAACGTTGACGGGAGAATCAGTCAGGCGCCATTCCCGTTCATTCAGGTCGGCGCGAACGTGCGCCCGGGCGCGCACAACGCCAAGCCTTTCGCGGATTTCAGCTTCATCCAGCACGTTTTCCCAGCGGCAGAACATTCGCCAGTAAAGATCCCAGTGAGCGGAGGCCATATCGGCGAGCTGTTCGCGGAATTCGGCAAATTTCGGGCTCTGGTTTTCAGAGGTGGTAACGGTATGAGCCACCATGGCGACCAGCTCTTCGGCGTAGGGGTCGCCTGCGCGATAGCGGGTACCGCCGTAGGCCGCGAAGCGGTCAAACAGCAGTTTTCCCGGACCGCTTTCAAACTCGTCGCCGACGGTGATCTTGTTGGTCACCGAACGCCCGTTGATGACCGTCGAAAAGTCATCCACCCCGTAGCGCCGCTGAAACCACGGGGTATTCCAGCTGAACTTCCAGTCGATGGTGAAGTGCTTACCGCGTAGCTCCGCTAATAACCCATCGGGGATCGTGCCGTGCATGCGATAGTGATGATAGACCGGGCCTTCCTCAACAATTTCAATATCAACGAGGGTATGTTCCGGCGGGTTAATCAGCCCATTTTCCGGGGTAAAGAACGGACCGTAAAAACCGCCGATGGCGTTATTCCCGGAAGGAAGCAGCTCGACGTTGTCCTGCAAACAGCGAAAATGGCGCAGCCCCCACTTGGATGAACCCACGCCCTGGGCGGTTCCCCGACACATTTCCAGATCGAAGCAGCCGGTATTGAGGCGGACAAAACAGTCTTTCTCCCGGCCAGGCAGGCGGTGGATACCAGCGACTTCACCGACTTCAGCCGCCGTTAGCGGCCGCTCAAGCCTCATCCGGAGCGTGCCGCTGAAGCTTACCGTAGCGATAAAGGCGGTACTGTTTTGCGTCGACTCATGAGTGAGGCGCTGGCAAAGGATCCGCTGGTCCTCGCTGGTGATTGCCCACCACAGGGGCTCCTGCAGTTTCTCCGGGAGAGTAAACGTAATCGGTTCGCGATCCCGGGTACCGTTCATCGGATCCGTCAGCGTAATGTGATATGTCATGGGCGTAGACTCCATTAAAATTTAAGCATGCGAAGACCCGCCGCCAGCGCGGCGGATAAACAAAGCGTCAGGGAAAGCTAGCGGGTACGGGCGATCTCTTTTTTCCGCCAGAAGGTAAACAGTTCCGGATGCTGCTTCAGTCCGTCAATCGCCACGGCAAGAATGATGACGATGCCTTTAATCAATAGCTGGGTGAAAAAGGGGACGCTCAGCAGAATCAGGCCGGTGCTGAGCACGCCGAGAATTATCGATCCAATCAGGGTGCCGATAATTCGCCCGCGTCCTCCGGCGAGGCTGGTGCCGCCCAGCACTACCGCCGCAATGGCGTCCAGTTCATATCCCGTACCCGCCGTAGGCTGGGCGGAAATGACCCGGGCGGCGAAGATAATGCCCGCCAGACCCGCGCAGACGCCGGCAATCATATAAACCGCCGCCAGTACGCGTTTTACCCGGACGCCGGCCAGGCGCGCGGCCTGGGCGTTGCCGCCGACGGCATAGATATGACGACCGAACCGCGTGCGCTCAAGAATGAACCACGCCAGCAGATAAACCACCAGCATAATAATGACCGGAACAGGGATGCCGGCGAGATAGCCATTCCCCAGCTCGCGGAAGCTCAGGCTACTCGATACAATAGGTTGCCCTTCGGTAATGGTGTAGGCCATCCCGCGCAGGAAGGTCATTGTGCCGAGAGTGACGATAAAGGGCGCAAGAGCGAGATAGGCGGTGAGCACGCCGTTCAGCAGACCACAGAGCGCGCCCACGCCCACGCCGGCCAGAATCGCCAGCGGCGCAGGGATCCCGGCCATCGCCGCAACCACCGAGATCACGCCGGAGACGGCGACGATAGACCCGACGGACAAATCAATTCCGCTGGTTAAAATGACGAAAGTCATGCCCGCCGCCAGAATAGCGTTGACGGAAATCGAGCGGGCGATATTCAGCAGATTATCGACGCGGTTAAAGTTTGGCGCAAAGGTCGACATCAGGATCAGCAGCACCAGCAGAACGATTAAGATCCCCACCCGATCCCACCATTTCGCAAAATCAAACGGCGCTTTGACCGGCAGTTCCGTCACAGGTTTATTGTTGTCCATGGCATTCTCCGGATTGACTGGTAAAGGTTCCTGTTGCGTGCAGCATCACTTCTTCTTCCGTTGCTGAATATGAGGGTAACTGGTGAACGATTCGGCCGCCGCGCATAACCAGCACGCGGTCGCTGATGCCGATGGCCTCCGGTAAATCGGAGGAGATCACCAGAATGGCTTTCCCGGCGCGGGCGAGTTTGTCGATCAGTTCGTAAATTTCCCTTTTGGCGCCGATATCCACGCCGCGGGTCGGTTCATCGAGGATAAGCAGCCTCGAATCGCGCAGCAGCCAGCGCGCCAGCGCCGCTTTCTGCTGGTTTCCGCCGGACAGGGCGCTGACGGGCAGTTCGACCGCATTTTCCCGCAGCCGTAACCGGCGCATCTGCTCAAGGACGGCGGCGCGGATGGTTTTGCGTTTAACCACGCCGCTGGCGACAAAGTTCTCCAGCGAGCTGATATCAATGTTGTGCTCAACCGAATGGCCCAGAAACAGGCCCTGGGTTTTGCGGTCCTCGGTCACCATCCCGATTCCGTCGGCAATGGCGGCGGTGGGATCTGACGGCTGGCTTACCTTGCCGTTAATACGTACGCTTCCCTGGGTGCGAGGGTCGGCGCCGAATAACAGGCGGGCCACTTCGGTTCGGCCAGAGCCAACCAGCCCGGACATGCTGACGACTTCGCCCGCTTTGACCTCAAAGGAGACCGGGCCGGTTGCGCTACCCGCCAGATCCGCGACCTCCAGCAGTACTTTGCCGGGCGTACGCGGTTCGTGCTGATAGAGATCGACGATTTGCCGGCCGACCATCATGCGTACGATATCGGTGGTCGAGACGCTGCTCAGGGTTTCCGTGCCGATCCACGTGCCGTCCCTGAACACCGTGACCCGGTTTGCCAGCTGCCATACCTCTTCCATGCGGTGCGAGATGTAGACCATCCCGACCCCATCCTGACGCATCTGCTCGATCAGCCGGTAAAGCTGGAGGGTCTCCGCCCGCGACAGGGCGGCGGTCGGCTCATCAAGCACCAGTACTTTTGCGTTTTCACTGACGGCGCGGGCGATCTCGACCATTTGCTGACGTCCGATGCTCAACGAGCCGAGCGGCGCCTGCGGGTCGATGTCCGCGTTAATCCGGTCCAGCTTCTCCCGGGCCTCCCGGAGCATCCGTTTGCGATCGAGAATACCGGCGAAAGAGGTCGGTTCCTGGCCGAGAAACAGATTTTCCGCCACCGTCATATCGGGAACCGTATTCAGCTCCTGATGGATGATGGCGATGCCATATTTGCGCGCATCTCTTGGCGTGCGAATATCAATCTCCTGCCCGTTGATATAGATCGCGCCGCTATCGCGCTGCTCGTTTCCGGAGAGGATCTTCATCAGCGTGGATTTACCCGCGCCGTTTTCCCCCATCAGGGCATGGACCTCTCCGGCGAATAAATCAAAGCGTACGTTGTTCAGCGCGAGGGTCGCGCCGTAGCGTTTTGAAATCCCTTCCAGCCTGAGCAAGGGGGGTGAAGTGATGTCGGCCATTGTCTTTGCCCTCCGGGATGAACCCAATCGTCATCCCGTTTTTGCCTCTTGAGTGATGATGTGATTACCAGCCCGGATAGCTATCTACGTTGTCGCGCGTGACCAGCACGCTGGGGATCAATACGGTCGGGGACGCAATAGGCTTGCCGTCAACCATATCCTGAGCAAGCGAGATGGCCTGGCGCACCATTTCGCCCGGGTTTTGCGTGGCGGTGCCGATAAACGGTGAGCCGCTGCGCTTGAGTTCTTCAACCGCTTCCGGGCTGCCGTCTACGCCGGTGACTTTAATCGCACCGGCTTTGCCGGCCTGCTCAACGGCCAGCACCGCGCCGAGCGCCGAAGGATCGTTCATACCGAAAATACCGGAGACATCCGGATTGGCGGTGAGCATATCGGTGGTGACCATCAGTCCTGAAGCGCGGTCGTTGCGCGATGCCTGCTGCCCGACGATTTTGATATCCGGATATTTTTGCGCGACGTTTTTACAGCCTTTGATGCGGTCAATAATGGTTTGAATCGGCGTGCCGTCCACCAGCAGCACTTTGCCTTTGCCGCCCATCTGGCTGAACAGATATTCGCAGGAGGTTTCGCCGGCCTGGATGGCATTGGTCATGATCGCCGCGTCAGCGCCCCTGGCGGGCGTATCGACCGCGATAACGATAATTCCGGCGGCTTTTGCCCGCTGAATGGCCGGCTCGATGCCGGACTCATCGACGGCGGAAATAATGATCAGATCCACTTTCTGCTGAATAAAGGCGTCAATCTGCGTGTTCTGGTTTGCCAGATCGACCTGCGCATCTTGTACGTTAAGGGTTGCGCCGATTTTTGCCGCGGCCTGCTTTGCGTTCCTTTCCATTGCCGAGAAGAAGGGGTTGGACATGTCCTGCACCATTAAGCCGATGTGGGATATTTTTTTGCCCTCCTGCGGCGCGGCGCTGGCGGCGGGGATAAATCCTGTCATGGTGGTGATTACCGCAGTAACCGCGACAGCCAGAAATGCTTTACGAAGTTTGGTCATATTCTGTTCCTTTCATTATCGTGTGGTATGACGTACGGCCAGGTGTGGGGAAGCCTCAGAAATAATCCCCTGATGTTGTTTTTTTACTGGCGGCCGATTATTCAGCCGTTATTTAAATCATCAAAATGATTAGAGAGGGCTGGCAAACGCGTTGCGAACGCTTTGCCGCTGTTATCCTGCGGCGCCTTAGCGGGCCTGGCAAAACCGCGACAGCCGTTTCTCAGGCCCGCGCGCGCGAAGCGGCGTCGGGCAAGTCCGTTCGGGCGAAACGTTGTCAGCAATCTCTATAATGTCTTTTAATTGTTATGCGTTTTTTTACAGCCGCAGGACTGGCGAATAACCAGCTCGGCGGGAACTTTACGTTGGGTGTTGATTTCTCCTTTCCCTTCCGGGTTAATTAACTGGATAAGCATTTCAGCCGACTGTCTGCCAATCTCTTCGCTATTTTCATTGAGCACCGTCAGCGGCGGATTTAATAGCGGCGCCCAGTCGAATTCGTCGTAGGCAATCAGGGCCATATCCTCTGGAATGGCTATCTGGCGCTGCTGGAGCTGTTTGAGCGAACCCAGCAGAATAGGGTTGTTACCGGCAATAAGGGCATCCGGCAGCGCTTTCTGGTGGTCGAGGTACTGGCTCAGTTTGTCAGCAGCCGACTGCGCGTCGTTTTCCGTTTCGACAACTTCAAGCGTAGCGCCGCACCGCTCGGCGGCCTCGCGTATCCCGCGCTCGCGTTCAAAACGCGTGGTCCAGCGGTCCGGGTAGATAAGGAGCAGCCAGTTTTTATAGCCGTGCTGCGCCAGATGGTTTCCCACCAGCAGGCTGGCATGGTAATTGTCGGTCGTGACGCTGGGAAAGTTGTGCTCGCCGCGGGGCGGAGAATCAACGAAGACGACCGGGATGTCCCATTTCGCCAGCAGAGTCAGGCTTTCCGGCTGCAGCGTCACGGTCGAAATGATCCCGGCCATCCGTGACTCGATCAGGCGGTTAATCATCCGATCTTCCTGCGCGCGGTCGTAGATGCCGTTGACCGCAATATCGCCAAGCACCACGGTCCACTGCGAAGGCTGCAGCATCTGCTGAATACCGGACATCAGGTTGAGATAGTAAGAGTTCGACGCATGGGCGGTGATCACCGCCACCGAGTCTCTGCTCGAACGGCGTAGCGCCTGGGCCGCGCGGTTGGGTACGTAGCCGAGCTCTCGCGCCACTTTTAAAATCAGCTCCCGGCTGTCGTCAGCGACGCCATCGCCACCGTTTAGCGCGCGCGAAACGGTAAACATGGAAAATCCCGTCGCTTCGCTCACATCCCGCATCGTTGCTTTACGCATTTTTCGCTCTCTGCTTTTAAGAAATTACCTGCGATATAAACGGTTATTGTCTGTACCTAAACGTTTATGATAGTAAACATAAACGTTTAGGTTTGTTTGATCAGTGAGCCGCTTCTCGTTTTGTGAACAGAAGGTAAATAACGTTGTTTGTGAATGATTTCTATGAATTTATTGATTTAATGCATATTTGACCCGCCAGCCGCTTTGGTATTCTTGGCCTCTTCATTAGCGGTCAGACAGGGTAGTCGCGTTGGAAATCTTTTTTTAACCCACTGAAAAGTATTCTCTAAATATTTTTCACATTGCAAATATCACGGTCCGTTATCGACGGATCCGCTTTTGTATGGGTTAAAAAAAGGTTCACCATGAAAGTCACATGGAACGTCAGCCCTGCGGGCTACCAGCTGCTAAGCAAACGCTGTCCCGCCTGCCATGGGCAGCAGAAATTCACGCCATCCGGAGCCTTCCGGATCAATTCGCAAAAAAAACAGCTCGATGTCTGGAGTATCTATAAGTGCGTCCGCTGCGCATACACCTGGAACATCAGCCTGTTCTCTCGTTTACCCGTCAGTAAAATAGATCCACACCTCTATGAGCGACTCATGGCAAATGATAAATCTGCTGCAGAGGACTACTCTCACGATTTGCAGGTTCTGCGGCGCAATAGCGCGTTGTTAGCGGGTTCGCCTGAATTCGTCGTACGGGAAGGCTGGCGAATCAGCCTTGTCCGTGCTGCTCAGGTCAGCGTCAACGTCTACGTCGAGCGCGCTTTTCAGGTCAGCTTACTGGCGGTGCTACGTAGACAGCTCGGCCTTAGCGGCAGCGCGATCCGCAAATGTCTGGCGGCGGGCGATATCGCCGGAATTACGCTGAAAGAGCTACGTTCGCCGAGGATACGGCCAGAAGGACACAGGCTTTATATCGTGAAGGAACTTCTTCTGGCGCGCAGGCGAATTTCATTAAATACCGGCTCAGATCTCAGGAGATGATAGCCCGTTTCCCCGGATAGATTGCTATCCGGGGAGCTGACTCGCAAAAATGGAGCCCGGTTGTCCACGGTGGAAAAATAACCTTGCCTTTCTTACTGTGCATTTATACAGTTTCTGGCGACGGCGCGGCGACCAGTGTCGATCGACTCGCCGGATATTGCGATGGCAAATGCTGTTTAAAAAAGGAGAAAACCCTGTCTATGGATACGCGTAAAGAAGTGCTGTTTGTCCTCATCCAGGAGTATGCCGACTGGGAGTTTTCGCTGCTGGCACCCGGCCTGCGCCGGGGGTTTGGCGTATGGGAGCCGCGCTACGAAGTCAGGACCGTAGCTGCGGATGAGGGGCCCGTGAGGTCAATTGGCGGGGTGCGCTGTCTGCCGGATTATACCTTCCAGACGATACCTGATGACTACGCTGCTCTGGTGCTGGTGGGGGGAATGAACTGGTGGGGAGAGGAGGCTCAGCGGGTTGTGCCTCTGGTTCAGCAAGCGCAGGCGCGGCAGATCGTCGTCGGCGCAATATGCGATGCTTCGGCATTCCTCGGCGCACACGGTTTTCTTAATGATGTTGACCATACCTCCAACGGCCTGGCATACCTGCAGAGCAGGGCGGGGTCAGCCTATCGCGGCGCCTCACGGTACAAAAACGTGCCATCGGTGCGCGACGGCAACCTGGTCACCGCCAACGGCGTTGGTTTTCTGGATTTTACCTGCAATATGCTGTCTGCCTTAAACGCGGCCCGCCAGGAAGAGATCGAAGCCATGAGGGCGACCTTTACGTCGGGAATGTTTACCGAGGGCTGATGCGGACAAAGCCGCATTCTGCATCGTAGTGGGCTGCGGTCGTCTCATCAGGCTAACCGCATCCGGCGCGCCGCTCAGAGACGGACAGGGTTTCGCAATGGACAACCCTGCCTGAATTTGCCGGCCAGCGGCCTCAGTCGGCGTTTGCGTAATAAACAAACGCCAGCTTATTGCCGTCCGGATCTCTGACGTAGGCGCTGTGGAAGCCTTCACCGTACTGCGGGCGATGTCCCGGAGCGCCTTCATCGCTTCCTCCCAGACTGAGCGCCAGCTGATGCAGCTGCTGAATATGCTCAACCGAACGTGCGTTCAGAGCCACCATAACGCCGTTGCCGGTTGTTGCCTGCTGCTGATTAAACGGTTGGCCAACGCACAGCCCGATGGTGCTGTTTCCGCTGAATGTCCCCCACGATGCGCCTTGATCGCTTCGGCCGCTTTGCGGCTGCCCCAGCATCTCCATCAAAGGATCGTAAAAACGAATGGCGCGCGGCAGATCGTTAGTGCCGAGCATAATATAGGAAAACATGACGCCTCCTCCTTTTCGCCTGCAAGTTGTTGCCAATCTAGCAGCAAGGTGAGAAGTCATGCAGTCCCGGCAGCCAGAAATCATACCTTCGTCGCGATTATTCAGCGAAAGCGTCCGCCCTGGGGGCTCCCCTCAGCTTAAATCGTGCAAATCTTTATCGTTGGGCGGCAGCAGCGATATTTCGTCGAAATTAACCCGCAGGCCGCTGCGCTGCGGCGTACAGCACATGATGCCCACTTTCGCGGCGCCGGTCGGAAAAGGGCACAGCCGCAGTAGCGGCCACTGGTGGCCATCCGTTGAGTACTGCAGGCGCAGCGCTTCGCCCCGACGGGTCAGGCGCAGCCAGAACTCGGCGGGGTTGCCTGGAAAAATGCCGGTGGCCCAGTCTGAAGTTCCCAGCGTCAGTACGCTACCGATGGCGGGCGCGCCGTCGTTGTACTCGATACCGGCCTTAAGCCAGTGCCGGGCGTCCTGCATTAACATAATCCCCGCCTGGTCATACAGGGTGCTGAAATCTGCGCGCACCCGCACCTGAAAGGTGAAATCCCCCGCGGCTTCCGTGGCATAGATATGCCCGGAGAAGCGCTCAAACCCATACCAGGTTTCGCGCCAGAAGTCGGTTTCCTCATCGGTTACGACGCTAAGTGAGCCGTCCTCTTCCGACCATGTTGCGGGTTCGTTAATCCATTGAAATACCTGTTGCATCAGGCCTCCTGTCTTTGCTGAATAAGCGTTAAAAACTGCAGCGTATCTTCGTCTGCCTGCTGCGTAAGGCGCGGATCCCACGCCGGACTGTCAGCGTCGCAAAAGCCGTGCTGCGCATTGAACATCCGGCAGGTCACGGAGGGGACGTTCTCCAGCTGATCTTGCATTACCCGGGGATCGAACGCCGGTTCCTCGCTGGCGAGAATCACCAGCGTCGGGCAGGGCGGCGCAACGTCGCTGTAGTGGCGGATCCGCGAGCCGTAGTGGCAAATCGCGGCGTTGCAGAAACCGCTTCTGGCGGCCAGCCAGGCTAAGGTGGCGCCCACGCTATAGCCGATGAGGATTAGCATGCCATATTTTGTTTTCAGCTCGGCCAGCAGCGACTCAATGGCGGTGGTGTCGAATCCGACGTTATCGTTAAAGTGACGCCAGGCTTGCTCCTGCTGCTCATAGGCGAACGGCGCAGAGTGGGGAAAAAGCGCTGGCGTGTAGACATCGAAGCCGCGGCTGCGCCAGGTCGCGGCGGTTCGCTGAATATGCGCATTAATGCCATAGATTTCATGCAGCAGGATGATGGCTTTATCACACTCAGGTAACATAAATGCGCCTCGGTCGGATAAAAACAGGATTGTCAGGTGGCCGAATGATGGTGTCTGGGGAAACGGGCTAAATTTTGCAGCACTCAGGCCAGAGCAGCAAGCTCCCTTTTTACGTTACCCTGCATATCCCTTAGCGGCCAGACGATATTGCCGGTGATGGATATTCATCACCACCGGCATTTTGCCGCATTAACCCCACGCTATGTTGGCCTGACGGTGGCTGTTTTCAGGTTGCGGGCGAAAGCCTTCAACTGACAGAGCATCGCCTCCCGATCGTCCTGGTGTTGTTCGATGATTTTCACTATTGCTGAGCCGGAAATAGCCCCGGCGGCTCCCGCTTTCATGGCATCCGCCACCTGTTCCGGGGTTGAAATACCAAACCCCTGAATCGGCGGTGGCGCCTGATAGTCACCAAGCTTAGAGACCAGATGTTCCAGCGGCAGCGCGGCGCGTTTTTCCGCGCCGGTTACGCCCGCGCGCGACAGCAGGTAGGTGTAACCGCGGCCGTGAGCGGCAATGTGTCGCAGCAGCTCATCGTCCGCATTGGGTGGGCAGATAAACACGGGCGCAATATCATGGCGCATCGCGGCCTCGCGGAACGGCGCCGACTCTTCGAACGGGACGTCTGCTACCAGTACAGAATCGACGCCCGCGCGGGCGCAGGTGGCATAAAACGTCTCGATTCCCCGGTTATACACCAGGTTTGCGTACATCAGCAGACCGATGGGCAGCGCCGGATACCTGGCGCGAATGGCGGCCAGCATGTCAAAGCAGCGCGCAGGGGTGACGTTGGCTGCAAACGCGCGCAGGGCGGCATTTTGTATTGTCGGGCCGTCGGCCAGCGGATCGGAGAAGGGAATCCCCAGTTCCAGCGCATCGGCTCCGCCCTCGATCAGTGCATCGATAATTTGCAGCGACAGATCCGGCTGCGGGTCGCCGAGCATCACGAAGGGAATGAACGCGCCTTCTCCCCGAGTTTGCAGTCGCGAAAACATATCGTTATAGCGTTTCATCACATTTCTCCTCGCGCTTGCAGAATGTCGTGCACGGTAAAGATGTCCTTATCGCCGCGGCCGGAAAGGTTCACCACCAGCAGCTGCTCTTGTTGCGGATTGTCGCGCATCATTCTTAAGGCATGCGCGAGGGCGTGGGATGACTCAAGTGCCGGAATAATGCCTTCAGAACGGCTCAGGGTTTTAAATGCCGCCAGCGCTTCATCGTCGGTGACCGAAACGTATTCCGCGCGGCCAATACTGTTCAGATAGGCATGCTGCGGCCCGACGGCCGGGAAATCGAGGCCGGCGGAAATAGAGCAGGACTCTTTGATCTGGCCGTCATCGGTTTGCATCAGCGGCGTTTTCATGCCGAAATAGATGCCGGTCCGCCCGTGTTTCAACGGCGCGCCGTGTTCCCCGGTCTCGATACCCAGGCCAGCGGGCTCAACGCCAATCAGTCCGACCTGGGGCGTATCGATAAAGTCAGCGAACATGCCGATGGCGTTGGAACCTCCGCCAACGCAGGCGATAACCGCATCCGGCAGGCGCCCCTCTTTTTCGAGGATCTGCGCTTTGGTCTCTTCGCCGATGATGCGCTGAAATTCGCGTACGATTGTCGGGAAAGGATGCGGGCCAGCGGCGGTGCCCAGCATAAAGTGGGCGGTCTCATAGCTCCCGGACCAGTCGCGCAGCGCTTCATTCGAAGCATCTTTCAGGGTGGCTGAGCCGCTGTGCACCGGGATCACTTCGGCCCCCATGAGGCGCATACGAAAGACGTTTGGCGACTGACGTTCAATATCTTTCGCCCCCATGTAGATGCGGCATTTCAGGCCCAGCAGCGCGCTGGCCAGCGCCGAGGCCACGCCGTGCTGACCGGCGCCGGTTTCGGCAATAATTTCGGTTTTGCCCATCCGTTTTGCCAGCAGCGCCTGGCCGAGCACCTGATTAGTCTTATGCGCGCCGCCGTGCAGCAGATCTTCACGTTTGAGATACAGGGTAGTGCGCGTACCCTGCGTCAGGTTACGGCAGCGCGTTAGCGCCGTCGGGCGACCGGCGTAGTTTTTCAATAGATGGGTTAATTCCGCCTGAAAGCGCGCATCTTCACGTGCGCTAACAAACGCCTCCTCCAGCTGGCGTAGCGCGGGGATGAGGATCTGCGGAACGTACGTACCGCCGAATTCGCCAAAGTAGGGGTTAAGTAAGGGACTCATTATTGCTCCTTGTTGTATGTGCAGTGTCTGATGATTCGGGGTCTGCCCCCGGAAAGGACGCTGCACATGAAGTGAAATCGGGTCTGCGCAGCGGCTCCCGGCTGCTTGCACTCCGGCAGATGCGTCCCATGCGTAAAATCCGGGCGAAAAAAAGCCCGCGTTTTAGCGGGCCGGGTATCGGTGTGCAAACTGCAGACGTGACGATACTGCCCGTTATCGGGAAGTACGCCACCAGCCGTGCAGATTCATGATGATTACGCGTTGCATTATTCGCTATCCTGAAATTTATCTTGTACTAGTAAACTAGTTTGATAGGTCAATGTCAATGGCATAATGATTGACGCCCAGAATCAATGGAGGCCGCTTTTCCGGCCAGGGCTGGCGTTACGCCAGATTGCTTTACGCCATCAAATCAAGGTAACGTTGTTTTTTCAGCTTATTTTCTATCTGGTTAGCGAGAACGTATGAATGTAAACCGTTCCGATATGGCCGACCTGGTCTATTTTTGCGCCATCGCTCGTCATCGCAGTTTTAGTAAGGCCGCCGTCGAGCTCGGCGTAAGCGCCTCGACGCTGAGCCATGCCCTGAAGGGGTTTGAGGCGCGGCTGGGCGTGCGTCTGCTGAACCGTACGACCAAAAGCGTAACCCTGACGGCGGCAGGCGAGAGTCTGGCCAGCGCGGTGAGCGAGCCGGTGGCCGCCATCGATGGCGCGATTGAACAGCTCAACCAGTTTCGCGACTCGCCTGCGGGACATATTCGGCTCAACGTCGCCGTCGAGGCAGCCACGCTGCTGCTGGCGCCGATTCTGCCCGTTTTTGCCGAACGCTATCCCGATATTGAGCTGGATATCGTGGCCAGTAACCGCATTGTTGATGTCACTGAAGCGCGTTTTGACGCCGGTATCCGCTATGGCGGAACCGTACCGGAAGATATGGTGGCGCAGCGCCTCTCCGCCGATGTGCGCTGGGTCGTCGCCGCGTCGCCCGATTATCTTGCCCGCTTCGGCGAGCCCCTGCACCCCAACGATCTTCAGCACCACCGCTGCGTCAGCAACCGTCTGGGAAACAATCGGATTTATAAATGGGAGTTTGAGCGCGGTGAAGAGCAGCTGACGATCAAAGTGCCGCCGCTGTTAACCGTCGATCTGGCGGAGACGGGCGTGGTGGCCATCCTTCAAGGATTCGGCCTGATGTACCTGCCGGAGCCGCTGATTAAGCAGCACGTCAGCGAGGGGCGCCTGCGTCTGGTGCTCACCGACTGGGCCTCTTACGGGCCGGGATTCTATATCTATTACTCCAGCCGACACCAGATCCCTACCGGATTGCGCCTGCTGATCGCGCTGGTCCGTGAACTGCAGCCGCTCGGTTTGTAGCCTGATTGATGAAAATGGCTCACAGCCCCATTCGATAGCGAGGGCTGGCTCCTTCTTTTTGCGCGGCTTAACCTGTGGCAAAAGAGAAGGAGAGCTCAATGACATATTCGCCCCGCAATTTCGCCGGTCTGCTGTGGTTTGTGGCCATCGCCATCGTTCTGTTTAGTCATAACCGCGTCAGCCATGCCGCCGAGGTTAAAACGCTGGTTATCGTCTCTCATCCTTACCCTGAGCAATCGGTGTTGACGAAAGGTCTTGAAGCCGCAGCGCAAAGCGTGCCCGGCGTGACCGTACGCAATCTTGAGACGCTTTACGGCTATGACAGCCGCAATATCAATGCCGATGCCGAGCGTCGATTGATGCGGGAACACTCGCGCGTCGTGTTTATCTTCCCGACCCACTGGTTCAACATCACGCCAATGATGAAGGCCTGGCTGAACGATACCTGGGGCAGCGTGGGGCCGGGCGTATGGCAGGGTAAAGAGATGCTGATTGTTACGACCGCCGCGGGAGGAGAATCGACATACGGCGAATCCGGGCGAACTGGCGTCAGCCTCGCCGACGTCTTCACGCCGATGAAGGCCAGCGCTCTGCATGCGGGAATGACCTGGCTTCCTCCGCTGGTTTTTCAGAGCGCCAGCCGCAGTCAACTGCCTGAGTACCAGCGTCAACTGGTGGAAAGGCTGAAGAATTAACGTGCCGGGAAGGAGTACAGGATGAAAGCTTTTATTGCCGCTGCGGCAATGTCGTTGATGCTGGGCGCGCCTGTCCAGGCAGAAGAAAAGAGAGGTGAAAAAATGGTTCCACTTAGCCCAACCGTACTGTCCGCTGAGGATGTCCAGTCCGTCGCGCCCGCGCTTGTCCGCTTCGGCAGCGAGGTGCTGATAGACGATCTCTGGCAGCGAAGTGAACTCTCGCGTCGCGATCGCAGCATCGTGACGGTGGCGATTCTGATCGCGCGTAACCAGCCCGCCGAGCTAAAACAGTATGTTGATGTTGCCCTGGATAACGCCGTCACGCCGGTCGAAATTTCCGAGATCATCACGCATCTGGCTTTTTATTCCGGCTGGCCTAACGCGATGGCCGCCGTTGCGGTCACGAAAGATATCTTTGCCGCCCGCGGTATCCGCCGCGAGCAGCTGGCTTCGGCATCCCCCGAGCTGCTGGCGCTTAATCAGGCAGCGGAAAATCAGCGCTCGACAATGGTGGAGCACAACTTCGGCGCAATTTCGCCCGGGCTGGTGAAGTTTACCGCTCAACCGCTGTTTCTCGACCTGTGGCAGCGGCCGGGGCTGAAACCGCGCGATCGTAGTCTGGTGACGGTCAGCGCGCTTATCGCCGCCGGGCAAAGCGCGCAAATTGGCTACCACCTTAACCGGGCGATGGATAACGGCCTAACCGCGCATGAGGCGGGGGAGATTGTTGCTCATGCCGCGTTCTATGCCGGCTGGCCAAACGCCTTTTCGGCAGTAGCGGTGGTGGGGGAAGTCCTGCGCGCTCGCGGTCTGGAAGGGTGAGCGGATGCTGAAAACGCTCGGTGCGGTGCTATCCATTTTGATCATGATGACGGGCGCGGCATCCGCCGCCGCCAGGGAGAACGCGGTGAAGATTGAGTTTGTATTTAAGGGCGTCACGGTCGTCGGCTTGCTGGACGAGAGCGCTGCGGCTAGTGCGTTTGTGGCGCAGCTGCCAATGACGGTGAAGCTTGAGGATTATGGTTCTACGGAAAAGATCGCCTGGCTGCCGGAGAAGCTGCGCGATGTGGATGCTGGCGAATCAATGACTCCGCGACGCGGCGATATGGCCTATTACGCGCCGTGGGGCAACCTGGCTATTTTTCGCGAAGACTTTCGCCACTCGCCCGGTCTGATAAAGCTCGGGCGGGTGGAAGAGGGACTGGCCTCGCTCGACCAGCCCGGCGCGGCAACGGTGACCATCAGGCGTTACTAAGTTTATCCAGCGTTAAATGACCCTGACGACTTTATTTAATGGGCTTTCTACAGCCCATTTGTTGAATTCTTTTCGCATCTCCGGCATCGCAAAAATCATCTACACTTTTTCTGCGCATCACTTTCAAACCTGACGAGACACGCTCGTTAAGGCTGAGCATCCGACCTTTACACCCGACCAACTGCAGGCGTCAGGCCCGCAGCCTTGTTTTCTCTTCAGAGGAGTTTGTAACATGGCATTTGTGACCACCAAAGACGGCGTCAACATTTACTTTAAGGACTGGGGCCCGAAAGAGGCGCAGCCCATCGTATTTCATCACGGCTGGCCATTAAGCGCCGATGATTGGGATAACCAGATGCTTTTCTTCCTGGCAGAAGGCTTCCGGGTGATTGCGATTGACCGACGCGGTCACGGTCGTTCAGATCAGGTGAGTGACGGTCACGATATGGATCATTATGCCGCCGATGCCTCCGCGGTGGCGGAGCATCTGGATCTGCATAACGCCGTTCATGTCGGGCACTCTACCGGCGGCGGGCAGGTCGCGCGCTACGTGGCGAAGTATGGACAACCGCAGGGGCGCGTTGCCAAAGCGGTGCTGATCAGTTCGGTTCCGCCCTTGATGGTCAAAACGGAGAGCAATCCTGGCGGTACGCCAATTGAAGTCTTCGATGGTTTTCGCCAGGCGCTGGCTGCCAATCGCTCGCAGTTTTATCTCGACGTGGCGTCCGGCCCATTTTATGGCTTTAACCGCGAGGGCGCGGAGGTGTCCCAGGGCACTATTCAGAACTGGTGGCGGCAGGGCATGACCGGTAGCGCAAAAGCGCATTATGAGGGGATTAAAGCCTTCTCTGAAACCGACCAGACCGAAGATTTAAAAGCCATTACGCTGCCGGTGCTGGTGATGCAGGGCGATGACGATCAGGTGGTGCCTTATCAAAACGCGGCGATACTGCAGGATAAGCTGCTGCCGAACAGCCAGCTGAAAATTTATCCCGGCTTTCCGCACGGCATGCATACCTCCCACGCCGATGTGATTAACGCCGATCTGCTGGCGTTTATTCGCTCGTAGTCAGGCGGTATAAGAAGGCCGCCATGGCGGCGGCCTTATCGTCTACATCAGGCTTTCATGCTGGAGGATTTTGAGCATTTCATCCTTCAACATAAGTTTTTCTTTCTTCATCTGTACGAGCTCGAGACTGTATCCTTTGCCATCGACTCCTTCTATCCGGGAAATGTCGTGATCGAGTGCGTTATGTTTTTCGAATAGCGACTGAAAGCGCGGGTGCGTGGTTTTCAATCGAGAAATCAGCTCTCTGTATTCTGGAAACATGTACCTTCCTTGTTAATGGAGAAAGTGTGTACGACGACACACACATTCAGATTACCCATATGAATAAAATGGTAATGCGAACGAAGTCGCGTTTATGTTATGTAGCCATGAAATCTCAGGGGCCGGAGGCGGCCTGGAGGCATAGATGAATGTTGAAGAACCCACCGTTGCGTTGATTGGTCCCGGCGCAATTGGCACCACCATCGCCGCCGCGCTGCACGAGGTGGGTCGAACGCCTCTGGTATGCGGCCGGCGCGCTCACCCGCAGCTATCGCTACGTTTCGATGGCGGAACGATTGTGGTTCCGGGGCCAGTCGTCACTGAACCGTCTTCGGTCGTTGCGCCGTTCGATCTGCTTTTTGTGGCGGTAAAAGCAACGCAAATTGCCGCTATTGCGCCGTGGCTTAAAGCGCTATGCCATGCGCAAACGGTGGTTTGCGTGCTGCAAAATGGCGTTGAACAACGAGCGCTTTTCGCGCCTCATGTCGCGGAAGCGACGGTACTGCCGTCGGTCGTCTGGTTCCCCGCGCAGCGCGAACCGGAAGCATCGGTCTGGCTGCGGGCGAAACCGCGCCTGACGCTGCCCGATGCGCAGGGGGCTGAACGGGTCCAGTATGCGCTACGGGACACGCGCTGCGCAGTGGATATTAGCGACGATTTTCTCTCCGTGGCGTGGCGTAAACTGCTGCAAAACGCGGTTGCGGGCCTGATGGTACTGGCGGGACGGCGGGCAGGCATGTTTGCGCGCGAAGATATCACCGCGCTGGCTTTTGCTTATCTGCAGGAGGGGCTGAAGGTTGCTCGCGCCGCAGGCGCCAGGCTGGACGAGAGCGTGGCGCAGGAGATCGTCGCGGGATTTCATCGCGCGCCTCCGGACTTAAGTACTTCTATACTCACCGACCGTGAGGCTGGTCTACCGCTGGAGTGGGATATTCGTAACGGGGTCGTGCAGCGTTACGGCCGTATTTACCACATTGCCACGCCGTTAAGCGATGTGATTGTGCCGCTGCTGGCCGCCGCCAGCGACGGTCCCGGATAAAGGCGCGGGCGGCGGCACTAATCGGTTATTGTTCTGCGAGCTCTGGTGACAGGTGACCAAAACGCCGGTGTGTTGCGTTTCCCGTGATTAGAGAGATTCTGCCAGCCGGTCTACGACAACTTTGCCGCTATTATCAAACTGGGTAATGCGATAATTCACGCAATACGAACGACGGGTGGAAAATTGATTGAATAACGCCACCCGGCCTTTTTTATCGCCATTTTTGCTCACAATTATCCATTCGGTGACGTCCGTTGAATTGCCGTTATCGCTGCTGGCGTCCTGCTGTTCCACCAGTCGATCCTCTTTTTCTACCTTCAAAAAATCTCGTAACATTTATTTATCTCCGCTCATCATTGTTTTTAACAATACTCTCTTTATCGATTCATTCAATTAAACATTTTAATCAAAGATATTGATTATTAGTCTGAAATGTATTGGTTTAATAGGTGCGTATCCAATTGAATTAATGGAACATAAATTTAATCGCCTCACCCGAAACACCTATATTTTTCCATGAGTAACGGTTTTTTAGCCCGAATCTATTTACGTGACAACGTCACATAAATGTTAATGTCGACCCACCTCACAGATAAGAATTTAATATGATTGATGCGAACTTGATCACTTGACTGGTCAAGTGGGTCGCGCCTATGTTGAAGGCACCTTTTTATCCGTTCCGGAGAGTAAGAAACATGGCCATCATTCGAACGTTAAACGGGGATATTTCCGCTAATCAGCTGGGCGTAACCTACAGCCACGACCATATCTACTGTATTCCGCCCTATTGGGCCGAGCGTCAGGATGACGACCTCTTGCTCGACGATCCACAGGCTTCTGAGCGTGAATTAAGCGACTTCCGCCAGGCGGGAGGCAATGCCATCTACGACGCCACCGCGCCGGATTATGGTCGTCAGGCCGCTGCTGTCGCGGCCATGGCGCAGCGCCAGCAGCTGCACATTATTGCCACCGCGGGTTTTAACAAAGGGTTTCTGTGGAGTAGTCGGCGACCGGGCACAGCGCAAACTTTTGCCGAGTGGATTGAGCGTTCTGACGTCGACGAACTGGTTGAACACGTTTGCCGCGAGGTCACCGAGGGAATCGAAGGCACCGCGCATCGGGCCGGCGTAGTGAAATGTGGCACCGGCTATAACGCCATTTCCCCTCTGGAATACAAAACCATGGAGGTTATCGTTCGCGCCCAGCAGCGTACCGGGGCGCCGATGCACAGCCATACGGAAATGGGGACGATGGGACTCGAACAGGCGCGGATCTTTAAAAAATGGGGACTGGATTTGTCCCGCTTATGTTTTGCCCATATGGATCGCAATCCTGACCCCTGGCTGCACCGTCAGATCGCCAACACCGGGGCGTTTCTCTCATTTGACGGTATCAGCCGCATTAAATATCACCCTGAGCACATTCGCACCCAGGCCATCCTGGCGCTCTGCCAGCGCGGTTATCAAAAGCAGATTTTGATCGGCGGTGATTTTGCCCGTAAATCCATGAGCGCGCATTACGGCAAAGGGGGACTGGGGCTGAAGTTCATCCTCAGCGACTGGCGGCCAAGATTCATGGAAGAGGCCCGGGAGGCGGGGTTTGACGGCGAAGCGTTGCTGCATGATTTCTTCATCGAAAACCCGGCGCGTTACCTCGCTTTTGCCTGAGGAGGCGTCATGAAGCTGCACCATTTAAATGAGCGCGAGGCCAGGCGGGCGCTACAAAAGGCGCGGATAGCCTTACTGCCCCTTGGCGCGGTCGAACCGCACGGCGACCACCTGCCGCTGGATACCGATAACCTGCTGGCCGAGCGGTTTTGCGCGCGGCTTGATGAGCAGTTGGGCGAGTGCGCGCTGAGCCTGCCGGTTATCTCCTATAGCCAGGTCTGGTCGCTGCGCGGGCATGCGGGCGCGATTGATATCGGTAATGAACGGCTGACGTCGCTGCTGGTGGCGCTGGCGGAAAACATGGCCAGCTACGGTATTACCACCACGGCGGTGATCAACTCGCATTACGGCAACTTTGACGCGATTAAAGCCGCTTCCCGCCAGCTTAAAGAGCAGGGCATCACGCTGCTTAGCTACAGCTGGGCAGGTATGGATGAAGAGGTAAAAAAACGACAAACCTCGGCGGTGGCTTATCCGGGATATATGCATGCCGACGAGGTCGAAACCTCGCTGATGCTGGCGCTGGCGCCGGAGTT
The DNA here is from genome assembly GCF_040062315.1 of Klebsiella sp. GW_Kp181. Classification (NCBI taxonomy): domain Bacteria; kingdom Pseudomonadati; phylum Pseudomonadota; class Gammaproteobacteria; order Enterobacterales; family Enterobacteriaceae; genus Klebsiella; species Klebsiella sp. GW_Kp181. The sequence goes on from NZ_JBEAFR010000002.1 coordinate 67,259, forward strand.
CGTCAACATGGCGGAGGCGCGCGCGCACTATCCCGAATTCCCGCAGAATTTTCGCTATCAGCCGATGCGCTGGACCGAGTTTTCTGCTTATGCGGTGCTGGGGGACCCCACCCTTGCGAGCGAAGAGAAAGGGCGCGCGTTTGTTGCCCGGGCGCTGGCGACCACCCTGGCCTCCATTCGCCACCACTTAACGCAAGGAGCCCGTGATGATTGAACGTCAGTCGATAACCGTTGACTGCCCGGCCGCTACCCCGGAGGAGGCTATTCGCGAGGCGGGGAACGCGCTGTGCCGCGCGGGGGCCTGCAGTCCGCAATACGTCCAGGCGATGATCGCCAGCTATCGCGAGCTGGGCCCTTATTTTGTCATCGCCCCTGGTCTGGCCCTGCCGCATGCCCGTCCGGAACAGGGAGCGATCAAAGCGCAAATTAGCGCGATCCGGCTGCGCGAACCGCTGGCGTTTGGTCATGCGGAAAACGACCCTGTGCGGGTGGTTCTGGGCCTTTCGGCTACCAGCAGCGACGCGCATATCCACCTTATCCAGCATATCGTCACCGTGCTCAGCGATGAAAATAATCTGCATACCCTGATGCATTCAGACGATCCGGAACAACTTTATCGGCTGTTGGCCAGCGGCTCACAGCGTTTATAGCTGTAATTAACACGGAGTGAATAGCGATGAAAATTCTGACAGTCTGTGGTTTAGGTATGGGCTCGAGCCTGATTTTAAAAATGAACGTTGAGGCGGTATTAAAGCAGCACGGGATTCAGGCCTCCGTGGAACATATGGATGTCTCATCCGCCGCTTCGGCCAACGCCGATGTCGTCATCACCAATGCCGAACTGGTGGACAACCTGAAGCATCTTTCCTGCCCGGTGGTGGTAGTAAACAACTACATTGATAACGCAGAAATCACCGCGGCGCTGACCCAGGCGCACATTCTGCGCGCGGGAGAGCCAACATGAGCGAGTTTCTTGGCGTCCTGCGCTGGATCACCATCAACATATTTGGTGAGGCGTCGATTTTAATTGGCCTGATCGTGCTGCTGGGACTGGTTTTGCAGAAAAAATCGCTGGCAGACATTGTGTCCGGCACCCTGAAAGGCATTCTGGGTTTTCTGATCATCGGCGCGGGGGCCGGGATTATCGTTTCCGCGCTACTGATCTTTCAGCCGATCTGGACCGAAGTTTTCGGCCTCAGCTCGATGAATCTGACCAATATTATCGGTCAGGCGCGCTTTAGCGAACGCTACGGAAGCAGCGTGACGATCGCCATTGCCGGCGGTTTCGCTATCAATCTACTGCTGGCCAGGCTGACGTGCTTTAAATATATCTATTTGACCGGACACATGATGTTCTGGACCACCATGATATTTGCCGGGGTGATGGTGAACACCGAGCCCGCTATTTCTGCGCTACAGCTGACGCTCATGCTGACGGTTATCATGGGACTGTACTGGACCTTGCAGCCCGCGCTGGTTCAGCCATGGGTACGGAAAATTACCGGCAACGATAACGTGGCGCTGGGGCATACTTCCGCCTCGGTCGCGCTGCTGGGGGCCATTTTCGGCCAGATCTTCGCCCGTAATAAAATCAGTTCCGAAGATATCAAAGTTCCTAAAAAGCTCGGTTTTCTGCGCGATTCCAACGTGGTGACCGCGTTAACCATGGCGCTGCTGTTTTTTATCGGCACCTTTATTCTGCAAATCAAAGGCACCCCGAAAGCGGCGGAGATTCTTGCACAATCCGGCGACCTGAGCTTCTACATCTATGCCCTTAAACAATCGCTGATGTTCACCGGGGGCATCGCCGTGGTGCTGCTCGGGGTGCGGATGTTTATTGGTGAAATGGTGCCCGCGTTTAACGGCATCGGCTCGCGGCTGGTTCCGGGGGCCAAACCTGCGCTGGACTGCCCGATTCTGTTCAACTTTGCGCCAAATGCGGTGGTGCTGGGGTTCGTCGGCGCCTTTGTGGGATCGCTGCTGTGGCTGACCCTGATCGGCCGCTATACCGGCTACGTATTTATTCCCAGCATGATCGTCATTTTCTTCCATGCCGGTACGGCAGGGGTCTTCGGCAATATCACCGGCGGCTATAAAGGCGCGCTGCTGGCGGGATTTATCACCTCAACGGTGGTCGCCTGGGGGCAATATTTCTGCGTGACCGGCTTAATCAACAACACGATCCCGGATACGGCGCTGTGGGCGGGCGATAGCGATATGTTTGTCCTCGCGCCGCTAATCCATCTTTTGACCCGCTTGCTGACGTTCTGATATCAGGAGGAAGTCTATGAGCCAGGCACTGAAACAGTATTACAGTCAGATCCGCCAGAAGCTGGGGTTGCTCGAACAGCGCGCCGATGAGCTGAACCGGGCGGCAGAAATGATGGCCCACAGCGTTCTGGCGCAGCGCAATATCTTCGTCTTTGGCGCCAGCCACGCCGGTATTCTGGCGGAGGAGATGAGCTATCGGGCAGGCGGTCTGGCCATCATCAACCCGCTTTTTACCCCTGCGCTGATGCTTAACGTCAGGCCGTTAACCCTTACCAGCGCGGTGGAAAATGTGGAAAATCTTGGCCGCGTGCTGGTTGAACAGTCGCCGCTGAGGGCCGACGATATTCTGCTGATTCACTCAGTGTCGGGGCGAAATGCGATTACGATCGATGTCGCGCTGGCGGCAAAAACCTGCGGAGCCAGGGTTATCGCAATTACCAGCCTGGCGACGGCGGCACGAGTCTCTTCCCGCCACTCCAGCGGTAAACTGCTGGTAGACATTGCCGATATCACCCTTGATAACCACTGCGAGTATGGCGATGCGGCGGTGAGCCTGCCGGGGCTGGCGCAGAAAGTGGCGCCGCTCTCCACCATCATGGGGGCGGCCATCGCCAACAGCCTGGTACTGCGTATTTGCGAAATTATGCTGGAAAATGCGCGCACGCCGCCGGTTCTCGCCAGCGCAAACATAGACGGTAATCAGGAGATAAATCAGGATATACTGAGCGCATACAGGAGCCAGATACACTATCTCTGAGTTGGAGCGCAAGTATGTATGAGTCGGATGGACTCCCTCTCTATTTAAGAATAAAAGACGTTATCCTGCAGCGGATCCTCTCTTTTACCTATGACGATAAACTCCCGGGCGAGCTGCTGCTTGCCGGGGAGTTCAAGGTGGCGCGCGGCACGATTAAACAGGCGATAGATTCGCTGGCCAGCATCGGTATGGTTTATCGCGAGCAGGGAAAAGGCACTTTTATCAACCGCGATGCGCTGCAAAAATACTACACCGACCTGCCGGACGTACTGACCACCTTTGCTGCTCCCGGCGCGATAGAAGTGGAGGTGCTGTCGCTGATTTCAACCATGGCCGACCGCCACGTAGCGGAACAGATGGGGCTCGATTTGGGTAGCCAACTGATGCGTCTGGAGCGGTTACTCGTGCAGGGTGAGCGGCCGGTCGGCCACGTGCTGACCTGGCTTAACGGCCGAATTTATAACGACCTGAGTCACGTGGACGGCAGCCGATCGCTCTATAAACAGCTGCGGGAAACATTCGGCTACTCGCCGGCTAACGCGACCGAACGCTATACGCCGGTGTGCTGCGATATCCGCACGGCGGGATTGCTGAATATTGAACCCGGGCGTCCTCTGTTTCGCATTGAGCGCGTCGCGCGCGATCTTGATGACGTGGTCCTTGAATACAGCGTCACCCATACTCTGGACGCCAGCCTGTCGCTACAGATCGCCACCAGCCAGAGTAGCGTGAGTCAGCAGTGGAACTGCACGATCGAGAAAGGGCGCTGATCCGCCTTATATTACCGGCTCGCCACCCCAGCGACAGGCAGATGATAGCCAGCTTTGCCGTTGGCAGGCTGGCTTCCAATCGTTTAAAAATGGTTGAGCTCACTTCGCTCATGGTCTGCAAAAGAGCGACGGTTTTAAACCGGCATTAGCGTAACGCCTTCGCTATCGCGCTAAACATCAGCGACGCCTCTAGCGGTTGGGCGCTGAAGGAGGGTTCAGCCTGCGGCCAGGTCGACCACTGCACGATGACCAGGTTTTCCGCCTGATTGACCATAATCATCTGACCAAATATCCCCAGCGCCCACAGCGAATGTTGAAGGGATGCCTGCGGAGCGGGCTCAACGTTGCTGGCATTGACCGGCACTTCATTGTTCCACCACTGGTAGCCGTAGAGACCGTTTGGATGTGCCGCGGATACTGAACCTGTCGCCCGGGTCCAGTTTGATGATTCGGCAACCCAGTTTTCCGGCAAGATCTGCTCGCCGTTCGGCAACACGCCGTTATGCAGGATGAACTCACCGAAGCGCCCCCAATCTTCTAGCGTGGCGTTAAAGCCATGCGCGCCCACGTCGTGCTCACCTTTTGTATAGGCATGCCACACGCCATCGCTCGCCATACCGTAGGGTTGCCAGATACTTTTCTCCAGATACGCCGCCAGCGTCATACCGGTGGCGCGTTCCAGGACATCACCCAGTAGCCAGGCGCCGCCGGAGGAGTAAGACCAGTTCTCTCCGGCCGGATGCGCCCGACGCAGGCCGGACACCAGCTGACGTACGCAGTCATAGGCGCCGGGTCTGGCTTCACACTCGGTAAGCCGGGCGAAGTCCGATTGCGGATTAGTATAGTCTTCATTCCACGCCACCCCGGAGGTGTGGCTAATCAGCTGCCTCAGCGTCACGCCTTCCCAGGCGGTGCCTTTCAGGTCGGGTTCATACTGGGTGACAAGATCGTCGAGCGAGTGAATTTTGCCCTGTTTAATCGCCACGCCCACCAGCGTGGATACCACGGACTTGCCCACCGAGCGCGAGGTCCAGAGGGTGGTGTCGGTATTGCCTTCCGCCAGATATTTCCAGGCAACTTTGCCATTTTTCAGCACCAGCATGCCGCTGACGTTCTGGCGCTGCAGATAATCCTGCAGGGTCCAGGTGTGGCCATTAACTTGATAGCTGGCGTGAGTTAACCGTTTCGCTGCAGCCTGCAACGGTACGGCATGACCGTGATGAAACACATCGCCTGCGTAATTGCGGTAGTCGTTACGAAAGCCGATTACCCGGTCGGTCTGGCTCCAGGTGAGCATTTTATGGGTATCCGGAAGCTGTGCATCAAAGGGAGCAGGGCACGCGCTAAGTTCGGTCCCGGGGCAGGCGGCCTGCGCGATGGGGGCCAGCAGGCCGCTGCAGAGGGTGATGACAACACTGGACAGCAGGCGACGATTAACCACTTTGTTTTTCATATTTTTTCTCGTTCAGCTCAGGAAGGCGTTTAGCTTAAAAAAATGCGGCCTATAATAAAAAGCGCCTCATGGGGGAAAATCCCCCCGAATAACCGAGTGGAGAGCACAATGCCGACCCTGATGTATTCTTTTGCCCAACTTGAAGCCTTCACCGCTGTGGTTGAGTGCAAAAGCCTGGCGAAAGCGGCGCGCCAGCTGGGCAAGGACCGCACGACGCTTCGCGATTTGATTGAGTTCCTTGAAGATGGTCTGGGGTATGCGTTGTTTCTGCGTGAAGGTCGCAGCTTGCAGCTGACGCCGGAGGGGGAACAGCTGCAGCGTCAGGCGCACCTGCTGATGCGCCAGGTCAAAGCCTTTGAAGCCTTTGCCAAAGAAGTGCCGAATAGCGCCACGCAGGATATTACGCTGGCCTACGATCCCTTTACCCCCAGAACGTTGTTACAGGCGCTGATTGGCGCCATGGCCCGGCGCAACGTTCGTCTGAGCCTGATTAACGCCTCGCGTGACGAGGCGGAAAGGCTGCTGGCGAGTGGATTGGCCGACCTGGGTATCTGCCAGGCGCGACATCGCAGCGTGGGCGACGCTATGGAGTGGCGCGCCCTGGGGTCAATCGAGATGGATTTTTACGCCTCCGAAGCGCTTTTTCCCGCCGCTAAACAACCGCTTTCTCTGCTGGAACTTTCGCTGGCACCGCAGGTGATTATGCACCCGGATACTGACGAGCCCGTGGCCCGCCGTCTGCAGATTTCAGGGCGCACCATTTTTACCAACGAACAGGAGATGCTGCGCGCCCTGCTTGAACAGGGCTGCGGCTGGGGATTTTTGCCGACGCACATGAATGCGGCGCGGTGGAAAAACGTCAAAAAATTGCCGACCGAAGTGGGTAATCAGGGGATCGGCCAAACGATGGTGACCATCTGGAAGCCCGGCAACGACAGGCGCACGCTGGTGGCTGACGCGCTGGCCTTGTTGCCGGAACTGTGGTGAAAGCAGAGCCTCGCTGTGGGTTTGACGGCGACAGGCCGGGGCACAGGATGCCGCGGTGGTGGAACCGATATTTAAATATATTTCCCTGACCACCATTCTGGTATTAAAACGCCTGCCGCAGAAGAATTAAACGCGATTAAGCAAGATATTTAACATACGACGCAAAGGCTCCGCCGCTCCCCATAAAAGCTGATCCCCAACGGTGAGTACCGAATATACAGGTTCATTATTCAGGGCCATTTTTTTATAACGGCCTATGCCTACCTGCAGCGAGCCACTGATATAGGCTGGGGTTAATTTGCTGACGCTGTCGTTTTTATTATTGGGGACATAGTTAACCCAGGGATGGGCATTACCCACTAATTCAGCAAATTCAGCTTCGCTGACTTCACGCTTTAATTTTAAAGTAATCGCTGCGCTATGGCAGCGAATGACGCCAACCCGAATGCATAAACCGTTCACGGGAATAGTTCCGCGGGGCAAGCCCAGAATTTTGTTGGTTTCTGCTTCGCCTTTCCACTCTTCGCGGCTATTGCCGTCGCCTAAATCGGCATCAATCCAGGGAATGATGCTTCCCATTAGGGGAGCGCCGAAGTGTTGGACGGGCATGCCCGCGCTGTTAATCAGTTCGCTGACTTTATTGACTAAAGGAAGGACTGAGCCGGAGCTGGTCAATTCCTCTGCCGACAAATGATTGCTCACCCAGGCGCTTTGCGCGATTAATTCTCTGACATGTTTAGCGCCAGCGCCGGATGCAGATTGATAGGTCATCACGCTCATCCATTCGATCAGGTCAGCCTTGAGCAAGCCGGCGAGCCCCATCAAGCTGAGGGTAATCGAACAATTACCGCCGACAAAAAGTTTTAGCCCTTGTTGGATTGACCGATCGATATGGGTACGGTTAACCGGATCGAGAATGATACAGGCTTTTTCATCCATGCGAAGCGCCGATGCCGCATCGATCCAATAACCCTGCCAGCCATGCGTAATAAGTGCGGGATAAATGGCTTTAGTATAATCGCCGCCCTGGCAGGTGATAATAATATCCATATCGGCGAGTTCACTGACTGAATTCGCATCTTTAAGGATATAACTCTCGCCATATATAGTTGGGCCAACGGCCCCCGCGCTGGAGGTACTAAAAAAATGTGCAGCGATATCACGGAAATCGTTTTCTTCAACCATGCGTTGAAGCAATACAGAACCTACCATGCCACGCCAACCAATAATGCCGACCTGTTTCATTTACTTAGCCTTTGCTCTGTTATAAAAAAGTTAAATCTTGCGTGGTTTTATATCGCACTCTTAAGTTCAGGTCATCAAAAATAAATGGAATTGATATCGTAATAAGAATATTTAATCAGGGGTTAGAGAAAGTAATAAGAGAATTTTCGAAGACCAAATAAAAAACCTAATCTGCTTACACTTATTCCTCTGCCGTTCTTTCATGCAACACGGCTGGGTGTGGCTTTCGCCGCGCATCATGCTGCTCTTTTCAGTCAACACGATCGCTGTCGGCAACGGCAAAAGGGGCCGAGGCAGAAAAAACTGGACGCTTGCTTCCGCAGGCGTAATATACGAAACATATATAAATCGTTATGGTACGTATAGATGGGTATTGTAAAAATTTCAGATCTGCTGCACGACGATATTCGTGACGCCAGTAAGGCGATGTCGCGTTCGGTCAACGCCCAGGCGGAGTACTGGATCCGTCTGGGGATGATGAGCGAGCTCTATCCCGAACTTAACCATCAGCAAATCAAGCTGATGATGCTCAAGTCCGGCTCTGACCGGTTGCTGGAGGTGATCAATGCTATCAATTCCCATTAAAACCACGCAGGAGCTCGCCAGCCAGCGCCATGCCGGCAAACTGCTGGCCTCGGTCTTCGACATGTTGGATAGCTTTATTCAGCCCGGCGTCTCCACCATGGCCATCAACAATCGGGTGGAGGATTTTATCGTCAACGACCTGCATTCGCGTCCGGCCAGCAAAGGGCAGTACGATTTTCCCTATGTGCTCAATACTTCGATCAATGAAGTCGTTTGTCACGGCATGCCAAAGGAAAGCGAGCTGCTGAAATCCGGCACGATCGTGAACGTGGATATTACGCTGGAGAAAGAGGGGATGATTGCCGATTCCAGCAAAATGTATCTGATTGGCGAGGTTTCACCGCTGGCCCGTCGGCTAGTGCAGAAAACCTATGAAGCTATGTGGAAGGGCATTAAGGTTGTCAGACCGGGGGCGACGCTGGGCGATATCGGCCATGCGATCCAGACTTATGTTGAAGGTAATGGCTACAGCGTGGTCAGGGAGTACTGCGGCCACGGCGTTGGCAGAGAGATGCATGAAGATCCGCAGGTGCTGCATTACGGCAAACCCGGCACCGGCGCCGTGCTCAAGGAGGGGATGGTGTTTACCATTGAACCGATGGTTAATCAGGGCGATAGCCGAATAAAAACCAGGAAAGACGGCTGGACGGTGGTCACTCGCGATAAAAAACTGTCTGCCCAGTGGGAGCATACCGTCGCCGTCACCGCCGAGGGGTTTGAGGTGCTGACCCTGCGAAAAGATGAAGTGATTCCGGATTAGCCTGAGTAACAGGTTTCACGCCTGCGCGGTGAAACCTGTCAGTCACCCGCCCGTAGTGACTATACGGGCATCTCTTTACGTCCCATATAACGCTCTTTCCATAACGCGCCCGCCACCCCAATATCCAGGAACGGGGAGGGCGGCATAAAGTTGGCCTGGCCGAGCGACTGCATCGCGGCGATCAGCGGGTTGTCCTGGCCCATCGCCAGATCGGCAAGCAGCGTCCCGGCGATGGTCTGTTTTGATACGCCGGCGCCGTTACAGCCCCCCGCAGTCCAGATCCGCGGCGCAAGACGCCCCCAGACCGGCGCGCCGTTGCGGGTGACGCTGATGGTCCCGGACCAGGTTCGCTCCAGAGGAACATCCTGCAGCTGCGGATAGGCCGTATGGAACAGCGCCAGATGCTGTCTTGCGGCGTTAGCGGTTTGTCCGGCGGTAATCACGCCGCGCAATGCCGGATCGACATGCTGGCGGACAAGAAAACGATAATCGTGGGTATAGCGTAGGGTGGCCCCGGCGATCGCATTGACCGGGGTTAATCCCCAGCTCTCCATCGCCGGCAGACGCTGGCGCTGATCGGGCGTAAGCGGGGCAGTAATGCTGGCGTAGGTCGCCATCGACGCCTGGCGGCTCACGGTTGGCGAGAGCTCGCGGGAGAGCGCATTGGTGGCGAGCATCGCCTGGTCGGCGCGGATGGTGCCCTGCAGGGTCGTCACCCTGACGCCGCCGTTTTCCTGGTGAAGAGCCAGCGCCGGGGTCTGGTGAAACACGGTGACATTATCCGGCAGATGGCGCGCGAGGCCCGCGATCAGTTTTGCCGGATTCACCAGAATGCAGCCGGGAGTGTAAATCCCTTTGCTGTAAAGGCGAGTTCCCAGCTTTTGATACAGCTCTTCGCCGTTCAGCAGGCTGTAAGGTTCCTGCATCAGCTGCAGGTTATCCACGTACTCCTGCATAATGGCTTCGCTGGACGGATCTATCTGGCAGTGGTATTTCCCGACGTTTTCCCATTCGCAATCGATCTGGTGTTTGGTCACCGTGTCATCGAGCTGGCGGATCCCCTCCTGCAGCAGAGCGCGATAGTCCTGCGCCTTTTTCAACTCGGCGGTAGAGCTGCCGATATTATGCGGCAGGCCGATAATAAAGCCGGAATTCCGCGCCGAGGAGCTGGTCGCGGCGCATTCTGCGTCAATGAGCACGATGCTCAGCTGCGGGTTGATGCTGGCCAGCCTGCGGGCAAAGCTTACCCCGGCATAGCCGGAACCGATAACCACCCAGTCAGCTTTAATGTCGCCGCTCAGCGAGGGCTGGCGATAAAGATCTTCTTCATTAAGCGGCCATCCCACCTGATTTTGATTGAAAGGTACTGATGCAAATCTCACGGTAAATCTCCCTGTGGAAAAAACACCTGCAGGGCAGGTGCGAATAATGGATTTGCCGCTCTCCGTGTTTTTGCTCTGGAGGGTGAGTCGGCAAGCGCCAGGGCAGCGTCTGATAAATAACTACGCTGAATGATAATCACCTGGACAACAATTCAGCAGAATAACAAGTAACCGAAAAAATAACACCTCTACGTGTAGGGATATGATGTTAAATCCCACTTGCCCTATCTCCCTGCCGGGGATGCATGCTCATTTGCTGCAGTGAAGAGGGCAAATCTTTTTCCTCTTTCATCTGACCCGGCAAGATACCGCATAAGATATTGCTGTGGATCATGATCGTATTGCCGACATACCTATAAGGTTACTTCGGCCGCAAAAGGCTTTTTGACCAAATGGTAAAATATTGCTTCTCTGCGCTGCTTCCAATAAAGAAATCCTACTATTTTATAGGATTTTTCAGTTTTAAAACTTTCCCGCCAGAAATATGCATTAGGAATTTTCCTATGGATAACTCCTAATGTTTTTAGCGCCTTTTCAGATCAGGCAATTCATTGAAAATTAATGTTTTTTTAATCGCTTTGATTACCGGTGCACTTCTGTTGAAGGTTGCGATAAGTTTTTTTTTAATTATTAGTAATATTTTTACACACATTGTCGTGTTAAAGGGGGATAGCGAGATATTATCCTGTAAATTATTTTTTTTATAAAATTATTAGCTCGTAATGTTCGTTTAAGTAGGTGCATATATTTGACTGGAAGGGTTTTCAAGTTAGTATGACTTCGCTGTCAGGAATAAACATAACTCAACAAGATATAGCAACACTTTGGCCACCAGAAACAGCCGTAGTTATCTTTGCGAGTTATTTTTCAGGATGGTTATCCAGTAACTTTTAATATAACGGAATGTATTATGAAAATTAGCAAAATTGCATCTGCTGTTGTTCTCACTATGGGTGTCGCCTCTTTCGCAGCTCAGGCCGATCAGGGAAGCGGCAAGGTCACCTTCTGGGGTTCTATTATTGATGCTCCATGCTCTATTAAAAATGGCTACGGCGATCAGCGTATCGAACTGGGTCAGATCTCCAATACGCATTTGGATAATGGCGGTATCTCTACTCCTCGTCCGTTCGACATTGAGCTGGAAAACTGCTCCTTCGAGAAGGATTCAAACGGTGACCCGATGTATAACACCGTCAAAGTGACCTTTGCTGGCGGTAATGTTCCGGGAGATATGAGCATGCTGGCTATTTCCGGTCAGGCTGCGGGGGCTGGCGTACGTATTGAAGATGGTTCTGGTCAACCTGTGAAATTATTGGTACCTACCAGCGGCCGCGGCCTGGGCATTGGCAACAATACCCTAAGCTTTAGCGCTTACCTTGAAAAAATCTCTACTGTTACCAACGTCACTCCGGGTGATTTTGAAGCGGTAACCAACTTTACCCTGGCTTATGAATAAGGTGAGTCCTGTTCTCATGTAGCTTTATTCGGGCTGCGTTTGCAGCCCGATATTCAGGAGCACAGTCATGGTAAAAATATCGCGTTATCTGATCTTGAGTGGGTTATTAGGCATATCACCGTTGTCTCTGGCGTCCGATCAGGGGCGGGGACTGGTCACGATGAATGGTCAAATTCAGGAGTCGGCCTGTTCCATTCATACCAACGATGCCTGGCAGGAAATTCCATTCGGCGTGATTTCGTATAACGATCTTAATGAACAAGGCAAGGCGGTCATCAAACCCTTCGCAGTACGACTGGTGAATTGCTCACTGGAACGGAGCCGCGGTGGCTTATGGCAAAGCGTAAATATCACCTTTAGCGGGGAAACTGAGGTATTTCGCCCGGACATTTTTAAAGTCAATGGCGAGGCCCAGGGGCTTGGACTGCGTATTCACAATCAGGCTGGCGATGTGGCTCGCGACGGAATACCGATGCCTGCCGTAATGATACAAAATGAAAACAATGAGTTACGTTACTTATTATCGTTAGTACGCGGCAGCAAAACGCTGTCGGAAGGCGACTGGTACGGAATCATTCGTTTCATGGTGACCTATCAATAACGGAAAAAATGAATGATAAAAATAGATGAACTGCTCATCTAAATTATTTCCGGAATTGACATCTCCCACCGGTGAATTCTACCAGGCAATAAATGGATTTTAAAAAATGAAAAAAAGCAGACCACCAGCTTTTTACCTGCGACGACTGGGTATTTACATTGTTATTGCCATTTTTGGTTCTACATCACCGGTAGTGGCGGTAGAGTTTAATATAGATATTCTGGACTCGGAAGACCGGGAAAATATCGACTTGTCGCGTTTTTCCCGCGCCGGTTATATTATGCCCGGAACCTACACGCTCAGCATGCGCTTAAACGAGCACAGTATTTCTGACCAGGAAATTTCTTTTATTGAAAGAACCCGTGACGATGGAGTGGTTGTAGAAACCTGTCTGACGCCTGCACAGGTAGAGCTTCTCGGTCTGCGGGAAGACGCGTTTAAAATGATTAAGTGGCTCGACGAGGGGCGTTGCGCTGATTTTTCCGCTCTTGAAGGCGTCGTCCTGCGCGGCGATCTGTCAGAGTCATCCCTGCAAATCGCGGTGCCTCAAGCCTGGCTGGAATATCAGGATGCTTCCTGGTTACCGATTTCCCGCTGGGAAGAGGGTATCCCCGGGATGTTGGTTGACTATAACCTGAATACCAATGTCACCTGGCCGCGTCAGGGGAATCAGAGCCAGAGCGCCAGCATCAGCGGTACGACGGGCGTCAATTTGGGACCCTGGCGTCTTAGAGGGGATTACCAGGGGAGCTATTACAATACCACCGGACGTTCGGATAAAAATTCACGTAATTTTGACTGGAGCCGTTTTTACGCCTATCGCGCATTACCTGGAATGATGTCAAAACTCACCGTCGGTGAAGACTATCTCTCTTCCGATCTCTTTGACTCATGGCGCTATACCGGTTTGTCGCTGGCAAGCGATGAAAGCCAGCTGCCACCTAAGCTTCGAGGCTACGCGCCTGAAGTATCCGGTATCGCTCGCACCAATGCCAAAGTGACGGTCAGCCAACAGGGCAGAGTCATCCATGAAACGACGGTTGCCGCTGGCCCGTTTCGTATTCAGGAACTAAACAGCGCGCTAACCGGACGCCTGGATGTGCGGGTTGAAGAGCAGGATGGCTCCGTACAGACATTTGCGGTTGAAACGGCTCAGGTCCCTTATCTGACGCGTCCCGGCCAGCTACGTTATAAAATGACCACCGGTCGTCCGCGCGATTATAACCACAGCACTCAAGGACCCTACTTTGCCACAGGCGAACTCTCATGGGGCCTTACCAACGCGTGGTCGCTGTACGGCGGCGGCATTATTTCTCAGGACTACAACAGCCTGGCGCTTGGCGCCGGTCGTGATATGAACGCCTACGGGACGCTCTCTGCTGACGTTACTCATGCCAGTGCTCGTTTCCCGGCTGATAAAAGTAGGCAAGGTCGGTCCTGGCGCCTGAGCTATTCCAAACGGTTTGATGAAATCAACAGTGAAGTCACGTTTGCCGGTTACCGTTTTTCCGAGCGCAACTATCTCACCATGGGTGAATATCTGGATATGCGCTATCGGGATGGCTACGTCGGGAACAGCAAAGAGCTTTATACCATCCAGGCGACCAAAAACTTTGCCGACCTGCGTTTGTCAACGCACATCAACTGGTCGCATCAGACTTACTGGAACCGCCCGGCGACCGATCGCTACAGCGTATCGTTGAATAAGTATTTTGACCTCGGCGACTGGCGACATCTGTCGTTGTCCCTCAACGCCGCTCGCAGTGAGTTCAATGGCCGCAAGGACGACAGCGCCTATATCTCACTGACGATGCCGTTTGGTTCGGGAACCGTGGGTTATAACGGCAGCATAAGCCGCGACCGTTATACACAAAATGCCAGCTGGAGCCAAAGGCTGGATAACAACGACTATTACAGCATCAACGCCGGCAACAGCGTCGGGGGCGGTGAGGGAACGCGTAGCCAGATGAGTGGCTACTATTCTCATCCCGGCAATATAGCGGATGTCACCACCAACTTTAACTGGGCGCAAAGCCAGTACACCTCCTTTGGTATTTCCGCCAGCGGTGGGATGACCGCCACCGCTGAAGGCGTGGCCCTACACTCCGGTGGGGTGCAGGGGGGGACGCGTTTGATGGTCAGTACGGAGGGAGTAAGCGGTGTTCCGGTGGGCTTACAGGGCTATACCAATGCTTTTGGCATCGCGGTTATCCCTGGAGTGCCAAATTATTATCGAACCAGGGCTGAGATTGACGTTAATCGTCTGCCGGATGATGTCGAGTCTGGCGGAACGCCGGTTGTAGAGCTCGCCCTGACTGAAGGCGCTATCGGTTTCCGTCGCTTTGATGTGCTGAAGGGTTCTAAGGTCGTGGCAATCCTTAGCCAGGAAGATGGACGCCATCCGCCTTTCGGCGCCACGGTACACAATGCAAAAGATCGCGAACTGGGTATGGTCAGCGACAGTGGACTGGCCTGGTTGACCGGTGTGAATCCGGATGAACGCTTAACCGTGCACTGGAGTGGTTCCGCTCAGTGTGAAGTCGTACTGCCACGGGTTATCCCTGCACAGCAACTATTGCTGCCGTGCAAGCCGGTCACTCGCGGCTGAGAAAGTCAATGGTGATGTAATGAAAAGCAAAAAGATAGCGATGACGATAGTGCTGGGAAGTCTGGCCGCGGGTCTGGTAAACGAAGCCGGGGCTGCGATCGCGCTGGACAGGACTCGGGCCATTTTTCCCGGTTCGGAAAAGAGCATTTCCCTGAGTATTACTAACGACAGCACATCAATGCCGTACCTGGCGCAGGGATGGATTGAAGATGAGCACGGGAAAAAAATCAGCGGCCCTCTTGTTGTCGTCCCGCCGCTGCAGCGTCTTGAAGCTAAAGGTAAAAGCATGATGCGTATCAACGCCATGCCGGATGCCGCGATGTTACCTCAGGACAGAGAGAGCATTTTTTATTTCAACGTGCGCGAGGTACCACCAAAAAGCGAGCGACCCAACGTGATGCAGCTGGCGTTACACACCAAAATTAAACTGTTCTATCGTCCCAAAGCCATCCTGCCGGAGAAGTATAGCCGCTGGGATAACCAGCTGGTGCTGCATAAAGTCAACGGCGGTTATCGGATAGAAAATCCGACACCCTATTACATGACGGTAATTGGTATTACCGCTGCGCCGAAAGTGGCGGTGGCTAGCGGATTTCAAACGGTGATGGTGCCGCCTAAGTCCACCGCGATGGTCAATAGTTCGCACTATACCACGCCGCACGTCACCACGATTAACGACTTCGGCGGTAAGCCAACCCTGCCGTTTAGCTGCAGCGGTAACATTTGCCGAGCTGCAGAAACCCCGGCTACCTGATGGATGCCGGAGCTGTACACAGGAGAAGCCTGATGAAAAAAGGATTTGGTCGAACCACCCTCATATTGTGGCTTTTGACGGCTGGAATCGTTTCTGCGGCGAGCGCCGCAAACTGGGACACCGATGGCCTGAATGGTGGGATACGCGCTAGCGGAACGCTTGTTGCGTCACCTTGCGCGTTGCTGCCTGAGTCGGCTGAACAAGAGATCGATTTGGGCAGTACCATTGCCTGGGGGCTGGAACGGCCGGGGAGCGTGACGCCATCAGTACAGGTGTACATCAAATTAGATCGCTGTCCGGGAGAGTATCAGTTTATGCGCGATCGCCAACAGATGCGCGGTGCCACGATGTTAAACGGACAGTCTGCGGTAAGAATGACTATCTATGGGGAAGCAGAACCGATGGATGACCGCTTTTTCCGGGTGCACGGTGGAGTCGAAGGCGTTGCGCTGCGCCTCAGCGACCGAAAGGGAGAGCTCCTGCGACCCGCGATTCAGAGTCGGCCGCAGATTCTCTACCCCGGACGCAACGATTTGGTGTTGCAGGCTCAGCTATGGCGTCTTCCCGTTCCGTTGCTGGCTAATGAATGGCGCAGCGTGGTGAATATCGGCCTGGAGTACGAATAATGCAAAAAAACAAAGTGCGCGTACTTAGCCTGGCAAGCTTTCCTCTCATGCTTTTGCTGGCTGGCGTATCGGTCACGCATGCTGATACTGACGTCTATTTCTCCGGGAATTTGATTGCCGATCCCTGCGAATTGCACGTTGACTCGGAAGATCAGATTGTCGATTTTCGTAACGTGCCTTCTAAGACATTTATGAAATATCCCCGCAGTGAACGTGAGCGTTTTTCCATCTGGTTGACGGAGTGCGATCTCTCGCTTGGCGATACGGTTACCGTAACCTTTATGGGAATCGAAGATAGCGCTCAGCCAGGACTATTTGCGGTTAGCGGAACAGCGAGCGGCATTGCCATTGCGGTGGAAGATGAGAATGGTGTACCGGTTAAACCGAATGTACCTATGCGACCGGCAGCATTGAGATCAGGAGACACCTTTTTAAATTTTCAGGCCTTTATTTCTGCACCAGTACACAGTCTGGTCAGAGAAGGGGACTTTGAGTGCGTCACCACTTTTCTTCTGGAATATGATTAGCCCGAGTTGATAATCTATTTCGGATTTACCTCAAATGTCAGCTGATTAACGTCTTTTGGCTGCTGTTTATTAATGGTGAAATTAACTATTGGGATATCTTCTGCAAATATCTGCTGGCCTCCTGTGCTTTATTTCAGGAGGAAAGATAATTAAAAAAGAAATACACATGGAGTACATGAAATAATGTTTAGATTAGGGTGCATAGCCGCGATCATTGCAGGTACATTTTTAACGGGTTGCGTTGGAAAAAAAATTCCTTCTCAGGTGACTTCGTCCATGGAGTCCGTAGAGCCCCCAGTGACCTCAGACGGAGAGCTGGATATGGTCCAGTGCGAAAAAGAGCTTCAGGCACTGGAGTCGATTAATCATATTAAGCATGTCGATCTCAAATCACGCTTTGAGCGAGTGATGCTCGGCGCTTCCGGTTATACCAATGTAAGAGGTTCCGTTAATCCTGAAACACGTAATGCTATTGATGCTTTGTATAAGTTTCAGGCGGTAAAATTATGCTCGGAGATCCGAGCCGAAATGCTCAATAGCCTGGCAGCGAAGCCAACTGGTGAGAGTATCTAATGGGTCGTAGAGCAGGGAATGTTTTGGTCCTGATTATGAGTATCATTTCGATTTCATCTTCGCAGGCAGATGTGTTGAATTATGCCCGTGAATGGACGTCACGCAAGGACGAAAACAAAGCCATCACATCCCCGTCTCAGCCCCAGACGGAGGAAGAAAAATCCTCTGCTACGCGTCAAAAATCTGCTGTAAAGCGTTCTCTGCCTGATAAGGAGAAATCGACAGCTCAGCCTCCAGCAGTCATCAGAAAAACAATCGCGCCGCCGGCTGTTGGCGCTGACAAGCGAATGCAATCACCGGCTAACAGGCCGACGGAACCGACAGCTAAGAAGGCCCGAACGGCTTCGGGTGACAACGTCACCTCAGCCGCTGGTGTCACGAAAAATAGCGCTTTACCGGAACCGCACGTTTTAGGGGGCTGGATTAAGGCTTTGATACAACATATGTCGCTTAGCCCGGCAGAGATCGATTTACGTAAAAACCTCCAGTTAGCCCGTAAAGAGGTACAGAGATTGAAGAATGAACTCATTCTGCTTCGCCGCGAAGTACAACAGTCAGATAGTACATTGGCGGAGCAGGTCATGGCTCTCCAGGCAACTTATGAGCAACTGGCTGCGGCAGAGGAAAAAAATGTCACTCAAGAGAATGAGCTCCAGGCGCTTACTGCGCGCGCTACCCAACTGGAAGAAAAAAATGCGCAGTGGCAAGTATTAACCAGAAAATTACAGTCGAGCCTTAAGGAAGCGCACTATCCCGCACTGCCAGCAACTGACGGTGAACTGGCGGATTTTGCGGCCGGGATGGCGATGGGTTATGACATTTTGGCGGTACTCGAACAACGGGATGAACAACAGATACATATTGATAAGGAAGTCTTTCTGGCCGGCATTACGGAAACGATACGCGGCGAACGCCGATTGTCGCAGGAGGATTTTGAGCGCCACCTTAAACGCGCCAATCAGCGAGTAGAAGAAGCGATGCACAAGTTCAGGCAACAAAAGGAAGCGCGGGATAGCGCATGGCTGGCGCAATTTATTCAAGAGGAAGGGACGCAGAGTGCGGGTGAACAGGCCTGGTATAAAGTCATCCATGCAGGCGAGCCGCTGTTCGAGGATGAGCACTCTGAAGCGGCGCTAACCATTTCGGTCAATCGTCGTCTGTCTGATGGTACCGTGATTGCGGACACAGATATAACTGGCCTGGTATTACAAGAAAAATTTTCCGACCTCCCTGGATGGCTTCGGAAAGTAGTGAAAGATATCCGTCTGTACGGTGAAGCAGAGTTAGCCGTTAAAGTTGATGAATATGGTGTTCCACAAGAACGCGGTAATTATATTGAACATTGGCGCATACGTGTAATTGAACGACAGACTATGTAAATAGGTTATAGAAAAATTTACGTTACTTTTAAAATATTGCGAGTAGAGGCGTCAGAGTTAGTCGGGTAATAACTGTATAATCTTTTTTAATGTTTATTTTTGTAGAGATGACAACTTCCAGATAAGAGAGCAATATGATGAGTGATACCAGTGGTACATATTTGCCAGTTTATGTGGCAACTGAGAACAGTTATTTTTCTCAGGGAATAATCTTTCTCCTGGAGGAGCTGTTTGAGGATGAGTTTAGCGGAAAAATTACTGTATCCTTAGTCAGAAAATCGCGCGAAGCCGATCTCATCGTGCAGGTCCAATCACCTGGAGAAAAAGCGTTTGACTGGGTCGATTGTCAACAGTTTCGCACCCACAATGACTATAAGTTTAAGCTTCTCAATAAAAAGTGGCTAAGCGTTTATCCACGTAGTGAACATTACGACAAAAATTTTCATTGCCCGGTTGTCAGTTCAGTCATCGCGATGAGAAATTCGGTAACCACTATCCGGAGAAAATTGTTCATGCTGTTTTTTGCCGATCTCATGTGTGGCCCTCCGGACTTACGTAAACCAAACTGTAGCAAATGTCCTGGCCCCTACCAGTTGACATGGCGGGAACAGCTAATGCTAGGCTATTTGAGCCAGGGATTAGGCCACGATGAAATTTCTCGCAGAATGGGCTGTAGTATTAAGGCGCTTAGCAGTTATCGACGCTCGATTATGCGTAAAGTCAATATCACCCGCTATAGCGATTTCGTTATGTGGCTAGGTAAAAAATCCGTTTCTGATAAATATACTGAGGTTGTTAATAATCACGAGCGTGATGCGGATGAAGACCAGCTAATATGGAAAACAACGTTGTCCGGTAATTTGGAGAGACAGCTGGATGATAAAGAGCGAGCTTTGCAAAGTATTAAGCGATTGGTCAATAAACGGTTAAGAAAAAGCGAGCTGGATGATGAAGTATGGTTAACAACTCGAGAAATAGCCAACGAGATGGATATCAGTATCTACAGCATGCGTTATTTATTATGCCAGATGGAAACAAGCGGTAAAGTGATTAGCATCAAAACCGGGAAGGGTAGAAGCCATACTCTGCGCTGGAAACTGGCAAGTTAATTGCTGTGTTGAACAGCTGGCATAGCTAATAAGGCTGTGACGTAGGCTGAATTTGAAGGGTGGGCGAGATGCAAATTTAGGAATGTTCATCGATCCATTTCTGAAAGTGGCTCTCTCCCTTACAAATTCATATATCCAGACATGCCTAAAATGTAAATTATCTGCAAGATGAAATGGATTTGACTCTCTGCCGTCAGAGAGGAAATAACTCTGGTCCTGTAAGTTATACGACAGGTGAAAGTATGAAACTTAAATTAATGACTTTTCTGGGGATTATCTTGTTTACCGGAAGCCAGCATTTGGCTCAGGCGGCATTATCCGTAGAGCGCTCCCGGGTTATTTTCAATGAAGGGGAGAAATCTGTTGGATTGAGCGTGAAAAATAATAATACGCAGGATCCTTATCTCGCCCAAGGGTGGATGGAAAACGAGAAAGAAGAAAAAATAAACGGCCCGCTGATGATTTTACCGCCCGTACAACGTATTGAGCCTGATGGTCGAACGATGATCCGCGTCCAGCAGGTCGCCGAAACACCGTCTCTGCCTACCGATAGAGAAAGCGTCTTCTGGCTTAACTTACGCGAGATCCCACCAAAATCCGATAAGCCTAACGTTTTGACGCTGGCAATGCAGACCCGGATGAAAGTTTTCTGGCGGCCCAAGGCCCTCAAGGTCGATCCGCTTCTCGACGTGGTGCCGGGGGCTGAAACGCTGACCCTTACCCGCAAGGGGGACCGCTATGAGGTTGAGAATCCTACGCCCTATCATTTTTCGTTTGTCGAAGCGCGCGGCAGCCTGCACGGTAAGGCGCTGGATGATTTTGAGCCTGTCATGGTTTCGCCAAAGGGCAAAGCGCAGCTGCCGTTATCCGCATCCCGGATGGGCACGACGCCGACGCTGATGTTTATCAATGATTATGGCAGCGCACGGTTACTGCCGTTTACCTGCACTGGCATCGCCTGCCGCGCCGGGAAGGTGGCACAACCAAAGGAAGGTTAATATGACACGCCAACGCTTAACGATAATCCGGATGCACCTGATGATGGCTGGAGCCGCACTGCTTCTTGCTGGCGGACAGGCGAGCGCCGCTGAAGGAGACACCACCACTATCACCATCAACGGCACCCTGATCGATGGACCGCAGTGCGTTATTGACGGTAACGATACCGTAGACGTGAAGTTTGGTGATGACCTCATTACTCGGCTGGTAGACGGGGTGAATTATAAGAAAGAGATCCAGTACGGTCTGACCTGTACTGATCTGAACAGCAATGCCCTCAAGCTGACGATTCGAGGCTCGCTGGCGAGTTTTGGCTCCGGGCTTCTCCTGACCAGCAAAGGGGGGCTGGGTATACAGCTTTACAGCGGAAGCGCAGGCACCACGGTTATGACGCCCGGCAGCTATGTCAACTTCAATGGCACAGCCAATAAACCCAGGCTATGGGCCGTACCCGTAGCGCAAAACAACGCTACGCTCACCGCAGGTCCGTTTTCCGGCACAGGCACCATGGTCATTGACTACCAGTGACGTAAGAGGAGAGAGATATTATGAGCCCTGTAAACCTGCGTAAGCTACTGCTTCTTCTTACGGTGTGTATTAGTGGTAGCGTGCTGGCCGACGCAACGGTCAACTTTAGCGGCACGCTGATAGAAGCCCCGCCGTGTGTGGTGAATAACAATAATGTTATCACCGTCAACTTTGGCAACGAGGTGATGACCACCCGTATCGACGGGACGCAGTACCGCAAGCCGATTGACTTCGATTTAGATTGTTCAATGGCGGTATCGTCGAAACAGAAAGTGCGCATTACGGGTACCCCGGCAAGTTTTGACAGTACCGCGCTGGCGGGAGGGAAAAGCGGGTTAGGCATCGCTCTCTACAATGGTGATTCCCGTCTTAACCTCGGCTCCTGGCTGAATTTTACCGATCCCAATATCCCCAGGCTTTACGCTGTCCCCATTAAGCAAAGCGGGATAACCCTGAGCGGCGGGGCATTCAGGGTTATGGCCTCGCTGGTCGTGGAGTATCAGTAATGGCACAGGGAATCAACATAATGAGATTGATTGGATATGCACCATTTCTTCTGGCCGCATTGATGATGACAGGGACCTCATCACTTCAGGCGGCAGACCCGGAAAACCTTGAATTTATCGGCACCCTGGTCACGCCTCCGTCTTGCTCAATAAGCGAAGATGGCCCGGTATATATCAACTTCAATGATGTCCGCATAAAAAAAGTTGCGGAGGGAAGATATCGTGAAACCGTCCCGCTGACCTTGAAGTGTGAAGAGAGCAGTCTGGCCTGGCAGTTGCGGCTCAGCGTACGCGGTAATCCGGCCGGGTTTGACGCCGATAACGCCACCGTGGTGACCGCAGAACAGGCCAATCTTGGCGTGAAAATCTTCCAGAACGGCCAGCCGTTTAAACTGGGCGAGGCCATTAACATCAATAGCGTGACGTTGCCGACTATTGAAGCCCTCCTTGTTCAGCGTGATGGGGTGGAATTGGTGGAAGGATTATTTAACGCCACCGCGACCCTGCGAGCCGAATATCAGTAACTCTATTTATGCACAGGAGAGTGCAGGTGAAGAAAAAGCTATTTCTGGCCGCCTTTGCGGCTGCTATAACCGTGCCGATCTCTGTTCCCGTGTACGGTGAAAACTATCGGTGGAAAACAATCACTGCAGTAAGATTGGTGGCTTTCGGTTCGGGTACTGAGTGGATTATCACCACAGGCGATATTACCGTGAGTTCAGGTAGCGTCAGCCTGGACACACCAGCGAACTTAGGTAGTCATGGCGGACTTTTGGTTGCAAATGCGCTGACTGCGGATGGCTACTTTTGGGGTACCTCTGATGTTGCCACTAGTTATCCTCCGCCCGGCGTCCCGTATAAGGGAACCTGGCGAGAAGTCCTTAACGCGAGCGTCGGGAGCGTCAGGAATCAGATTTCCATCCGAAATTATGGTGTCGTTGGGGGCTCTTCTACCGTCTGTTTTGGATACACAATTCGTGAAGCCAATGGCAACTTTGATTTTTCCGACCTTGTTTATCCCCCAGGTGCCGGTAGCGGTATAAACTGCATGACGGCACCACCACTAAACGAATGGTGTGCTATGACCGTACCGCAGGTGACGCTAAGTTTCGGTACGCTAATGCTTGACCAGGCAGTGGGCAAAACGGCTGATAGTACGGTGGGCGTTTCCTGCACCTCTTCCTCGGTTAGCTATGTGTTAAAGCTACAAACAGGCAATACTTACATCCCGCTCAGTAACGGCATGCGCGCAAATCTGGGGCTTGGGACAACTAACTCGGCGCCGGGGAATACGACCTACTCTGGATCTCAGTCCTCGCTACGGTTAAGAGGTACGCTGGCTGGAACGCCTACCTCAACCGGCACCTTTAACGGTTCGGGCGTGATGATGGTGGTTTATAACTAATCATGGTTGTCAGGATCCCGGTACGCTGTTTACGTACCGGGGATGTTTACACCCGCTCAATCCTTGCCGGCAGCCCCTGACGCATCGCCGCGACGGAGACCCTGTCCAGCCAGGTATTGCCGACTTCGCGGGTTGGGTCGGTAAATCCCAGATCGTGACATTGCCGGCCATCTTGCCGCCACGAGTGATTACTGCGGCTTTACGGCCATAACGGGTAAAGGCATCCGCCAGCGCCGCGCTCTGGGGGGGGGAAGCCGCCAAAATTGTGCGGTATACCTTTACTCCGGCCGTGTAAGCGACCGGAAGGATAAATTTAACCCTGGTCAGAAACCTTTTTCAGCATGGCAAGGACCGCCCAACGTGTCGCGTCGTCTGCGATATTTTCAGGCAGAGCATCAGCTCGCAGCTTGATATAAGCTTCAACAGCCATTCTGATGGCAACGCTGACGGAGTCACGATCGTGCGTTGCCAGCGTGGAGGTCAGCAGGCCGTCAGGATCAATGCTGTGGAATTCAATGCGGCGAACCCCACGTTGCGGTAGATTTGCCCGACGATACAGCATAGGTCCCAGAACCTGCTCTCGAAAGAATGCCAGCATACCTATCGCTTCGAACAGTTCGCCTCTTCCCAGCTTAACCACTGCATAGTGAAGCCAGATCCAGGCTCGCGACTCAAACCACTCCGGCGTCATGTTGGGCCAGCGAGCGCTGGATTTTACCCGTTGTCGCTCCAGAGCCGTGTTATCACGAGTAAATAATACTGCTGGCTCCTCAACGCGTTGAGTGAGCATTTCCAGGGTGACAAATTTTAGATCGACATGGAGGAGTTCAGGTCCATACAGGCATATAAGCAGGCGGGGTTCTCCGACATGTTCCCCAGTGAAAGCATGTAACAGATGGCCTAATGTTCCGGCGAGCTCCCTACGCTGCGCCATGACTTCGTCATAATAGCCAGGGTCTACGACAACGATAAAATCGAGATCGGAGTATTGATCAAATCCGCCATGAATAATCGAGCCGCCAGCGAGAAGGGAGTGAATCCGCGAGTCAGACTGAAACTTAAGCTTGAGTTGCTCTGCAAAACTTCTGTGTAAATCGGGTAACGTACTTAGCATACTTTTTCCTGTTCACAAAAAATACAAAGCATTTCAGAATAGCGAGTTGTTTATATTCAGGCCAGATTTTTTTGCACGAACAGGCATGTCCTTTACTGCCGGTTATCCTGACGTACGAAAAATAGCACAGGAGCCGCAGGGCTCCTGACCCGCACGATCCGTTACCCTCCTGACCACCAGACAAAAAGTATGATTCAGACCTCTCTCCAAACAAAAAGTCAGAAATAAGTGTGTTGTCGATCACTTTTTGTTCAGATTCATATTGCTGAATTTCTGCTGATGCAGGTATACATAACAAAAAGTTTGGTTGTCTAACATAAATTCAGGTCGACATGGAAAACATACAGCAGAATTTAGACGTCTTCATTCCGATGATGGAAGGGATAGCAAATCAGTTCGGTGACAACTGTGAAGTGGTCCTGCACGACCACTCCCAGGGGCTGGAAAGCAGTATTATCGCGATTATTAATGGGCATGTCACCGGCCGGAAAGTGGGCGATCCCAGCAGCAATCTGGGGCTGGAAGTGCTGCGGGGAACGGATGTCAACGGCGACAGGCATAACTACGTTACGCGCACCCGTGAGGGTAAAACGCTACGCTCCACCTCCATTTACATACGTAACAGCAATAAACAGGTTATAGGCGCACTTTGTATCAACCTCGACATTAGCGATATTTTACAGGCGGAAAAAACGCTCAGTAAACTGGCCGGTCATTCGGATAGTAGCGCCGCTAAAAAAGAGGACGTTAATGAGGTATTTGTTAAAGACGTCAATGAACTACTTGATTACCTGATTGCCGAGTGTATGGGAATTATTGATGTCCCCGTCGCCAATATGTCTAAGCAGGATAAACTCAACGCGATTAAATTTTTCGATGACAAGGGCGTTTTCCTTATTAAAAAGTCCGGAGAAAAAATCTGCGAATTTCTGAACATTTCGAAATATACCCTCTATGCCTACCTGGGAGAGGTCAGAGGGGAAAACCCAACAAGTGACGGCTAGCCGTCAGGAGGAAAAATGTTAACCACACCTTATGTTGCGCTGGATATGGATATTATGCAGAGGAATATTATCGCCATGACCTCCGGACTGGCTCGTCATAATATTCAACACTGGCCGCATATTAAAACCCATAAATCTGTACGCCTGGCTCAACTCGAGCAGGCGCTAGGGGCGAGTGGAATTACCTGCGCTAAGCTATCTGAAGCGGAAGTGATGGCTGCGGGCGGAATTACCTCAATTCTGCTGGCCTATCCGCTGATTGGTGATGACAAATGTGAGCGCTATGCTGAACTGGCGCGCAAGATTACCATGCGAACCATTGTCGACAGCCTGGCGGGCGCGCAGGGGCTCTCACGCGCTGCGCTGAGGCATGGCCTGACGTTTGACATCGATATTGCCATTGATTTCGGTGCCCACCGCGAAGGAGTACAGCCGGATCAATTGCTGACGTTCGCCCGTGAGGTGGCGGCGCTTCCGGGGTTAAGGGTGCGCGGGGTATTTACCTATGCCGGGACTATTTATCAATACCACAATGAGCAGGATATCCGTCGCGCGGCGCGCGAAGAAGCCGCTCTGCTGATGACCAGTCGGGATCTTCTTAATGCGCATGGTTTTCATATTGACGTTTTATCCGGCGGCTCAACGCTCTCTTCTTTTTATGCCGATGAGCTCAGCGGAATAACCGAATCCCGCGCCGGAAATTTTATTTTTGGCGATATGAACGCGATTAACGGCGGGATTTACACCGCCGCCGACTGCGCGTTGACCATTTGTGCGACGGTTGTCAGTATCCCG
The DNA here is from genome assembly GCF_040062315.1 of Klebsiella sp. GW_Kp181. Taxonomy (NCBI): domain Bacteria; kingdom Pseudomonadati; phylum Pseudomonadota; class Gammaproteobacteria; order Enterobacterales; family Enterobacteriaceae; genus Klebsiella; species Klebsiella sp. GW_Kp181. The sequence goes on from NZ_JBEAFR010000002.1 coordinate 93,453, forward strand.
CTGCCGGGCTACGCCACGCTGGATGCCGGTACAAAATCGCTGACCTCCGATCTTTCCGCGACGCCCGGTTCTTACGGATTGATTCAGGAACATCCGGACGTCGCGCTGGTTAAGCTTAATGAAGAACACGGCTATCTGCGCTATGACCCGGAAAAAGTATCGCTCGCTATTGGCGATCGGCTGCATATTATTCCCAACCACTGCTGCGTGGTCGCAAATCTTGTCGATGAAATATATGCCTTCCGTAACGGAATATTGAGCGAAACGATAACTATCGACGCCCGCGGCAAAAGTTATTAATTAACTGAGAATATTATTATGACCGATATTGAATTAACTGCCGATGAACGGCAGGAGTTGACTACGCTCCTGTGCAGCCTGATACAGCACCCGTCGGAAAACCCGCCGGGCAATGAAAAAGCGGTCGCGCTGTTCATTGCTGATGTATTACGCGGCGAAGGCATTGACGTTGAAGTACAGGAGGCGGTAGCAGAGCGGCCGAACGTGATTGCCCGACTCAAAGGGCAGCGGCCAGGCAAGCGGCTGATCCTCAACGGACACTCTGACGTGGTGCCATGCGGCGCAGGGTGGTCGGTGGAACCCTTTGCCGCCGTCATTGATGGTGACCGTATTATTGGCCGCGGGGCGGCAGATATGAAATCCGGCGTTGCGGCAATGATGTACGCGGCGATCCTGATTCAGCGACGGCAGTACGCGTTCAACGGTGAAATTGTTTTACTGTTCAACGTTGATGAAGAGCGCATCAACCTGGGGATGGAACATTTTGTGGCGCAGGGCGTCGAGGCAGATTACGCCGTTATCGGTGAGCCGACCTCGCTGGAGATCTGCGTGGCGCATAAAGGGGTGAGCCGAACCCGCTTGACCACGCACGGCACCGCCGGTCATGCGGCAAAGACGCGCAATCCGGACAGCGCCATCGACAAAATGGCGCGGCTCCTGCCGGGGGTGCTGGCAGAGTGTCAGCGGGTGAAGCAAAAGCATCACGATTTACTGGGCAACGCCTCTATGCTGGTGACCACCATTACCGGCGGCAGCGCGCCGAATATTGTCCCGCAATCGTGCGTTATTGAAATCGACCGCAGGGTGCTGCCGGAAGAAAGACGTAATGAAATTAACGAAAGCCTGCAAAGATCGCTTAGCGACTCAGGACTAAAACCGCAGCACGACTACGACCTCGAAAACTATCTGTATATTCCGGCCTCGTCTATTGCAGAGACGCATCCGCTGGTGGAAGCCGCTTTTCAGACGGTAGAAGCGCTCACCGGCGCGGCCAAAAAAACGATTTTCGACGCCACCTGTGAAGCGCCGTTCTTCTCCGTAGGCTGCCAGATCCCGACCATCATTCTCGGCCCCGGTGATTTAGCTCAGGCGCACGTCAAAGATGAATATGTCAAAATCGAAGAGCTGCATCAGGCCGCGCAAATATATACCGCACTGGCATTATCTTTACTCAAATAAATATCAGGGAATTACCATGAATATTGAACAGCGATTAACCGAATTGGGTATAGTGCTCAGCGCGCCTGTACCGCCTAAATTTTCTTATGTGCCCATTAAACAGACGGGAAATTTATTGTACTCGTCAGGTAATGACTGTCGGGTCAACGGGGAATTACTTTATCAAGGAACCCTCGGCAGGGAACTCACGATAGAGCAGGGGCAGGCTGCTGCGCGCCAGTGCATTATCAATATTCTCTCGTCCCTGAAAAGCTATCTGGGCGATCTCAATCGCGTGGCTGGCTGCGTTAAAATGCTCGGTTTCGTACAGAGCACCGACGTTTTCAAAGACCAGCCGTTGGTGATGAATAGCGCTTCGGATTTACTGATCGCAATATTTGGTGAAGCGGGTAAACATGCGCGTTCAGCAATTGGTACCAACACGCTGCCTTTTAATACGCCCGTTGAAATTGAACTTATTTTTGAAATTAAAGATTAAACTTATTTAGTATTTAACATTTATCTTTCCTCCGGGAATATATCCGGGTCCCTGTGACGGCATTATTCTGCGCCGTGCAGAATGCTGCCGTGGTTAACATTACAAAAGGATAATATATGTCCAGTCAAGCAAGCTCTCGCCTGAAGCGTTTGCAAATCATGGCATTATTGTTTTTGCTCGTGGCGGGTATTATTAACTTCCTCGACAGAACCTCACTTTCGATTGCCAATACCACTATCCGTGAAGAGATGGGGTTGACGGCAACGGAAATGGGATTGTTGCTCTCGGTATTCTCCTTTGGCTATGCGCTGTGCCAGCTGCCGATTGGCATGGTGATGGAACGGTTCGGCGTTAAAAAGGTGTATGGCTTTGGTATCTTCCTGTGGTCCGCAGCTCAGACCGCGCTGGGGTTTGTCGGCTCCTTCAGCCAGATGATTGTCGCCCGTATCGTTCTCGGCATAGGGGAGTCGCCGCACCTGCCTACCGGCGTAAAAGTCGTTAATGACTGGTATAACATCCGTCAGCGCGGCGTGCCGATGGGGATTGTGAATATGTCATCAACTCTGGCGCAGGCGCTGGCGCCGCCGCTGCTGATCGCCATGATGCTGGCTTTCGGCTGGCGCATGATGTTCATCATCATCGGGGTGAGCGGTATTATTCTTTCTATCCTCTGGTTTATGTTCTATCGCAACCGGGAAGATGCCGGCCTGTCGGCGGAAGACATCGCGCACCTGGAAGAGGAGACGCCTCCTTCCAGTAAGGAAAAAGTGACCCTGAAGGACTGGGCCGGTCTGTTTAAGCAAAAATCGATGTGGGGAATGATCATCGGTTTCAACGGCGTCGGCTACATGGTTTGGTTATTCCTCACCTGGCTGCCTTCTTATCTCGAAATGTCCCGCGGCCTGAGCCTGGAAAAAACCGGTTGGGTAGCGGCTATTCCGTTCCTGTTTGGCGCTGCCGGTATGCTGGTTAACGGCGCCGTAGCCGACTGGGTGATGAAGCGCGGCGCGGATAAAATGAAGAGCCGTAAATGGATGATCTGCCTTGGCCTGCTTTGCGCTGCCGGCTTTACGCTCCCCGCCGCTTATACTGACAGTACGTTTATGGCGGTCGCCTGCATTAGTATGGCGCTCTTCTCCATTCACTTTGCCGGTACCTCGGCATGGGGACTGATCCTGGTGTCGGTACCGTCACGGCTGATAACCTCGGTGAGCGGCATTCAGAACTTCGGCGGTTTTATCGGAGGGTCGTTTGCACCAATTATTACCGGAATGATTCTGGATAATACCGGCTCATTTACCCTGGCGCTGGTGGCCTCTTCGGTCATCGCTTTTATGGCTTCGCTGGTTTACTTCTTTATGGTGAATAAACCGATTGTGGACCCGGCGGCAGCGTCCTGTTCATGATGGTTAACTGACAGACACAACCAGGCCTCCAGCCTGAACTGGAGGCTTATTTCTACCAGTTTTTCCAGTTAGCGCGAGGGACTACTGTAAATAGTTTTCCTGCATTTTAATAAAGTCAGCGTCGGTAAAGCCAAGCTCTTTTTTAATATAAGCATTAACGCTGCCGGAGAGTGCCTTCATGGTGTTCAGTGCTTCAACGATAAATGCCTCCCGGGTATCGATCAGGGTAAGTAAGTAATCGAGTACATCCTGATTATCGGTAATTTGTCGATAGGCGGTCATCTTCACATTATTTCGCGCCAGGCGGTTTGCGCCGGTCAGCATGTAGTCGGCGATAATATCCTGTTCAGAAACGCCAAGCATGGAGAGTATCAATAAAGCGCCATAGCCGGTGCGATCTTTGCCCCCACGACAATGCTGAATATTCGGCGCATTGCCCGGGTCAAGCAGGACGTTAATCATCGCCTTAAAGGCTTTTTTTGACTTGTCGCTGAGTACAAAATGCCTGTACTGCTCAATGACCTGGCCTCCCTGACCATTAATCAGTTCCGCCGGTATATCGCGTATAACGCTCTCGATCAGCGCGCGATCCTCATTGCTGGGTTCGGCGGCAAACTGGGCCGCCAGCTCTGCGGTTTGCGCCGTGGCATCCAGGTGGAAGGTCTTATTTTCACCGATAAAGCCGTTGGGGCTTTTCGCGATTTCGTTGGCGCTGCGGTAATCGATAATGGTTTTTACCTCCAGGCCTTCCAGGTAGGCCTGAGCCTGCGGCGTCAAATTATACAGATGGTTGGAGCGATAGAGCAGGCCCCATTTAACCCTTTTGCCGCCTGCACCGCGATACCCTCCGATATCCCTGAAATTATTTATACCGGATATCGGCAGGGTTCTTTCGCCAAACAACCATGAACTTTGCGCATGTTCCACGATAAAATAGATACGCTGCCGCGCCTGCAAAGGGTCATCAAAATATACCGGACCTGAGATACGATCGGTAATCAAGTTACGCTCGGCGGTGTGAATATCGCGGTCTCGCGTCCAGTAGAGCGTGGCGTTATCCAATGCTTTGGAAAAATGAATTTCAAGCTGCGTATGATTATGACGAATAACGGAAAACTGCGGTGTTTCATTCATACATCTTCCCTTAATTTAAAATTCCCAACATCGAACAAATGACGCCGATGCACATCATGCCGATGATGAGCGCGACGGTATGTTTGCCCTTAAATTTTTTGACGAGGAAAAAGATACCCAGCGCAAATAGCAGGGTCAGCAAGTTAGGAATAACTTTATCGAACATCTCCTGCACTTTTATCGACTGCTCGCCAACCGCAATAACCAGCGGAGTTGATATTTTCACGGTTGTCGCTATTAACGACCCCAGCACCATCACGCCGACCACGTTGGCGATGTTGGAGATACGCTGGATAATGTTCGAGTTTTTCGACTGCTCGATTAAGTCTACGCCCTTGTTATAGCCATAGTGGATAAAGAAATATTTTGAGCCGACGTTAACGATATTAAACAGGATGAACATCAGAAGAGGGCCAATAATATTGCCCTGAAGCGCAAAGGCCGCCCCGATACTGCCGCAGATTGGCAGCCAGGTAAATTTGAGTAAGCTATCCCCGAGACCGGCAAAGGGTCCCATCAGCCCGGCTTTTACCGACACCACGGCTTCTTTTTCTTCTTCCGAGGTTTTTTCCTCCAGCGCGGCGGTGACGCCAAGGATCAGCGCGCCGGTATTCACCTGTGAGTTGTAAAACTCAAGGTGGCGCTTCATGGCTTTAATGCGCGTTGCTTTATCGGCATCAGCGTAGAGTCGCTCAAGCACCGGGATCATGCAGTGCGCAAAGCCGATGGTTTGTAACTTCTCATAGTTATAGGAAAAGGACATTGACTGGATATTCCAGAAAATACGGTTTAGATCCTGCTTAGTCAGTTTTTTGTCCTGGGTTGCGGTTTCGGCCACCCGATAAGAGGCGATATCGCTCATAAGTCATATCCTTCTTCAGTGTCGGTAGTGGACTGCTGCTCTTTTTCCGCAGGTGAACTCTCGGCCTTCTGACCATTGCTGTAGGCCATGTCATAGAGCACGGCAAAAGCCAGAGCGATAAAGGTAATGGGAATGATCGGCAGCTTCAGATAGGTGGTGAGCATGAAGCCAAGCAGGAAGAAGAACCACATCCGGCCTTTCAGCAGCATTAAGAGGAGGATACAGACGCCGATGGCCGGGATCATTTTGGCGGCAACGCCCATACCGGTCAGAATACTTTCCGGGATGGCGGCCAGAATCCGACCCACCAGGTCCCCGCCAAAATAGACGGCCAGGAAGCAGGGGACGGCGCGGATCAGAAACCACAGCGGCGTAGAGAAATAATGGACTTTCAGCAGCTTACCATAGTCACCCTCCTGAATGGACTTCTCCGCCCATACGTTCAGGAAACTGGCGAAAGAGCGCCAGATGATAAGAAGCTGTTGGCAGAGTATCGACACCGGGACGGCGAGGGCGATGCCCGCAGCGATACCGCCTTTGGAGGAAATGCCCAGAGCGACGCCGATGATTGATCCGGCAATAATGTCGGGCGCGGAATAGGCCCCGACGTTGCCGATCCCCATCCACATCAGCTCCAGCGTGGCGGCGATCGCCAGCCCCTGAACCGTATCGCCCATAATAATTCCAGCAACGGTTCCCGTCAGAAGCGGGCGACGCAGCATCTGCGGCCCGACGTCGTCCAGTGAGCAGATCCCTGCCCAGATGGCGACCAGAAAAGCTTCAATTAACATAGAGTATTCCCTGTTTTAAAAGGCGTCATACGCGCTGGCGTTAAATTAACGTTTGCAGATCAACTACCGGATCTTTGGGCACCATCTGTATTTCCACCGGTATATTCCTGGCTATTAGCGATTTAAAGGCCTGTTCTTCTTCCGGCGTTACCGCGACGGCGCGGGAAAGACTCTTTCTGCCTTCCTGCATTCGCATGCCGCCGACGTTGAGTTTGTCGATTTTCACCCCGTTTTCAACGAGCGTGTTTACATCAATACTGTTAGTGAACAGCAGCATGGTGCGTCTTTTAATTTCCGTTTTTTGCAGGATTTCGATAAATTTCTGCACGCCGAATACCTGTACCTTTAATTCGGGCGGCGCGGACATGGTTAAAACCGATTGCTGGATTTTGTCGCCAGCGACTTTATCGTTGATGATGAGCACTTGCTCGATATCGTGGTTTTTTACCCACGTGGTAATAACCTGGCCGTGAATCAGACGATCATCAATTCTTGCGAGATTAATCGGCATATTTATTTCCCCTACAGATCGGTCGATTGTGTGTATTCAGCGTGTAACGTTTTTCCGACGTTAAAACAGCTACCCGGGAAAACGTCTTCAATAATTGTTGCAATCTCATCGCGCGGTAAATCACGATTGCTGAGCACTTCCAGCAGCGTCGGGATATTGAACCCGCAGAACAGCAGGATGTCCGGATAGGTCAAAAAGAGCTCGCTCGCCAGGTTGCATGGCGAACCGCCCATCATATCGACCAGTATCACCACGCCGTTTCCCTTATTGACCGAGAGATAGGTCTCGAGCAGCGTGGCGCGCACATCGCTGATATTGGCCTCAGGCTGCAGCGAAATCACCGACACGTTGCGCTGTTCACCGATAAGCATTTCCGCACAGGAAAGCGCCCCCTGGGCAAAAGGACCGTGGCTGACCAGAATGACAGGAATTTCAGTTTGCATACGTTCTCCCGGGCTGACGTTGAGTGACATTGTTACTATTTATTGTTTCGATGTTAGTAATAGTATTACTTTAAGGTGAGGGAATACACAGGACAGAAGTCCCATTTATTCATTCTGCGAGGGTGATCACTCTTCAGTTATTCAGCGCCGTGTTGGGTTTACGGCGCCGCAGGCACGGCAAGGGCAGGATGCTGGAGCGCGTTATTCGTCAGGATTTGTGATTCTGATTGTAGAAACGCTGGGCGCGGTTTTGGGTTTGTTTCAGCAGGCGATCGTCGTATTGCTGAATAAAGAGATTCGTCACCAGCATATTGATAACCGAGAGCTGCGACATTTTTGAACGGATAGGGATCAGGCGAGATACGCTTTCGCTGGTGATGGTGTGTAACAGAACGGTAGCGAGAGCAGAGATGCGGCTTTGCCCCATTTTGGTGATAGCAATTGACGGAACGCCCAGCTGCTGAGCCATGGTCAGCAGCTTAACGCTTTCCAGGTTTTCGCCGGAATGGGAGAGAATAATCACCAGGTCATGCTCATCCAGCGTATTGACGATGCTGTACTGAATACTGTAATCCGCGTGACAGCTCACGTCTTTCTTTATTTTGATGAGCTGATACTCCAGCTCTTTACCGACGAGTCCGCTGCTGCCGGCACCGTAAATCACGATCTTATTACTCTTCCTGATCAGCGCTATCGCCAGCTCTAGCTGTTCGATATTCACGATGGCATGGGTCTCATCAATGGAGGATTTTTCAATCAGCTGGATTTTATGATTGACGCTCTCTACAGAGTCATCAAGATTGATATCCTCCTGTAAAACCTTGTCGTGCTGGGGATGACCAGAAGAGGTGATCAGATCAATTTTAAGATCGCTGAAACCCTGATAGCCGAGTTTGTGGCAGAGACGCAGGATGGTTGTGGTGCTGACATCATTCGCTTTGGCCAGGGTCTGAATGCTCATGCTTTTTAGCAGCGGCTTATTCGCCAGAATATAGTCGGCGACAAGACGCTCTTTGGCGGACAGATTGTTATTCACTTCTCTTAGCTTTAGATCAAGCACCTGGCCACCTTTAAAAGTGAGACGATAATTGTTCGCCATCATACAAGATAATCGGAAGGTTGATAACCACTCTGCCATCAGGCAGATTTGTCGCCAGGCAATCAGACGGCACCAGGCGAAGAATGAAATATCAGGACGAATTACAGAGATTATTATTCAGCGACCCGCTCAGAATGGAGGCGCTTTATGCCGTTCAGGCGCTCGAACTCAACGATGGCTGGATCGGTGCCGGCCTGGTCAGAGATGCGGTTTGGGATCATCTGCACGGATACGGTCAAAGGCCGGTTTCGGGTGATGTGGATGTTGTCTGGTTCGATCCGAAAAGCTGCAGTGCTGCCCACGATAACGCGCTGGAAGCGGGGCTTTGCCAACGGTCGCCCGCCTTTAACTGGTCGGTGAAGAATCAGGCCAGAATGCACCAGCGTAACGGTAATCAACCTTATCATTCAACGGAGAATGCGCTTAGCTACTGGCCTGAGACGGCGACGGCCATCGCGGTCAGAATAGGGCGCTCTGGCCTTATTGAGGTCATTGCGCCTTACGGACTCGACGATCTGTTTGAACGTCGCCTGCGGCCAACGCCGGAATTTGAGGGCGATAAGCTGAATATTTTCCGCCAGCGCGTGGCGGAAAAACGCTGGCTGGAACGCTATCCTGTTCTGCAGCTTATGCTCCCGACCGGAGGCGGTCAAACCCAGCGGTGAGTCAGCGGTGAAGGGGATGCGCTAATCGCCCCCCCTATCGATTGTCAGAAGAAATCAATGCGCGTATTGATCCCCACGGTGCGGCCCATATTGACCTGCGCGACAGCGCTGCTGCCGTTCATATAGCCGTAGGTACGGTAACGGCGATCTAACAGATTATCGACATAGACGGAAATATTCATCCGTTCAGTCGCCTGCCAGCCCAGGCTGCTGTCGAGGGTGGCGTAAGTCCCTTGCCGCAGCTGGTTATCGCCATCGAAATAATGCGGTCCCACCAGATTCACCGCCAGTCGGGGCATTAGCGCCCCATAACGGGTATCAATCATGCCGTTCACGCTGCTTCCCGCGCCGTAACGCGGAACAAACGGCACCCGATTGCCGTGATACAGCTCACTGTCATTGGTGAATTCGGAACGGATCATGTTGCCATTGATGTCCCATGACCAGCCGGGCGCAAACCGCCATTTTGCCTCAAGCTCAACGCCGGTGGCGTCGGCTCTCCCCGCGTTGCTTAAGGTCTGCATCCCGACCGGACCAGAGTAGAGCTGCATATCTTTGGTGTGGGTATAAAACGTCGCGGCTTGCAGCGTGACGTCGGCGGTCTCGTAGCGGGTGCCAATTTCGTAGTTGATGGATTTTTCCGCGCTGAACGGCCTGGCATCAAGGCCTGCGGTAGGCACGATATTATATCCGGAAGGTTTATATCCCTGCGCTACGCGGGTATACACCCGCCAGTCGTCGGTCAGCATATAGCCTGCGGAGAGCTGTCCGAGCACGTGGTCATCAGTGCTTTTACCACGATCGCCAAAGGGGTTACCGAGCATACTGCCGTGATACTGCGTGCTGGCTTTATCATGTGAGAAACGCGCGCCGCCGCCGATGTCAAAACGATCGGTTAAATGCCAGGTCAGATCGCTGTAGGCGGCCAGCGTTTCGGCGGTAGTGTAGCCGGTGCTGCTTAAATAGGGCATGGTCGGCATATCGTAGGCTGAATTTAGCTTCTCCCGGGTATTCTGCCGGTACAATCCGAACACCATATCCACGGTCCGCGTCTCGCCGAGAGTCGCGGCGCGTAGCTCCTGCACATCCTGATTCCAGCGTTGGGGCATATTGACGATCAACGAGCCGGAAGGAAAAGTGCGTGAATAATTCTGCTGCTGCCAGGCGCCGATCAGATTGAAAACCCAGTCCTCAGTGCTGTATTTCCCGCTGAGCGTCTGGCTGTCAGTGCAGCGCCGCATATACGGGTCCGGCGACCCCGGGTCGATCGACAGTTTACGGCTCTTAATATCATTCCATGCCACATAGGCATCCTGTGTCGCGCGAGTACATTCGCGCGAGGCGGCAAATCCCATTTCCCAGGGCTGGTCGTCCGGCGCCAGACGCAGTTTCACATTCCCTATGCTGGCGCGGGTGCCGCCTAAATCATCGCTTCCCGTCGCAGGGTTAATCATCTCGCCGTCATCAACCTGGCGTAACAGCGTTACGCTGCCATAGAGCAGACCATCCTGAAGAGGGCCGCTCAGGTTGAACTTGCTACGATAGCTGTCGCGGCTGCTGACGCCGCCTTCAATATAGCCGCGCGGGGTACTGTCCGGCTGCTGCGTGACGATGTTGATAATCCCGCCCTGAGCGCTTTTGCCATACAAGGTTCCCTGGGGACCCCGCAGCAGCTCCACGCTTTGCACATCGGTTAGCGCCTGGATGGTGTTAGTAGATAGCTGGGGAACCCCGTCGACATACAGGGTGACGGCAGGGTTATAGAAGTCCTGGGCAGAAGAGATGCCGCGAAGCGAGATCGTTGAAAAAAGCATATTGCCGCTATTTTCAATATTGAGTCCGGGCAACACTCGGGGGAGTTTGTCGCTGGCGGTAACGCCTGCGTCGCTTAACTCCGTCGCGCTGATAACGGTAGAAGAGACGTTATTGGCTGATGCCGAGCGGGAAGACTGTTTACTGGCGGTGACCACCAGCGTGGTTTCGTCTTGCTGTGCAGTCTGGGCATGAGCCATGCCCGGGAGCAGAAACCCTCCCACAATCAGAGGGTAAAACCGTGTCATTTTCATTGTTATGAGTCCCTGTAAAACGGCGAAACGCCAAAAATAGCCACAACGGTGAATTGAAAATGATAACTATTTCTAATTGTGCTGCTACCCGAAACGGGTTTATTTCCACCTGTTTCGGGTAGGGTTGCGCTTATTGTGACGTCTGGCGACAACGCTCGGTGGCGAGCGCCGTCAGGCGTTTTTTATCTACCTTGCCGACGGCGGTGAGCGGCCAGTGGGTCAGAAACTCAATTTGGTCCGGAATTTTCCACGCGCTGAGCCCCAGCCGGGTTAGCTGGTGACGCAACTGTTGATAGTCAAATGGCGTCTGCTGCGCGATGATAAACGCGCAAATTCGCTCGCCAAGCAGCGTGTCCGGCGCGGCAACCACGGCGCAATCCTTTACCGCCTCCAGACGCATCAGCGCCGCTTCCACTTCCGCCGCGGCAATTTTCTCTCCGGCGCGGTTGATCTGCTCTTTTATGCGTCCCTCAACGTACAGGTTTCCCGCCTCATCGCGCCTGACATTATCGCCCGTACGGTAAAATCCTTGCGCGGTAAAGGCCCGGGCATTGTGCTCGGGAGCGCGATAATAGCCAGAAATCGTGTAAGGGCCGCGCGTTAATAACTGTCCGGTTTCGCCAGGCGCAACGTCGTTCTCTTCTTCGTCAACGACGCGAATTTCATCCAGGGGAGATAGCGGGCGCCCCTGGCTATGGAGAACGCTGACCAGCGGATCGTTGAGACGGGTAAAGCAAAGCAGCCCCTCCGCCATGCCGAATACCTGCTGCAGGGTGCAGTTAAAGGTGGCGATGATCTGCTCTGCCAGCGTCGGATCGAGGCGGGCGCCGCCCACCTGAATGACGCGCAGCGAAGAGAGATCGCTCTCTTCCCACTCTCTGGCCTGCGCCCAGAGCTGCGCCAGGGCCGGCACCAGCGCGACGTGCGTCGCCCGGCATTCGGCGATTAATGGCATCACCTCATCGCAGCTGGCGCTGTTGGTCAGCACCACCTTCCCGCCGCAGGCAAGCGTTCCCAGAATACCGGGACAGGCCAGCGGAAAATTATGCGCCACGGGAAGGACGGCGAGATATACGCTTTGGGCGTTGATGCCGCACAGTTCGGCAGAGGCGCTGAAGTTATAGCTATAGTCGGCGTGCCGTCGCGGAATAAGCTTTGGCGTCCCGGTGGTGCCGCCTGAAAGCAGCAGCAGCGCGGTGGCGGAAACCTCGGGCTGCCGCCACGCCTGAAGCTCTCCGTGCAGCGAGAACAGCGGCGTAAACTCGTCATCTGCGCATTGTTCGATGGTCAGAACATGACGCAAGCAGGCGTGTTTATGCATCATCTGGCGGGCCAGCCCTGCATGGTTTTCCCCGTGAATAAAATAAGCGACGGGTTGCGCCAGCGCGATCAGCGCGTCGATATCCAGCTCCCGCTGGGAGGGCATCGCCAGAACGGGGATCGCGCCGAGTCTTAACAAGGCGAACAACAGGATCACGAAGGCGTTGCCGTTTGGAAGCTGCACAATCACATGCTGTCCTGAACGCAACCCCAGCGAGTCTAACCCTGCGGCAAGCTGGTCGACCCGGACATCAAGCTCGCTGTAGCTTAGCGCGCCCCCGTCATCAACGAGCGCTGTTTGCGTGGAATAACGCGCCGCCCAGCAGCGCAGCTGTGCGGCAATAGGTAAGGGATACTGTTCAATCAGAGTGTTAAAAGAAGCGTGCATGCGTCACCTTTCAGAAGTACTGGACTGTTTTTGCACAGCGGTCAGCGTCGAAAATGCGTCGGGAAAATGGCGGACAATCTGCGTAAAGAAGGCGCGGGATTGCTGAATGGGATAGAAGTGATCGCCGTCGATTGTGACCGGCCCGGTAACGTGGGTCAGCCACTGACGCCAGGCGTCGACCTGCTGCCGGGAGGCTTCGCGGTCGCGGCTGCCGCATATGAGCAGCGCAGGCGTGCGCAGCGGCGAGGCGCGATCGGGCGAATCGTAGTGATAATGCTCGGTGGCGTAAAAATCGGCGCGCAGGAGGGGAAGAAACAGCGATATTAACTCCTCGTTTTCCCGCAGCTCAGGCGAACATCCGCCAATATCTATCAGCTCAGCGATAAAGTCGGCATCATCGCGATGGCTGAGTCGGCGTTCGGAATGGAGATGAGGAGCATGGCACCCCGAAATAATCAGGCCATGCGGCGCATGTCCTCGTTGCTCCAGAAGGCGACAGGTTTCAAACGCCACCTGCGCGCCCATACTGTGCCCGGCGAGCAGCAGCGGCGCCTCAGGAGATACGCTCTGTTGCAGTTCGTTCGCCAGCCGTACCGCCAGCGGCATAATGCTGTTGAGCGGCGTCAGATGGCGCAGGCGATCGCGTCCCGGCCAGGTTACCAGGGAAAGCGCGATGTCCGCCATAGGCTGCTCTCGCCAGCAGCGAAACGCGCTACTGCTGCCGCCCGCGAAGGGGCACATCACCAGATGCGCCGTACTGGCGCTGCGGGCGGGCCATAACGGAGTACACATGGCAGATTGCATTATCGGGACTCCTCATCGTGGCGGTAGAAAGCCGTTAACCGTTCATGACGCGGCGGCTTCAGATGGCGGATCTCGGCATTGCCGGTCGCGCGTAAAATCTGCTGCCATAGGTACGACACCGCCAGCTGATGAGCGCTGTGGCAGGCGGCAGGCGCATTTTCGCCCGCCAGATGGCTGCGCAGCTGATGGAGTAATCTTCCGACGCCCTCAGGCCCGGCGGTTTCACAGCAATCACGCCAGCTCAGGGGCGCCGGGCTGCGCGTCTGACCCGGCGGGTCGCGCAGGATCTCCGGCCTGCGGTAGAGGCTGTGAGCATTCTCCTGATGTTCGGCGACAAACAGGCTGGATGACCAGATGACGGGGCCGTAGCTCGCCTCCAGCGAAAGATGTCCTTCCGGCCATCCCAGCAGCAGACGGTGCATAATCAGGCTGTGCATATCCGGATCGTCAGGATCGAGATAGCGCTGAAGCAGCAGGCAAGCCTCTCCCTCCGGCCAGTAGAGTCTCAGACAGTGAAAGTCGCTGAAGCTGCCGACCACTTCGCACGCCACGCTGGCGGCATCCACGCCCAGAGCCAGCAGCAATAAATCGAGAGTGGAGTAGAGCAACTGCCGGCTGGTGGTGGCATGGACAATCGACGGCCCCCGATCCAGACAGCGACGTAACTGCTCCGCGTCCCTGAGCCACACGCGACCGGCAAGCGCGTGCGGATAAAACGTATTGACCCAATAGCAACGCCCCTGTTCCTGCGCCAGCGCTTGTAATGAACGGACATCATCCGGGTGGAGGGGATGCTCCTGAATAACGTGCGCGCCGTGAGTTAAAAAGTGCCGGGCAAGCTGCGTTCCGCTCCCGCCGGCGACGGTCGAGCGCACGACGATACAGGCGATATCCGGCATCTCCTTGATCTGTTCGAGCGAGGTATACAGCGGGATACCAAACGCCTGGGCCAGCTCTTTTGCGCGCGGGCTTCCCTGGGCCAGCAGGCCAACCAGTTCGAGCCCCTCCTGGGGCTGCATAAAGGCGTTAAGGTACATTTCGCCGAATTTGGCGCCCACAATCAGTACGCGTTGTTTGTCGAAGGTGGACGGCATCATAAGGTGTTCTCCGGTTGCGTTGAGGTTGCGCCAAGCCAGCGCTGGATATGCTGCGCGCAAGCCTGAACGTGGGGGGGCTCCAGCATGATTTGCCAGTGACTGGCTTTAATCGCATAGCTGTCGGCGCGGTCCATCCAGGCCCGCCATTCGGTCTCCGCTGACGTCCAGCGCGCGGGTCTCATTACGGCATGCAGGATGAGGCAGGGAAGCGCAACGGCTTCGCCCGGCGTATGCCCGGCCAGTAAACGCAGCAGATGCGCGATGTTGTCGATCCACGTTTCTGCCGCTTGCCGCGTCAGGTTTTGCAGCACCATTCCCGCCGTTCTGGCAAGGTCGATGAAGACGGCAAGCTGGCGGGCGGGCGTCAGCCGGTCAAAATGTTCCGGCAGCGCCAGCGGCGTATTCCCTTCGGCTAACAGCCGCAGCAGGGCCGTCCGGTTGGCGCAACGAAAATCCTGTCGACACACGGGATCGATTAACGCCAGCCGTACCTGCTCGCCTTTGGCGTACAGACGCTGCGCGGCGCCAGCTGCAAGAAAAGCGCCGTACGACCATCCCGCCAGCACATAGGGGCCGTGTGGCTGCTGGCGACGGATGGATGCGACATACTCATCGATCATCCGATCAAGCGTGGCAAAACGCTGCGGCGATTTTGCCTGCAGGCCGAATACGCGCCTGTCCAGCGCCCGGGCAAGCGGCAGCCAGGCGCTGATATCGCCGTCGGAAGCGTGGAAAACAAACAACGTTTCATCACCCGCGCCGTGGCAAATGAGCACAGGATTGTCCTCTGCCGACGAACAGGCCTGCAGATGGGCGCAGAAGTCGCTGAGCGTTGAATGGGTGAACAGATCCTGAAGGCTGGCGCTGGCAATTCCTCTGCGGTTCAGCTGCGCGACCATCCTTGTCGCCATCAGACTGTCGCCGCCCAGCGCAAAAAAGTCGTGATGTCTGGCCACGGGGCGAGAAAGCAGCGATTGCCAGAGTTCAGCGACCTGTTTTTCCAGCGTCGGATCGCCCCCGGCGACCGGGGTCGATTCGGCTGGGGCAATCTGCGCAACGGACGGGGTACGCAGCGGCGCAAGTAACGCTTCTTGTTGGCGAATCCGTAATGCGGGCAGGCCGGAGCCAAAACGCTGCTGCAGATAGCGTCTTACGGCTGCTTTATCCGGTCGATTCACGCCAGGCGAACGCGCTACCAGCAGATGCTGGCGCAGAGGCGAGGATTCCTGCGTCGGCCACGCCAGCTCGTTGACAAACCCGGCTTGCACAAGCACTTCCTGCCACGCCGAACGGGCGAGCATGGGTTTCTCATCCCGGCGGCGGAAATCACGGTATCCGCTCAATCCCTCGATAAAGCCGACGCTCGCCAGCTGGAATACGCTGTTTCGCTCCGTCGCCTCGACGATCAGCAAACGTCCGCCGGTTTTCAGCAGCAGCTTTAATCGGCGCAACGTCTGAACGATATGACTGGCGTCGTGAAGCACATTGACGGCAATAATCAGGTCGTATCCTTCTGCCGGATGGGCGGCGAAATCCAGCGGCTGGTTAATGTCGAATAAGGCGTAAGAAACCCGCGATTGATCGTGGAAACGGCTCCGGGCATCGTTGAGGAACTGCGTGGAGACATCGGTGAAATGGTATGAACGTCGCGTGCTTTGCGTGGCCTTCAGCACCGGCTCCGCGGTGGCTGCGGTTCCGGCGCCCACCTCAAGGATGCGTTCTGCGCCGCACAGGGCGGCAATCTGTGCGGTATAGCGATTCAGACAGGCGCTGGCGGGGTTTTCGCGATACAGCGCGTCGGTTACGCGCAACGGCTCATTGAACAGCAGTTCCAGCGGCGAACACTGCCCGGAGAAAAGGTCGTCGTGGCGGGAAATAGAGGCGTCCAGATACTGCGCCAGCGCCTGACTCCATTGGGTTGGCGGGCAGGCATCCTGCGGCCCGGGGATCTCGCTGAACGCCATGCGGCTGCGCCAGCTATCCCCCTCGCGGGCCAACCATTCTCTTTCCGTCAAACACTGTAGCCACTGGCGCAGCAGCCGTCGCCGGGCCCCCTGCGCGGCCAGCGCCTGTACAATTTCGCTAAAGCGATGGGCGCTCTCCGGCGAGGTGAATAAACCATGGCGAGTCAGCGTGTCGGCGATCCCTCGTAGCGCACGCGCCTCCAGCCAGCGCCAGGTCGCGTCCAGTTCATCAAGTTGCGCCTGCTCAGGCAACGGCAGCGCCAGCGAGGCGAGATCGCGCTCAGCCGGGGCGAGCGCGGAGGGCAACGGCCCCTCGGCCATGACGATATCCAGCGTTAACGCGCCATTTTCGCTTAGTTCCACTCTGGCCCGCTGGATACCGGGATAGTCCAGCGTCGCCTGCTCAATATCCCGCAAATCGTAGTCCGTCTGCGCGTTGAGCGGCCAGCGGCGGCGCGGGTTCTGTTCGGCAATACCGCAGGCCATCGTCTGCAGGCTTTCAGGGCTGGCAATAGCGGCCTGCAGGATGGCGCAATAGTCTGTAAACATGGCTTGCGCTGTGCCCGGCTCCAGCACGTTATCCATGCAGTACCAGCTAAACGTTAACTCGCCATCGCTCTCCATGACCTGATGATCCAGCCAGACCTGTGGCGTTTGCGTGAACACATAGCAGGGTTCACCGAACAGGCGACTCATCGCCCGATCGATAGCCATGCCTTCCAGCGTCATTCCCAGCATGCTGGTAAACACCACCGGCATCAGCGGTTGATGCTGCGATCCGCGCAGGCGCCCCAGCTCGCGGATCACCTCGACGCCGTTCATTTCGCTGTGCGCCATGTTCTGCCACAGGCGCTGCTGGGTTCGTTGCATCTGCTCTTGCAGCGTCGCCGGCGCGGTGAAGTTAAAATCGACCAGCGTGACGGAGGTAAAATCACCAATCAACTGGTTAATTTGCGGATGAACCGGCTGGCGATTAAAGAAAGTCAGGTTCAGGGTAAATTCAGCGGTGCGGCTCCAGCGCTCGAGGGTGGCGGCAAACAGCGTGAGCAGCGCGGCAGAAGGGGTGAGCCCTTGCTGCTGCCAGCGCTGCTTAACGGCCTGCCACGCAGGCTTGCCGATCGTTGAGGTGAACGTGGTGAAGTGTGGAGTTTCCGGCGGCGTCTCCACCACCGGCAGTTCCGGCGCCAGGGGTAATTGCGGCAGTTTTTCCTGCCAGAACTCCCAGGCATCGTGCCATGCCGCCGTCTGCCGGCGCGCCTGTTCAGCCATCACATAATCGCGGAAGGTGATATCGAGCGGCGCCAGCGTCTCTCCGCGCCAGGCCTGCGCCAGATCGTCCATCATGACTTTAAAACTCTGCACATCGAACTGCAGAAGATCGAGGTTCATGTGCAGGCGATAGCGACAATCGTCGATTTCGCTGACCACCAGTTCAAAAAGAGGCCACTGGTCGGCGGGTAAAACGCGATAGCTCAGTTCCTGCCGCCGTTTTTCCAGCGCCAGGCGCTGCTCCTGCGGGGAGAGCGCGCGCAGATCGTCGCGCGGGATGCGATACGTCGGGGTTGTCGCCAGAACGCGCTGTTGGCCGTCGGCATCCACCACCATTCGCAGCATATCGTGACGGGCAATAAGCTGGTTCCATGCTTTCTCCAGTAGGGAGAGGTCGAGTTCATCGTGGCGTTTATCCCACTCAAACAGCACGTGACAGGCAACGCCGCCATAACCAATAAGATGGGTTCTTCCCAGCCAGTAGGCGTGCTGAATCGGCGTCAGAGGGAAGGGGGCATAACGCTCATCGGCGTCGTGCCGTAACGCTTCCGGCTGCGAAGCGGCAGACGTCTTCTCTGGAATAGAACAGATAAGCTGCGTGAGCCCGCGCGGCGACAGATCCTGCCACGCCCGTTCCGCATTGATGCGCACGCCCAGGTAGTGCTGAATATCGCTACTGAGCTCAAGGAAGAGCAGCGAATCCATGCCCAGCGGCAACAGATCCTGATTTGCCTGCAGCGATGCCGGATCGCTTAGCCGTAACTGAACCGCGATGCGTTTTTTCAGCCATGTCATTACCGCCGTTTCATCGCTCAGGTTGCCGATAAAGACGTTGTCATCCGCAGGAGGGCTGACCGGCACTGCGGCTTTTTCTGCGGACCCGCTATGGAACAGGGCCTGTTGTAGCGGAGGCATGTTGTCGCTGAAAACACGCATCGCCAGCCGCCATGGGGCACCGCGCATCACCGCCTGTTCCAGATGCCAGCAGCCTTCGGCATTGCTTAACGCGCCCATGCCGCGGCTGGCCAGCGTCGCCAGCATTTCCGGCGTGGCCGCCCGACCGCTTTCCCCCCAGGCGCCCCAGGCAATGGTTATCGTCTTCGGAGTATCATCAGAAGTATGTTGCCGCGCCAGCCCGTCCAGATAGCCGCAGGCCAGCGCATGGGCGCTCTGACCCGGCGCGCCGAGGGCGGCGGCTGCGGAGGAGTAAAGAATAAGATAGCGTGCGTTGTGGTCGCTCAGGATTTGCCGCAGCTGGTCTGCCGCCTGCGCTTTCACCGCGAAAACCGCGGCCAGGTGGCGATCGTCCAGCTCCTGCAGCGGCCCATCAGCCAATACGCCTGCGGCGTGGATCGCCCCGGCAATGCCGCCATCGCCCGCCAGCTTATCGAGAACCCTGGTCAGCTGTCGGGCGTTGCCAACATCACAACGGCAGACGCGGATTTGCACGCCCTCGATGTCGCCCGGCCAGGAGGCATCCACGCGCGGCGCCAGCAGGGCAATACGTTGCGCCCCTTTTTCTTTGAGCCAGTTAACGGCAAGGCGGCCCAATCCGCCAAACGCGCCGGTCACCAGATGCCAGCGGGTATCGCCAGCGAAGACATTTGCCGGAAGATCGGCGGCGCGCCCTGGATTCGGCGCCAGGGAGGGGAGCCAGAGGTCGTTGCCCCTTGCGGCGAGCCAGCGCTGAGAAAGGGAGACGGCGCTTAATCCCTGACGCAGCGTTTCCCATGGCGTGTTTTCGGCCAGATCGATGGCGGCAATCAAGCGTTCCGGCTGTTCATTGGCCGCGACGCGAAGCAAAGCCCACAGAGCGTGATGAGACGCGGCGAGCGCCTCATTCTCCTCAACCTGCCACGCGCGGCGAGTGATCGCAATCAATCCTCCGGCGCCGGTGGTCAGGGCTTCCTTCACTTGTTTCGCTAACGCCAGCGTCTGTTCGCTCTCCTCGACAATCATGAGCACCGAAGCGGCCTGCGGATCGTGAAGGATACCGCATTGCGCCAGCTCATTTTCGTGCGCAAGCGTACCGGCGCTGAAGCGAAATGCCAGTGGGCGGCCATCGCTGGTGGCGCTGAAGGGCGTCCAGCGCCATTGATAATGCGTCTGCGGCGCAGGAACAGGCGCGGCGGGAGCCAGCGGCAGCCACTCGCCATCGGGATGACGGGCTTCCACGCGCATCTCGCCGCGGGAAAAGGCGGCGTTTCGCCAGCTTAAGCGCACCTCCCCCAGCCACTGCGGGGGGATGACCTGGGGCGGTTCCACGGGGGAATCGTCGCCGTGCCGCGCTGAGAGCCGCCGCCAGGCCTCCTGCCAGCGGGCGTTAAACCGTTCCGGCTGACCCGCGCAATCGGACCAGTCGGCGAGATCATCAGCGTTATCCGGCAACGTCTGCCCCAGCGCGGATGCTGATGACGAGGATATCTCCTGACCGGGCAGCGTGGCGAGAATGATATGTTCGCTCATACCGGCGGTCGGGCTACCCTCCTGCGGTAGCCACGCCACTTTGCTGAATCCGGCGCGGCGACACTGCTGCTGCCACTGTTGGGGGGTGAGGAAGAGCTCGCCTTCGCGGGCGTCGATATCCTGGAGCGGAAGCACCAGCGGGCCAAAAACGAAATCAAACAGACGCATTGGCTGGGTGATTTCGCGCATCAGCAGGCGCCCGCCCGGTTTGAGCAGAGGGCGCAGATTATCGAGCGTGCGGCCAATATGGCGGGTGGCGTGGATCACGTTCGCCGCCACGATCAGATCGTATGAGTTTGCCCGGAACCCCTGGGACTGCGCCTCTTTTTCGAGATCCAGTTCGTGGTAGTGCACAAAGCCATAGTCGGCGAATTTCTGCTGGGCGCGGCGGGTAAACAGGGCGGAGATATCGGTGAAGTGGTACTCCAGCGCCGGAACGCCGTTGAGTTCCGGCAGCAGCCACGCGGTGGTGCCGCCGGTACCGCCGCCGACTTCCAGGATTCGTAAAGGGCGCTGGGGCTGACGCGTCTGGACGAGACCGCGTAAGATACCGGCGGCGATTTGGTTGAAATAGCGGCCAAAGCTGAACTCCTGATAGAGGACCTCCACGCCGTCGGAGGCGCCCTGCGGGAAGATGATCGCCACCGGCTCTTCCTCGCCGCTCATCATTTCATACAGCCGCTCGCCGGCGCGGGCGATGGTCTCAGGAATAGCCTGAAAACCTTCACAATAGCCAGCAAGCTCCGCCAGCAGAGCTTCCCTCTGCTCATGTTCAATCGGGCGGGCGCGGAAATAACGCCCGTCAGCGTAGCGGTAGTCGCCGTCGGCCACGCAGTTATTCAGCAGGCGTTGAAGCAGCTGCTGGTAGCGCGGCAGCAGACGGCCTCGGCGCATAATGGTCATGGCGTCGACGCCGCTGGCAATGGCATCGTCCGCACAGCGTTGTACCAGCCGATCGACATAGATGGCGTGTAGCCGCGTGGCGCAGCGTTTAAGCGCTTCCAGCCGGGGGAGATCGAGCGCTGCCGCGGCGCGACTCGCCACCTCAGCGCCGGCGGACAGCGCGACGTCGTCAGGCTCGCAGACGTTGGAAACGTGCTCTTTCCAGTAACGCTCGGTCGCGAACGGATAGCGTGGCGCAGAGATACGTTGCCCATTGCCCGCCAGTAAGTCTGCCCACGGCAGGGTGACGCCAGCGGCGTACAGCTGGAGCAGCGCCTGATTCAGGACAGCGCTCGCCTCCTGGTTACGGCGGGCGCTGGCTATCCAGTAAGCGTTATCCCGGTATTCGCGCTGTCCGGAGGCAATCAGCTGGGCATCGGGTCCCATCTCTACAAAAACGCGGGCGCCGAGCTTGTGCGCCGCCTGAATACTCTGGATAAAGCGCACCGGCTGGCGCATATGGCGGCGCCAGTAATCCGCCTGATTGAGCGTCGACGCATCTATGGCCCCGGCGGTGAGGGTGGAAATAAGCTGTAGCTGCCCGGGCTCTGCGTGCAGCCCGGCGCAGGCGTCCTGAAAACGATCGAGTATCGGCTCCAGTAAGGCGGAGTGCGCCGCGCCGGAAACGCTCAGGCGACGATAGCTGATATCACGCTGCGAAAGCGCGGCGCAAAATTCCGCAATACGGGCTTCCGGCCCGGAAAAGACCGTATGCCGGGGGCCGTTGTTGGCCGCCAGATCCAGATCATACTGGCGGGCCAGCGGCATCAGCGCCTCTTCTTGCGCGAACACCGCCACCATCGCGCCGTTTGCGCACAGCTGCATCAGCGCCCCGCGGCGGCAAACCAGCGGCATAACCTGTTCAATCGTATAGTGTCCGCAGACCACGGCGGCGGCAAATTCGCCCACCGAGTGACCGATGGCGTAATCCGGCTGCAATCCCTCGGCGCGCCAGTGCGCCGCCATGGCGATTTCAAAGGCAACGATGGCCGGCTGCGCCCAGGTCATCTCCTCCAGCTGCGCCGAGTCGGGATTAAACATCGCGTCGCGCAGGGAGGGCGTGAGCATTTCACGACAGGCGGAAAAACAGCGTTCCAGCGTGTCGGCAAACACCTTCGAACGCTGGCACATGGCGTGGCCCATGGTCCGCCAGTGCGAGCCCTGCCCGGTAAACAGCCACACCTGCTTACCGCTGACGCCGTGGCCGCTATAAACCGGCGCCCCGGCCTGTTCTCCAGCCCAGGCGCTAAGGGCAGCGGCGGTATCATCATTTAATGCCGTCGCCAGACGAAAGGGGAGATCGAGACGGCGGGCGTGCAAAGCCGTGAAGGCCAGATTACTGGCATCCGCGTTTTCCCTCAGCGCCCGAGCATAGTCCGTAGCCAGCTGCCGCAACGCGGTGTCGCTGGCGGCGCTGAGCAGCAGCGCGGTGCTCCTGCTACCGTCATCCGCACCAGGCAACGGTAATTTGAGCTCATCGGGCAGCGAGGCGACGATCATGTGGCAGTTTGTGCCGCCAATGCCAAAGGAGGAGACGCCCGCGTAGCGTATTTCGTCCTGCCACGCCTGGGCCGTCACCGGCACGGTGAACGGGCTTTCGTCGAGCTTGAGCGCCGGGTTTGGCGTGGCAAAATTTAGCATCGGCGGAATTTGTCCGCGGTTGACCGCGAGGATGGTTTTCAGCAGCCCGGCAATCCCGGCCGCCGTATCCAGATGGCCAACATTGCTTTTCACCGAACCGAGCGCGCAGCGCTGATGCGGCGGGCGGGGCGCATAAACGTTGCGCAGCGCTTCAATTTCAATCGCGTCTCCCAGCGGCGTGCCGGTACCGTGGGTTTCAATGTAGCCAATCTGTCTGTCATCGATCGCCGCCAGCATTAACGCCTCTTCGATGACCGCTTGCTGTCCTGCCACCGACGGCGCGGTATAACCCACTTTTCGGCTACCGTCGTTGTTGACCGCGCTGGAGAGGATCACGGCAATAATCGGATCCTCTGACAGCAGCGCATCTCTCAGGCGGCGCAGTACCACGCAGCCGAGACCGTTGCCGGCCCAGGTGCCTTCTGCCGAGGCGTCAAAAGGGCGACAGTGGCCATCGGGAGAGAAAATCATCCCGGGCTGGTAGCGGTAGCCCGCCTGCTGGGGGAAAGAGAGCGCCACGCCGCCGGCCACCGCCATATCGGACTCCCCCGCGCGCAAGCTTTCGCAGGCCAGATGCACCGCAACCAGCGAACTGGAGCAGGCGGTCTGTACCGATAGCGCCGGGCCGTGCAGATTGAGCTTATACGCGGCGCGGGTGGCAATATAGTCCTTATCATTACCCATCAGCGACTGCAGACCCTTGACCTGCGCGACTTCCGTGACGTTCAGGGCTTCGCGGCCGGGATAGGTGCTCATCCGGGAAGAGGCGAAAACGCCGGTCTTGTGGGGGACGGCGCCGGGGGCATAGCCGGCATGCTCCAGCGCATGCCAGACCGCCTGCAAAAACAGCCGCTGCTGCGGATCGATAGATTCGGCTTCTTGCCGCGAGTAGCCAAACAGGGCGGCGTCGAAGCAGTCGGCGTTGTCTAAAACCGTCCCGATATTGACGTAATGAGGATCGTCAATCACCGCGGCATCCAGACCGGCGGCCAGCAGCGCCTCGCGGGTAAAGCGCCTGCTGCATTCACGGCCTTCCAGCAAGTTTTGCCAGAACGTTTCGCCATCGGGCGCTTCAGGAAAATGGCAGGCGTAGCCGATCACCGCGACAGGTTCGCAGTCCGGGTAGCGTTCAGCGATCGATGCATCAATGGAATCTGCTGTCGGCGCAGAAGAGAAGCGCAAGTTATCCATAATCGGTCTCGTTTCCTAAGAGTCACAAAGTCAATGGCACGCCGCGCTTGCGCGACGGCGTCCCGGAAAAAATCAGTTTGGTTCGCGCTAAATCCGCCGCTGGCGTCGGCGAACCGGGCGAGAGCGTGTGGCTTTCTCCTCCATCGCGACGCCGGTAAGGTATTCGGCCAGAGCGGCTGGAGAGGAGTGGGTAAAGAGATCAAGCAGCGTCAGCGTGGAAAATTCGTGACGTTGTAACAAAATGTGCAGCTGCACCAGATTTAGCGACGTGGCGCCCGCCTCAAAAAAGTTATCCGCGGGCATAATCGATTCGCCCACCACCTCGCGAAAGGCGTCGCAAATCAGACGGACAGTGCTCTCGTCCGCCGCCACGCCGGACACCGGGCGCTCAGGGCAGCCGCGCGGAGCGGGCGCGGGGCTTGGTTCCGCGAGTTTAACGGGGGGAGCCAGCGCGGCGAGCGGCAGCTGCCAGCAGCTCTCTTCCTCGGCCATCCGATTGAGCAATTCGCCATACTGGGCAAACTGCCGCTCCACCTGTTCGGCAGGAAACAGGGCGGCGACAAAATCCCAGTTAAAGCGCAATTCACCTTCGGACTCATAAACCTGGTGATCGAGCCAGACCTGCGGCGTCTGCGAGATACCCCAGACCGGTTTGAGTAAATTGCGCCGGGCGAGGAAATTATCCTGCGCGAAGCCGAGCGCGCTGGTGAAGACGACCGGCATGGTCACGGCGGGCAGATTTTGCCGTTGCGCCAGCTGACGCATCACGCGGATGGCGGATACATCGCGATAATTGAGGCTCTGGCTCAGGCGCTGCTGCAGTCGCTGCGCGCTGTGCAGCCAGTTGTCGCCAGGCCGCCAGCTCAGCAGCATCAGCGAGGTGAAGTCGCCCAGAATCTGGTTGATTTGCGGATGCACCGGACGGCGGTCGAAAAGCGTCAGGTTAAGCGTGAAGTCAGGCCGCGCGCTCCATGCCGAGAGCACCGTTGACCATACCGATAAGAGTAAGGCCGACGGGGTAAGGTGGGCTTCAGCCGCCCGCTGTTTCAATCGGCGCCAGCGCGCGCTGTCCATGGCCCCGTTCAGGCGCGCAAAGCGCGGCGTCGCAACGTCCTGAGGCAAGCAGCGAAGCGGCAGCGCCGGCGCCGGAGGGATATCGTCCAGCTGAGTCTCCCACCAGGCCAGGGAGTCTGGGTCTGGCGCCCGCAGCGCGGGTTGCTGCAGATAATCCCTGAAAGTGACGGGGAGCGGCGGCGGCAGCTGTTGCGGATAGCGATAGCCGTGTTCCAGCTCCGCCAGCAGGATCTGCATGCTTAGCCCGTCAAGCAACAGGTTATCCAGGCACAGCCAGAGTCGGGCGGGCATCCCGTCGACGTATCCGACCTGGAGATCGAATACCGGCCAGATTTCGGGGTTGAGTACCTGATGCGCCAGTTTTTCACGTAGCCGCAGCGCCTCGTCTGGCGTTGGGCAAACGTGCGCGGGTATGATCCAGGGGGGAGTCTGTTCGAGAACCTGCAGCTGTCCATCGTGAACAACGGCGCGCAGCATATCGTGGCGGACGATTAAACGATTCCAGACCCTCTCCAGCCGGCGGATATCCAGATCGGCAACCTCAAATTCAACGAAGAAGTGGGAGCCTACGCCGCCCAGGGCAAACCCCGGCTGCCGTCCGACCAGGTAGGCCTGCTGCACGTCGGTAAGCGCGAAAGGCTGGTAGCGATCTTCAGGATAGTGGGTGAATGGCTGTTCGACCGGGAGGTCGGTTTTACGCAGGGTAGCGGCAAAATCCGCCAGTCGGGGATGATTAAACAGATCGCTTAATTGCGCGGTATAACCCGCCTGATGGAGCTGTCCGGTCAGCCGGGTGGCCAGCAGGCTGTCGCCGCCTTGCTGGAAAAAGTCGGTCTCCCGGGTGACGGTGCCGATCGACAACAGCTGCTGCCAGATGGCGGCCACGCATGTTTCCGTATCGCCCTGAGGTAAATCCGCTTCGGCCGATGTTTCCGCCTCAGGGGTATGGCGACGGGTCAGCGCCTGATAGTCAATTTTCCCGTTCGCGGTCAGCGGGAAAGCGTCAAGGAAGTGGATCCGTTGCGGCACCATCCACCCGGGCAAGCGTTCGGCAAGGGCGGCCTGTAGTTTACGCGGGTCCCGGCGCATCTGGCTGGCCGGGCACTGGACGAGGAAGCGTTGTAATCCGCCGATTTCATCGCCATGCTGACAGCTGAAGTCGGCGGCGCTGAATATTGTTGCCCACGCTGCGCTGTTATGCAGTAAAGCCTCCGGTTGTCCAGCGGTTAACAGAAGCGTGCTGAGCAGGGCAGACGGCGTCAACTGGCGAAACTCCATGACGTAGAGCAGCGCTCCGGGGACGGCGAGCCGTTGTAAGGTCGTAAGGAGTCCGGGATCTTCTGGCAGCAGACGATGCAGGGCATTATTCAGCCAGACAATGTCCGCCGAATGCGCGTGCGCCGCCAGCGTCTCTGCATTCCAGAGGGCCAGACGGGCATCAGGCCATGGGGCAAGCCGCTGTCTGGCGCTCAGCAGCAGCTCCTGGCTATGTTCAAGCCCGACATACTCAACCTCGCCAGCGTTGAGGCGGGATAACAGGCACTCTGCGGCGCGGGCGGTGCGGACACCCACCTCCAGCAGGCGTACCGGGCGCTGTAACCGTCGGGAAAGCTGTTGGCACATTGTCGCCAGCTCCTCGATATACAAGGCGCTGGCCGGATGGTCGAAAGCCAGACTTTCCGGCGACCACCGCGCATCGTTCAGTAATGACAGTTCGTGGCGCGTGCCGCGAAGAATCTGCATTAAGGTGAGGTCATGCCCGCTGAACGAAGGATGGCGCTTTTCCGGCGCTTCTGCCGCGCAGACCTGATAACCCTCGGCGGCGGGCTGCAGCCGCTGTTGAGCCGCAAGAAAGGCTAACCAGCGTTCCACCACGGCCTGCCAGCGCGGCTGGATAACGAGCGAATCGATCAGGGAGAGCGGATCGACGTCAGAGGCGTGGCCCGGATGCAGTTTTAACAGACGATACTGCAGAAAATCAGCGACCTGAGCGGCGGAGATTTCTGGCGGGCAGGCGCAGCAGGGCAGCGTTCCTGCCAGGGTACGCCATTCCTGCGGCAGCAACGGATCGCGATGATGGGGAACGCAAAAAGCCTCCCCCTGGGGAACAACCCAGGCCGCCAGGGTCTTCTCTTTCTCCCCGATCGCCTGAACGGTGGCTTGTTTCACGCCCGCCACCTGGCCGAGCGCGCTCTCAATTTCGCCCAGCTCGATGCGATATCCCCCGACCTTGACCTGCTTATCGCGGCGGCCGAGGAACTCTAAGGTACCGTCTGGCCAGTAGCAGCCGAGATCGCCGGTGCGATACCAGCGCTCGCCCGATTGCGTCAAAAACTGCTGCTCGCTGCGTAGGGGATCGTTGAAATAGCCTTCAGCGACCCCGAGGCCGCCAATCCACAATTCGCCGGGCACCCAGTCGGGGCAGTCCCGGCCCCGCTCATCGACTACCCGGTAGCGCTGGTTAGCCAGCGGAAAACCGTAGGGGATGGCTCGCCAGTGCTCAGGAACCTCTCTGACCTCGCAGACGTTAGACCAGATAGACGCCTCGGTGGCGCCGCCCATAGCGATAAACTGCCCTTGCGGCCGATAGGCCCGAAAGCGGGCGGGAAGATCGAGACCGATCCAGTCGCCGGAAAGCATTACCGCGCGCAGATTTGCCGGCGCAGCATCGGCAAAACCCTCGCACCAGGTCAGCAGCATATCGAATAGCGCCGGGACGCTGTTCCAGAGCGTGACCTGATGGCGTTGGATCAGTTCACACCACGCGCGGGGATCGCGCCTTTGCTCTTCCATCACCATAACCAGCGCGCCGCCGGCGCTCAGGACGCCAAAAATGTCATATACCGATAAATCAAAATGCAGGCCGGACAGCGCCAGCACCCTGTCGCCTGGACCTACCTGATAGCGGTTATTGATATCGCAACAGGTGTTGAGCGCTCCCCGGTGAGAAATGACCACGCCTTTCGGTGTGCCGGTAGAACCGGAGGTGTAGAGAATGTAGGCCGGTTGTGTCGGTGCGCGAACCACCGGGTTGCCGATCGGTTCATCCTCAATGGCCTGCTGCCAGGCAAGCAGGGGAATATCGTCTGACCACGCGCTGGCGTCGTGCTGGCAAATCAGCACCAGCCGAACGCTGGCGTCAGCATAGATTTTCTTGCGCCGCGCGGCGGGCTGGTCCAGCGAAACCGGAACGTAGACCGCCCCGGCCAGCAGCACGGCCAGCACCGCAACCAGCTGTCCCGCGCCTTTTGACATGCCGATCGCCACATTGTCGCCCGGCTGCACCCCGCACGCGATTAACCTGCCGGCGCAACGGCGGGCAAAGTCCGTCAGTTCACGGTAGTTCCACTGATAATGAGCATCTGTGACCGCCAGCGCCTCCGGCTGCTGGAGGGCGATGCGGAAAATGCCTTCATGCAGCAGTCCTGCGGGAATGGGCGCGTCGGTCGCGTTGACCCGCTGGCGAATCGCGCGCTGCCTGGCGGGCAGGGTATCCGGGAACGGTTTTTGCCATGCGCTGTCATCTTCGCAGAGCTGGTTAATCAGCTGGCAGTAGGCCGCGAACAACGTCGCTACTAATGCCGGAGGGAACAGGGCGTCATTGCTGTCCCATTGCAGCCAGACCTCGCCTTGATGTTCGAAGGCCAGATGATCTATCCACACCTGCGGCGTCTGCGAGATGCCCCAGTCCGGCTCGCCCAAAGGCGGTTCCGCGCGGCTGCTGTAAAGAGAGCGCCCCAGATTGCTGGTAAATACCACCGGGGCCCCGTGGGGATAGCGCTGCTGGCGTTTGAGCTCCCGGAGGAGTTCGACGCCGGACCAGTGACGATGCTCCCAGTCTTCGGTAAAGGTCAGCTGATTCTTCTGCGCGAGGCCGCTGACGGTATCGCCGTCGCAGGCGGTATCCAGCAGCAGAATATTGGTGAAGTCGGCAAGCATAGCGCTAACCGCCGGGTGCAGCGGTTGGCGGTCGAATAACGTTACGTTGAGCAGCAGCCGCGTCAGGCCGCTCCAGCGAGCCAGGACGGCGGAAAAACAGGTTGCCAGCGCCATTGTCGGGGTGACGCCGTACTCACCGGCCCGTTGGCTGAACGCATGCCACTGTTTGGCCGGGACAATCATGCGGCGTCGGGTATTACGGACTTCACGTAGCGCGGCGGGGTCGCAGGCCAGCGGCAAGAGCGGCGCAGGAGGAAGCGCAGGCGCTTTCGCCAGCCAGTACGCGCGGGCTTCGTCTCGCAGCGGTTGATGCACCAGCTGCTGGTGCAGCAAATAGGAGCGGAAATCATAGCGGGGGTCGATAGCCGGCAGCGATTCGCCCGCCAGCAGAGCATTAAGCTCATCGAAGAAGAGCGTAAAGCTGGAGGCATCCATAATCAGCAGGTCAATATTGACATGGAGGCAGTGGCGATTATCGGGCAACAGCGTCAGCTGAAAATCAAACGTTTCGCCGATCTCCACGCGTAAAAGGCGGTGGCTCAGGCGCTGGCGCAGGGCTTCCAGATAGACCTGGCGGCTGGCGGCGTCGTTCTGGCGCAAATCATGAACTGTCACGCCGTTCCAGTAAGGTTGCTTTAACCAGACCTGCTGTCCGTCGGTGCGAAAGGCGATATGCAGCATCGGGTGGCGCTGCATCAGGATCGCGATGGCCTGTTCCAGCTTTTCCGCCGTCAGAGAATAGCCGGCAAACTCCTGATACAGATGGCAGCCCACGCCGCCGAGGGGCTGTCCAGGCATTCGCCCCGTCAGGTAGGCATGCTGGACCGGCGTCAGAGGGAAGGGGGTACCCTCGGTCATGGTCGGCCAGACGCTTTCACCGGATGCCGTTTCCTCCGCCGTTTCCTCCGCCGGTTTCTCCGGCGAACGGCTGCGCATCAGCTGGCGCCACCCGCCCAGCGTGGGGGCGGCATACAGTTCGCGCAGGGTCACGCGGTAGCCCCTTTTACGAAACCAGTCTAACCATCTCATCAATCTGATTGAATCCAGGCCCGCCTGGATCAAATTGCACGCTTCATGTAGCTGCTGCGGCGTTAAATTTAGCTCCTGCGTGAGCCGCTCGCGTAATTGTTGATAATCAGCCGCGTTGCCGTTGTCCGGTAACCGCGGTTTCTGAGATGGTGCGCCAGAAATCATTCTTCCTCCTGATGGCACGTCTTAGCGGAAAATACTCCTTACATGAGAATAATAATTATTAACAATTGAGTGCTACCCGAAACGGGTCTATTTATGCCCGTTTCGGGTTAATCACTGGAGGAAAGCACTGAGGCCCGGAGGGGGGTTCCGGGCCGCTGACGGGGAGGGGTCAATCGGCGATCAGATGACGCGTTTAAAGCTGGAAGGGGTGACGCCAAACTGTTTCTGGAAAGCGGCAGAGAAGTGGCTGGCGTTGGCATAGCCCAGATCGGCGGCTACCGTCATAACGGAGGTATTGCCATTGGCCAGCCTTCTTCGTGCCTCCTGCATGCGTTCAGCCTGAAACAGGCCATAGACGCTGTTGTTAAACAGAACGCGGAAGCCACGCTTAATTTTCAGCACGCTCAAACCGGACTCTCTCGCCAGCTCAGCAACGCCCGGCGCCTGCGTCAAATCGGCCAGCAGCAGATCCTTTGCCCGCAGCAGTTTCTGGCGCTCCACCGGGTTGAAGTGGCAGGAGAAGCAGCTGGCGTCTTCGCGGTGCTCATCCAGGACCAGGCTTAGCATCACCAGACTCTGTCCCTGTAGCCAGAGGGTCGAAGGCTTTTGTTCATGGCTGAATCCGCCGTGCATCCGCATTAGCGCATGACGCAAAGCCTGGGCCGTTAAATGGGTTTCCGCATTGCAGCGCTGCTGCTGGCAACAGCAGTGGGAGTCGATCTTATTTTTAATGACTGTACTGATATCCGGTACCCACAGCGCGAGGGTTTCAGGGCTGAAGGAGAGGGTGATGCTCTCGAATCGGCCGCCGTAGGAGGCGCTGCCGCGGCAATCTGGCGTGTGGGTAATGTAATGGCGATTGCGGGCCAGCTCCCACTCGGTGTGGCGTCTGAGCCCCTGGATGGCAAAACGCGAGGTGCCCTCGAGGATGCACGAGAAGTTAATCCTGCCCAGATCATCGTGAAGCTGTAACGTCTCAGGCTGCGCAAAATGGCCTCTCCAGAGCAAAATATCCATCCCTTCCTGCAACGAACAGCGCAGCAGTTCACACTGGGCCGGGATAGTACCGTCGTTAGCGGGTTTCCCGACCACCAACTGATGAATTGAGATTGCAGATTGCGTTTGTGGTGACTCCGTCATGACCGGGTTATCTCCCTGTGGCTTAAACCAATGCGGGTAAAAATAGAACCGAATGGGGTAGATGAGTAATTGATAATGGTTATTATTCACATTAATTCTCAGAACGCCACCCTGTAATAGCGTTTTTGGCGTCCTTAAAAATTCATCAGGAAATTCAGCCACTCCCATGTCATCTCAATCATCCAATACTGAATCTCTGTCCCGGTTTCCGCTCTGGCAGGTGATAACCCCGGTTCGCCGGAAGGTCATTCTGGCGATGGCGCTGGCGGGTCTGGCGGCCATCACCAGCCTTGCGGCGCTGCTTTTTCTGGCATGGAGCCTGCGCGATCTTCGCGTCTCGCCCGACGTTATTCCACTCTGGTCGTTGGGAGGGCTATTTGGCTGCGTGGCGCTGACTTTTGTCCTGCGCCTGCAGGCATTTAACACCTCGCATTATGCGGCGTTTCATCTGGAGAATATTCTGCGCAGCAGATTAGCGCAGAAAGCCGTGCAGCTTGCCCCGGGCGCGTTACAGCAAATGGGCAGCGGTGCGATGGCGAAGGTGATGCTGGATGATGTGAAGTCGTTACACATTTTCGTTGCTGACAGCACGCCGCTGTACGCTCGCGCGATAGTCATGCCCCTGGCGACCGCCGCTATCCTGTTCTGGCTGGACTGGCGACTGGCCATTGCCACTCTGGGTGTGCTGGCATTGGGTTCACTGATACTTACTCTCGCCCGCCAGCGCTCGGGAGAGATGGCTCAGCGTTATCATCAGGCGCGCGAGCAGGTCAGCGCCGCGGTGATTGAGTTCGTGCAGGCCATGCCGGTGGTCAGAACGTTTGATAGCGGCAGCACCAGCTTTTTGCGCTATCAGCATGCCCTTGAGGAGTGGGTCGATGTGCTCAAAATCTGGTATCGCAAAGCCGGCTTTTCAGCGCGTTTTTCATTCTCGATCCTCAATCCGCTGCCGACCTTATTCGTTCTGATCTGGTGCGGATACGGCCTGATGCAGGCGGGCAGCCTCGATTTTATCGCCTGGGTGGCCGTTTTACTGTTGGGCAGCGGGATGGCGGAAGCGGTGATGCCCATGATGATGCTCAATAACCTGGTCGCGCAAACGCGTTTAAGCATTCAGCGTATTTATCAGGTTCTCGCGATGCCGGAACTCTCCCGTCCGCTTGTCGATCGGCAGCCGAACGA
Organism: Klebsiella sp. GW_Kp181; assembly: GCF_040062315.1. NCBI lineage: Bacteria > Pseudomonadati > Pseudomonadota > Gammaproteobacteria > Enterobacterales > Enterobacteriaceae > Klebsiella > Klebsiella sp. GW_Kp181. Next base: position 125,998 of record NZ_JBEAFR010000002.1, read on the forward strand.
TGCGAGCATTACCTTTGAGCAGGTGAGTTTTCACTATCCACAAGCGCGCGCAGGCGCGGCGCTGCAGGAGGTGAGCTTTCATGTACCTGCCGGAAAAATAGTGGCGCTGGTCGGGCCGAGCGGCGCCGGGAAAAGCACCGTGGCGCGACTCCTGCTGCGTTATGCCGATCCCGATCAAGGTCATATTCGCATCGGCGGCGTGGATCTGCGCGATATGCAGACGGACACCTTGATGCAGCAAATCTCGTTTGTATTCCAGGACAACTTCCTTTTTGCCGATACCATCGCCAATAACATTCGTCTGGGCGCGCCGGATACGCCGCTGGAAGCGGTAATATCGGCGGCCAGAGTGGCGCAGGCCCATGAATTTATCAGCGCGTTGCCGGAGGGGTACAGCACCCGCGTCGGGGAGCGCGGCGTCTTTCTCTCCGGCGGTCAGCGGCAGCGCATCACCATCGCCCGGGCGCTGTTGCAGGATCGCCCCATTCTTGTGCTCGATGAGGCGACGGCGTTTGCCGATCCGGAAAACGAAGCGGCGCTGATCAAAGCCCTCGCGGCGGCCATGCGCGGCCGGACGGTCATCATGGTCGCGCATCGGCTCTCCATGGTGACTCACGCCGATATGATCCTGCTGTTTTCCGACGGGCGGCTCCGGGAACGCGGGAGCCACCGGCAACTGTTGGCCCAGGGCGGCTTGTATCAGCAGCTGTGGCTGCGCTATCAGCAGGCGCAGCAATGGATGCCGGGGAGAACACAACCAGAGGAGGCGGAAAATGAAAGCCATTAATCCCGCGGATAACCTGGCCTGGCGCGTCATCTGGCGCCAGCTTATCTCCAGCGTTGGCAGTCAGGCAGGGATGCTGCGGCGCAGTATGATTGCGCTGCTGCTGGCGGCATTGATGCAGGGGATTGCCTTTGCCTGCCTCTATCCGATCGTTGATGCGCTATTACGTGGTGAAGCATCGCCGCTTCTCACCTGGGCTTTGGCTTTCAGCGCTGCGGCGTTCGCGGCGCTGGCGCTACGCTGGTATGGGCTGGGCTTTGAATACCGTGGTCATCTGGCGCAGGCCACCCATGAACTGCGCCTGCGCCTGGGCGAACAGCTACGCCGCGTGCCGCTGGAAAGACTCCAGCGCGGCAGAGCGGGCGAAACGAACGCCTTGTTGCTGGGCAGCGTGGATGAAAATCTCAACTATGTGATTGCGATAGCCAATATTTTGCTTTTAACCATCGTCACTCCGCTGACCGCATCGCTGGCAACGTTGTGGATCGACTGGCGGCTGGGGCTGGTGATGTTGCTGATCTTTCCCATGCTGGTGCCGTTTTATTACTGGCGCCGGCCGGCGATGCGCCGACAAATGCAGACCCTGGGCGAAGCGCACCAGCGGCTGAGCGGGGATATCGTTGAATTTGCTCAAGGGATGATGGTTTTGCGTACCTGCGGCAGCGATGGCGAAAAAAGCCGGGCGTTGCTGGCGCATTTTAATGCGCTGGAAAGCTTGCAGAGCCGCACGCATCGCCAGAGCGCCGGCGCGACGATGCTGATCGCCGGCGTCGTGGAGCTGGGCCTGCAGGTGGTCGTGTTAGCCGGGGTGGTCTGGGTAGTAACGGGAACCCTGAACCTTGCCTTTTTGATAGCCGCCGCTGCGATGATAATGCGTTTCTCGGAACCGATGGCGATGTTTATCAGCTATACCTCGGTGGTGGAACTGATCGCCAGCGCCCTGCAGCGTATTGAGCAGTTTATGGCGATCCCGCCGCTTCCCGTCGCAGAACGCGGCGAGATGCCGGAGCGTTACGATATCCGCTTTGACACCATTTGCTACCGCTATGATGACAGCGGCGATCCCGCGCTCAACAACCTCTCTTTGACCTTTCCGGCCGCCAGTATGAGCGCGCTGGTGGGTGCCTCAGGCGCCGGTAAAACCACGGTCAGCAAACTGTTAATGCGCTATGCCGATCCGCAGCAGGGAGAGATTTCTATCGGTGGCGTCGATATTCGTCATCTGACGGCGGAACAGCTCAATAGCTTGATTTCCGTCGTGTTTCAGGATGTCTGGCTGTTTGATGACACGCTGCTGGCGAATCTCCTTATTGCCCGCCCGCAGGCCACGCAGCAGGAGGTGGAAGAGGCCGCCCGCGCGGCGCAGTGTCTTGAATTCATTTCCCGTCTTCCGCAAGGCTGGCTGACGCCAATGGGCGAGATGGGCGGGCAGCTCTCGGGCGGCGAGCGCCAGCGAATTTCCATTGCCAGGGCCTTATTGAAAGATGCGCCGATCGTCATTCTCGATGAGCCGACCGCCGCGCTGGATATTGATAGCGAACTGGCGGTACAGAAAGCTATTGATCATCTGGTTCACAACCGGACGGTAATTATCATCGCCCATCGCCTGTCAACCATCGCCGGGGCCGGAAACATCCTGGTGATGGAAGAGGGAGAAGTGGTTGAACAGGGCACGCATGCGCAGCTGCTCTCCCGTCAGGGACGTTACCAAGCGCTGTGGCAGGCGCAAATGGCCGCGCGCGTCTGGCGTGATGCAGAGGTTGACGCATCTGAGGAGCGACTGCATGAGTGATGTTCAGTCGCTGGTGAAACCGTTAACGACCGGACGGGTGATTTTTGCCATTGCCGGGATCTATGTGACGCAGAGCCTAGTCTCGGCGCTCTCTATGCAGTCCCTGCCTGCGCTGGTGCGCGCCGCCGGCGGCTCGCTGGCCCTTGCCGGCGCGACAACGCTGTTTATGTTGCCCTGGGCGCTGAAGTTTATCTGGGCGCCGTGGATTGAGCGCTGGCGCCTGCCGCCCGATCGCCCGGAGCGTCGTTCCCGCCTGTTAATCCTCCGGGGTCAGGTTGGGTTGGCGGCGATCCTGACGGTTGCCGCTGCGACCGGCGCGGTCGGGCGAACTGGGGGATTTCCCGACACGCAAATCGCCGCGTTGTTTGCGCTGTTTTTACTCGCGGGTACGATTGCCGCCACCATCGATATTGCCAGCGACGGCTTTTGTGTCGATCAGCTCAGTCGCGCAGGTTACGGCTGGGGAAACAGCGTCCAGGTCGGCGGCAGCTATCTGGGAATGATGTGCGGCGGCGGCGTCTTCCTGATGCTAGCGGCGGCATTCGACTGGCCGGTGGCCATGCTGATCATGGCGGCGCTGATCCTGGTCTTATCCGTTCCCCTGTGGCGCATTGCCGAACCCATGCGCATCACGTCTGTACCGCATGTTCCGGCGTTGGGTTATGCGCTTAAAAGGCGACAGGCGCGGCTGGGTTTACTGTTGGTGCTGATGCTGAATACCGGGATGCGGTTCGTGTTGCCTCTTCTGGCGCCGCTGCTGCTGGATCAGGGGTTGAGCATGTCGGCACTCGGCGCGCTATTCAGCGCTGGCAATATCGCGGCTGGTATCGCAGGAACGCTGGCGGGCGGGGTGCTGATGAAATACACCTCCCCCGGCAGAGCGCTGCTTGCGGCTTATGGCCTCCAGGGCGTCGTGCTGCTGGCAATAGTAACGACGTTGCTGCTGGCGCCGGGACATTTGCGGCTGCCGTTACTCCAGGGGCTGATCATCCTGCAATCCATTTCGCTAGCCTGCGCCCTGGTCTGTCTTTACGCCACGCTGATGACGCTTTCATCGCCTCTGCAGGCTGGCGTCGATTTTACGCTCTTTCAATGTACTGATGCCGCCATCGCCATTCTGGCCGGCGTGGTTGGCGGCGTAATTGCGCAGCATTTTGGCTATGCGGCCTGCTTTATGTTTGGCGGCGCATTCACGTTGCTGGCAGCGTGGATTGCTTCTGCCCGGCTGCATTCGACAAACGCAATTGAAGGATCCGGGAATAACACAGAGAGGTAAGGGATGAAAATCAGTGAATTTTTACATCTGGCGCTCCCAGAGGAACGGCGGCTGCCGACGATTTGTGGCGTCTTACGCCAGTTCGCCGATGAAGAGTGCTATGTCTATGAGCGGCAACCGTGTTGGTATATCGGTAAAGGATGCCTGGCACGGTTGATCATTAATGCTGACGGCACGCGGGCGACCTTCATCAATGCGGACGGAGAGCAGCAATGGGCGGTGGATTCCATTACCGACTGCGCGCGTCGTTTTATGGCCCATCCTCAGGTGAAAGGGCGTCGGGTATATGGCCAGGTCGGGTTTAACTTTGCGGCGCATACCCGTGGGATAGCCTATCACGCTGGCGAGTGGCCATTGCTGACGTTAACCGTTCCCCGTGAGGAACTGATTTTTGAACAGGGAAATGTCACCGTTTCTGCCGACACCGCCAGCGAATGCCGACGTCTGTGCGAGTGGGTAAAAGCAGCCGGTACGGCGACGCCGTGTAACACCGTGACTGTGGATACCGCTGACAACGGTGAGGCCTATCAGGAGCAGGTGGCGCGCGTGGTTTCGGCGATCCGCCGCGGTGAATATGTCAAAGCGATTGTCTCGCGGGCTATTGCCTTGCCATCGCATATTGATATGCCCTCCACGCTATTATGCGGGCGGCAGGCCAATACGCCCACCCGTTCGTTTATGTTTCGCCAGCAGGGGCGAGAAGCGCTGGGGTTTAGCCCGGAGCTGGTGATGTCGGTCAGCGGAAGCAAAGTCGTCACTGAACCCCTTGCGGGTACCCGCGATCGCATGGGGGATCCGCAGCAGAATAAGGAGAAAGAGACCGAGCTGCTGCATGACGGTAAAGAGGTGCTGGAGCACATCCTGTCGGTGAAGGAGGCGATCGCTGAACTGGCGGTGGTCTGCCAGCCGGGCAGCGTGGTGGTTGAAGATTTGATGTCGGTTCGCCAGCGCGGTAGCGTTCAGCATCTGGGATCTTGCGTCAGCGGTCAGCTTGCGGAAAGTAAGGATGCCTGGGATGCATTTACCGTGCTGTTTCCGTCGATTACCGCCTCGGGTATCCCCAAGAATGCGGCCCTGAGCGCGATTATGCAAATTGAGAAGACGCCGCGGGAGCTCTATTCCGGGGCGGTGCTGCTGCTGGAGGACACGCGCTTTGATGCGGCGTTAGTCCTGCGATCCGTATTTCAGGACAGCCAGCGCTGCTGGATACAGGCGGGGGCGGGGATCATTGCGCAATCGACGCCGGAACGCGAACTGACGGAAACCCGGGAAAAATTAGCGAGCATTGCGCCCTATTTAAGGGTGTCTGCCTAACGACGGCAAACTCTGCGTAAGGCCAAAAGTGCCAGCAGGCTGGCACTTTCTTTCTACGTTATCAGGCGCTTACTGTGCGTCAGCCAGCGCCAGACGGGCCTCTTCCTGCTCGGTGATTTTACGCTGTTGCTCAAGCTCCAGCGCGCCGCGATGAGAGAGGTAGCAGAACAGGATGCAGCAGACGATCCCGCCCATCAGCAGATAGAACCCGCCGTGCCAGCCCATTTTATCGACCATCACGCCAAACAGGCTGGTGCCTAACGAGGCGCCAAAGATATAGCTCATAAATCCGCGCAGACCCACGGCTGAACCAACGGCAAAGCTGGGGACGATCTCCATGGTCTGAACCGAGGCCAGAAACTGCGGGACGTAAATCAGGCAGCCCACAATCGCCGCGAATACCGTGACCATCAGCAGAGATTCGCTTTTCCAGTAGCCGATCAGACAGATGAAGATTAGCGCCATGCAGATCATGGCTAACGGCATCCGGCGCCCTTTGAACAGCTTGTCGGAAAGCCACCCGGCCAGTAGGGTAGAAGGAATCGCTGCCCACTCAAAAAACAGGAAGGCGACGCTCATCTGCTCTTTAGAAAAATGTTTCACCGTCAGCAGATAGATAGGCAGCCAGCTGATCATGCCGAAACGCACCATGTAGACAAAGACATCGACGAAGGAGACATACCAGGCGTTTTTGTTGCGCAGGACGTAGGTGCAGAAGATCTGGAACGCGCTCATGTTCTCCGGCGCTTGCTGAGTATGTTTGGTCTTCAGCACCACTTTTTCTTCCGGCATCATCTCTTCCAGCGAAGGCAGGCCTTCCTCGCGCGGCGAACCTTTACCCAGCACCAGTACGCTGATGGCGAATACCACCGCCACGCAGGCCGGCACAATGTAGCTGGCGCTCTGCCAGTGCTCGGTACCGAGAATCGCAAATGCGGCGCCGACGATCGGGGCGACAATCCCGCCGCCGACGTTATGGGAAATATTCCAGAAAGCCCCTACGCGGCCACGCTCCCGACGCGGGAACCAGTTAGCGATGGTAATAAAAGAGGGACCGACCCCCATCCCCTGAAAAAGGCCGTTCAGGACAACCAGCGCAGCGAAGATCCAGAATGCGGTACTGAATCCTAACCCGACGTTGACGATTGCGCACAGTACGAGACCGCAGGCCATAAACACTTTCGGGCTGGCTTTATCCGCAAGGCTGCTCATCACGCCTTTACTGATACCGTACGCTATCAGCATACAGCTGCTGAGCAAACCGATCTGCGTGGCGCTAAGGTCTAACTGCTCTTTCAGATAGGGCGTGGATAATGTGAAGTTATTGCGCACAATATAGTACGCCAGATATCCCAGAAATACGCTTAGCAGCGCCTGCATGCGGTATCGACCATAAGTTGCCTGAATTTTCTCAGCAGGAACTTTATTCGCCGACGGCCCTTTTTTTAATAATGATAACATGTCGTCACCTGTATTTTATATTGATGTGAACATCAGGAGTATTCGACCTGAAGGGTGAAATAAGCGGCTATAAAATACAAATCGTCGAAATGAGTCAAAACTGACTCAAAATAATGAATTGATAGGTTACTTTTGACTCATATTGAATGAGCGAGAGCCTGCGGAAATAATTTTGCGCTGATTTTATGTCAGGCTTGTGCGGATACCAGCAAATTCCCCAATCATTATCTGGTAATCTTTCCTGATATTCCCGGACGCCCGTTTGACTATTTTGCCGGTCGCGGTGATTAATTCGCCAGATTTCATAAACGGGTAAGTTTTGTCTCAACGCTATTTTTACGGTATTTCAATATTTATGAACGGGATCACAAACATGTCTCTTCGTCGGGGCGGGATAGTGAGCAAAATGCTCGCGCTGATGCTGCTGACCGCCTGGCTGAGACCCTGTGCGGCGCAAAGCAATGAGCTGGTGATGGCGACGACATTTTCTCCCAGCGCCACCGTGTGGATTATCGATCGCTGGCAGACGGAGCCGGGGTCAGTGATGATCAGGACGCTCAACCGTACCAGCGCCTCGCTGGAACAGCTGCTTGATACGGCAAATGCCGAAAATGTCGATCTGATCCTGACCTCGTCGCCGATGCTGCTGCAGCATCTTCAGGAGCATCAAAAACTGGCGCCGTTCAGCGGTGCGCCGGCAGTCAGCCAACATCTGGTGCCGGAATCTATCCGCTCCACCTCCGTGGCCGTGGCGATTTCCGGGTTCGGTTTGCTGATTAATCGCTCGGCGCTGATGACACGGCATCTGCCTGCGCCAGCGGACTGGGATGACCTGACCGATCCCCGCTATCAGGGGGCGCTGCTGATGAGCAGTCCGTCGCGTTCGGATACCAACCATCTGATGGTGGAGTCGCTGCTGCAACAAAAGGGCTGGATTAAGGGATGGGAAACGCTGTTGACGAGTGCCGGAAACCTCGTGACCATTTCATCCCGCAGCTTTGGGGTGGCGGATAAGATTAAAAGCGGCCTGGGCGTGGCCGGTCCGGTGATTGATAACTACGCCAATCTGCTGCTGAACGATCCGCACCTGGCTTTTACCTATTTCCCGCAGTCGGCGGTTTCGCCGACCTATGTCGCGGTACTTAAAAACAGTCAGCACGCCAGCGAGGCGCGGCGGTTTATTCGCTATCTGTTAAGCCCGGAGGGCCAGGCGATCCTCGCCGATGCTAATACCGGGAAATACCCGGTAACGCCGCTGGCGGCGGGCAATCCGCGGGCGGCGCAGCAGGCGGTGCTGATGAATCAACCGCCATTGAACTATCGGCTGATCCTCAAACGCCAGCGTCTGGTTCAACGGATGTTCGATACGGCGATCAGCTTTCGTCTTGCCCAGCTAAAAGATGCCTGGCGAGCGCTGCATAGCGCGGAGGCCCGTCTCAAGCGTCCGCTGCCCGAGATACGCGCGTTGCTGACCCGTGTGCCGGTCGATCCGGCGAGCAGCGAGGATGAAGCCTGGCTGGCTCAGTTCGACAATAAGAGCTTCGCGGAACAGCAGATGATGGAGTGGCAGCTCTGGTTTCTCAACAATCAGCGGCAGGCGATTAATAAACTGGAAGAACTGAAATGATGGGCAGGTCCATGCTGCAACGTCTGCGGCAAATCAGTATCAGTAGCAGCCTACGCGGGGCTTTTCTGATGGGGGCGCTGCTGACGCTGATTGTCAGCAGCGTCAGCCTCTATTCATGGCATGAGCAAAGTTCGCAGATCCGCTATTCGCTGGATGAGTATTTTCCGCGCATCCATTCGGCTTTTCTGATTGAAGGTAATCTCAACCTGGTGGTCGATCAGCTCAACGAATTTCTGCTGGCGCCGAATACCACGGTACGGTTGCAGCTGCGCAACCAGATTATCCAGCATCTGGATAAAATAGAGCGGCTGAGCCAGGGGTTGTCGCCGGCAGAACGCCAGCAGCTGGCGGTGATATTGCAGGACAGCCGCGCGCTGCTGGCGGAACTGGATCGCGTGCTCTACAACATGTTTCTGGTTCGCGAAAAGGTGGGAGAGCTTTCGGCGCGGATCGACTGGCTGCACGATGATTTCACCACCGAGCTGAATTCGCTGGTGCAGGATTTTACCTGGCAACAGGGAACGCTGCTCGATCAGATTGAAGCCCGACAGGGGGATGCGGCGCAGTACCTGAAACGCTCCCGGGAAGTGCAGAATGAACAACAGCAGGTCTATACGCTGGCTCGTATTGAAAATCAGATCGTTGACGACCTGCGCGACAGGCTCAATGAACTGAAATCCGGTAATGATGACGGTATGCTGGTGGAGACGCATATCCGCTATCTTGAAAACCTGAAGAAAACGTCGGATGAAAATATTCGTGCGCTGGATGACTGGCCGAGCACCATTACCCTGCGACAAACGATCGATGAGCTGCTGGAAATTGGCATGGTGAAAAATAAGATGCCGGACACTATGCGCGACTACGTTACCGCGCAAAAAGCGCTCGTGGAAGCCAGCCGGGCCAGAGAAGCAACACTGGGACGCTTCAGAACGCTGCTGGAAGCCCAGCTTGGCAGCAGTCACCAGCAGATGCAGATGTTTAATCAGCGTATGGGGCAGATTGTCCGGGTCAGCGGCGGGTTAATCCTGGTGGCGACGCTGCTGGCGCTGCTGCTGGCGTGGGGGCTGAACCATTATTTTATTCGCTCGCGGCTGGTGAAACGCTTTACCGCGCTGAATCAGGCGGTGGTGCAGATTGGTCTGGGCCAGACCGAGGCGACCATTCCGGTTTACGGGCGCGACGAGCTGGGACGTATTGCCGGTTTGCTTCGCCATACCCTGGGTCAGCTTAATGCGCAAAAACAGCAGCTTGAACAGGAGATAGGCGAGCGGAAAGCGATTGAGGCCGATCTGCGTGCCACTCAGGACGAGCTGATCCAGACTGCTAAACTGGCGGTGGTGGGGCAGACGATGACCACCCTGGCGCATGAGATCAATCAGCCGTTGAATGCGCTGTCGATGTATCTTTTTACCGCAGGAAGGGCAATCGAGCAGGGACAGACGGAGCAGGCGCGGACGACGTTAAGCAAAGCGGAAGGGCTGATCAACCGCATTGACGCGATTATCCGCTCCCTGCGCCAGTTTACCCGCCGCGCAGAACTGGAAACAGCGCTGCACCCGGTCGATTTGCGCCAGACATTTACCGTGGCGTGGGAATTGCTGGCGATGCGACATAAACCTCAGCAGGGGACGCTGCTGATACCGGATGACACCGTCTGGATCCTGGGAGACGAAGTGCGTGTTCATCAGGTGCTGGTGAACGTGCTGTCAAATGCCCTTGATGCTTGCCCGCACGCAGCGCAAATCACCGTGAGCTGGCAAATCCAGGGCGAAAGGCTGTGCGTGTTGATTGCCGATAACGGCCCCGGCTGGCCTGCGGCCTTACTCCCTTCGCTGTTAAAGCCATTCACTACCAGCAAAGCCGTGGGACTGGGAATAGGGCTTTCGATATGTGTTTCGCTGATGACGCAAATGGAAGGGGCGTTGCGCCTGGCGTCGACGTATACGCGCAGTGCCTGCGTGGTGCTGGAATTCAATTTGACGGATGTAAAAGATGTTGAGTAATAACTGTTCGATTCTGCTGATTGATGATGATGCCGATGTGCTGGATGCCTATACGCAGCTGCTTGAGCAAGCGGGGTATCACGTCAGTGCCTGTAATAATCCTTTTGATGCGCGGGAGCGGGTGCCGAAGGACTGGCCCGGCATTGTTTTAAGCGATGTCTGCATGCCCGGCTGCTCCGGAATCGATTTAATGACGTTGTTTCATCAGGATGACGATCTGCTGCCGATTCTGCTTATCACCGGTCACGGCGATGTGCCGATGGCGGTGGAGGCGGTGAAAAAAGGGGCCTGGGATTTCCTGCAAAAGCCGATCGATCCGGGCAAGCTGCTCACGCTGGTGGATGCCGCGCTGCGTCAGAGGCAATCGGTGATCGCCCGTCGCCAGTATTGTCAGCAAAAATTACAGGTTGAGCTTATTGGCCGTAGCCAATGGACGGATCGGTATCGCCAGCGCCTTCAGCAGCTGGCAGAGACGGATATTGCGGTATGGCTTTACGGCGAGCCGGGAACCGGCCGCATGACCGGCGCGCGTTACCTGCACCAGTTAGGGCGTCACGCCGACGGTCCGTTTATCTCCTGCGAACTAAATACGGCTAACGCCCACACGCTGAATGAACTGATCGCGCAAGCCCAGGGCGGGACGCTGGTCTTAAGTCACCTGGAGCATCTGACTCACGGGCAACAGCATCATCTGGTACAGCTGCAGAGTCATGAGAAACGGCCTTTTCGCCTGATTGGTATCGGTAATGCTTCGCTGGTGGAACTGGCCGCCAGCAGCCAGATAGTGGCGGAACTCTATTACTGCTTCGCGATGACGCAAATTGGCTGCCAGCCTCTGTCAAAGCGACCTGATGATATCGAGCCGCTGTTTCATCACTATTTGCAAAAAACCTGTCAACGGCTGAATCATCCCGTCCCGGAGGTGGATGCCGGTCTGTTGAAGGGGATGATGCGGCGAGTGTGGCCAAATAACGTTCGCGAACTGGCGAACGCCGCCGAGCTGTTTGCGGTGGGGGTATTACCGCTCGCGGAAACGGTGAATCCGCAGATGCTTGTCGGCGAACCGACGCCGCTGGATCGGCGGGTTGAGGACGTCGAGCGGCAGATTATCACTGAAGCGCTGAATATCCACCAGGGACGTATCAATGAGGTGGCGGAGTATCTGCTTATACCGCGTAAAAAACTCTATCTCAGAATGAAGAAGTATGGCCTGAGTAAAGAGCATTACAAAGGGGTGTAGGGCAGTTTAAGGGGAGGAGGTGACGATGCGGTCATGTCCTCTGCGCAAAAACAGGACCGTTACCCGCGGTGAATTTTCATGTCGGGAAATAATTTCTTTAATTTTTTATTAATCGTATGACAAATATTGTTTGTTACCTCAAGGTTCTGGGTATATAAAGAAACGGCAGTTAAGAGCATACGAAAAAATAATAACGTATTAAAAATGATACCTTAAAAAAATAATGAATTCTCGGGGTTAATTTTGATACGTTAAAAGTCACTGCAATAAATCAGGTTATGTGATCGCGGTTAGTGAATTAGCATAGTTGCATTTCATAAAATAGCCAAATAAACACCACGTTTTTATTACCTGAATCAGCGTCAAATAAATCTGACGCTACTTTATATTACTGAGGCCATATTATGGAAACCGTTCAAAATACCCTCGTCGCTCGCGAGAGCAGCGGCTGGAGAAAGAGTGATACCGTCTGGATGCTGGGTCTGTACGGTACTGCGATTGGCGCAGGGGTGCTTTTTTTGCCAATTAACGCCGGGGTCGGCGGTTTAATTCCGTTAATCATCATGGCTATTCTTGCATTTCCGATGACGTTTTTTGCCCACCGTGGTTTAACTCGTTTTGTTCTGTCGGGCAAAAACCCGGGGGAAGATATTACCGAAGTTGTGGAAGAGCATTTCGGTACGGGCGCCGGCAAGCTCATCACGCTGCTGTACTTCTTCGCTATTTATCCGATTCTGCTGGTCTACAGCGTGGCTATTACTAACACGGTCGATAGCTTTATTACTCACCAGCTTGGTCTGGTGTCTCCGCCGCGCGCCATTTTGTCGCTGATTCTCATTGTCGGCATGATGGGAATCGTCCGCTTTGGCGAAAAAATGATTGTTAAAGCCATGAGCGTGCTGGTGTTTCCATTCGTCTTTGCGCTGATGGTGCTGGCGCTGTATTTGATACCGCAATGGAACGGCGCGGTACTGGATACGCTGTCGCTGAGCAGCGCCTCCGCAACGGGGAACGGTCTGTGGATGACCCTGTGGCTGGCAATCCCGGTCATGGTGTTCTCCTTTAACCATTCGCCAATTATCTCCTCCTTTGCGGTGGCAAAGCGGGAAGAATATGGTCAGGACGCTGAGCGCAAGTGCTCGCGTATCCTGGGCTTCGCCCACATCATGATGGTGCTGACCGTGATGTTCTTCGTGTTCAGCTGCGTACTAAGCCTCTCACCGGAAAACCTGGCGGAAGCGAAGGCTCAGAATATCTCCATTCTTTCCTACCTGGCGAACCACTTCAACGCGCCGGTGATTGCCTGGATGGCGCCGATTATCGCCATGATCGCGATTACCAAATCCTTCCTTGGCCACTACCTCGGGGCGCGTGAAGGTTTCAACGGCATGGTGATTAAATCTCTGCGCGGAAAAGGTAAATCCATCGAAATCAACAAGCTGAACAAGATTACCGCGCTGTTTATGCTGGTGACGACCTGGCTTGTCGCTACCCTGAACCCAAGCATCCTGGGCATGATTGAGACCCTGGGCGGTCCGGTTATCGCGATGATTTTGTTCCTGATGCCAATGTATGCCATTAACAAAGTCCCGGCCATGCGCAAGTACAGCGGTCATATCAGCAATGCGTTTGTGGTTGTCATGGGGTTAATTGCCATCTCCGCCATTTTCTTCTCTCTGTTTAGCTAAGTGTTCAGCGCCGCCTGCCACAGGCGGCGCATCCGTTTTGCTATGTAACCGCATGGGTGCCACATGATTAGCGTTTTCGATATTTTCAAAATCAGCATCGGGCCGTCCAGCTCACATACCGTCGGGCCGATGAAAGCGGGAAAACATTTTGTTGATACCCTGCAGGAAAAGGGCCTGCTGCAAAAAGTGAATCGTCTGGTAGTGGATGTGTATGGTTCACTGTCATTAACGGGTAAAGGTCACCACACCGATATCGCCATCATTCTCGGACTATCGGGATATTTACCGGATACCGTGGATATCGACGCCATCCCCGGTATTATTCGTGATGTGAACACCATGCATCGTCTGTTTATAGAAGAAGGCCAGCGAGAAATTCAGTTCCCGGTGGCGGAATGCATGCGTTTTCACAATGAATTTCTGCCGCTGCATGAAAACGGCATGAGCATTACGGCGTTTTGCGACGGCAAAATTGCCCATTTCCAGACCTATTATTCCATCGGCGGCGGTTTTATCGTGACGGAGGAAAACTTTGGTAAGAATCAGGATGCCGAAGTCGATATTCCGTTCCCGTTCTATTCCGCACGTAATCTGCTGGCGCACTGTCATGACAACTGCCTGTCGATTTCTGCCGTGATGATGAAAAATGAGATCGCTCGCCACGGCAGAGAGAGCGTGGAGCAAAATATGGCGAAAATCTGGGAGACCATGAGAAACGCCATTAACCGGGGTATGAATACGGAAGGCATCTTGCCGGGGCCGCTGAAAGTACCGCGCCGTGCTTCTGCGCTGCACCGCGTGCTGGCGCCCCAGAGCCAGTCGATTACGCCACTGAGCGCCATGGATTGGGTCAATATGTTCGCGATGGCGGTGGGAGAGGAGAACGCGGCGGGCGGGCGAGTGGTTACCGCGCCGACTAACGGCGCCTGCGGCATTGTTCCGGCGGTACTGGCCTATTACGATCGTTTTATCAAAGAGGTGACGCCGGAAATCTATATGCGCTATTACCTGACGGCGGGCGCCATTGGCATTCTGTACAAGATGAATGCCTCGATTTCCGGAGCAGAAGTTGGTTGCCAGGGAGAAGTGGGCGTGGCCTGCTCAATGGCCTCTGCCGGTCTGGCCGAACTGCTGGGCGGCAGTCCGGAGAAGGTGTGCATTGCCGCGGAGATCGGCATGGAGCATAACCTCGGCCTGACCTGCGATCCGGTGGCCGGGCAGGTCCAGGTGCCCTGTATCGAGCGTAACGCGATTGCGGCAGTGAAGGCGATTAACTCGGCCAGCATGGCGATGTACCGGACCAGCGATCCAAAAGTCTCACTGGATAAAGTCATCGAAACGATGTTTGAGACAGGCAAAGACATGAATGCCAAATACCGTGAAACCGCCCGGGGCGGTCTGGCAATAAAAGTCGCGGTATGTGAATCCTGATTTTGTATAAAACCGCCTGTGCGCGCTGCAGGCGGTTTCCTCTTTCTCTGGCCGCGAAACTTGCCGGCCGTCTTCTGAAGTCCCTTAGCTTTTTTTCTCCGCGTCCGGCGGTGTGAAAGACCATACCACGCTGTTCGAAGCCGATGAGGTGTACCACTCGTTAATGGTGGCATTAGCCTCGCCAGGCGGCGTAGCAGTGGGCAATTTCTCTTTTGCCTGAGGCGTTTTTTTGCGAATACGGATACGGGAAGGGGTCTCGGCATTGAGCTGCGCCTTAAAGGTGCGCATGTGCGAATCGAATAAAATCGACTCCAGCTGATGCAGACGATCCAGACCGCGCAAAATGCCAATAAGCGTACTGAGGGTCACCGACTCGCCCAATTCAACGCGCTTAATGGTTGCCGCACCGACCTGGGCGCGTTCGGCCAGCTCAATCTGTGACAATCCCAGCTGTATACGCGTTTCTTTAATTCTTCGGCACAGTTCAGAAATAATTTCACTGTCGGGCATGGTACTGAAACGCATCTTAATTCCTCTACTGCGTATTAATTCTTAACTGATTATTTAACATGTTACTTTGTAAATAAAGTGGATAATGTCTCTTTTGCGAGAGTGGCGACATTGTTTTTCGCGTATGTCATCAGGTCGTTAGCAGTTATGAGGTTTTCAGTTACTTAAGAAGTGCTGTGGCTATCTTTTTTCATTATCCGAATAGAAATGGGAGCAGAGATCGCCGGAGGTGATATGATTTACACCGACTTTATGAACACGAAGGGCGTGGAGCAGGGAAGTGCCGCGACTCCTTCAGGGCATTCTGGCGCTGATTATTATCAAAAATGTCATTTTTTTTGTTTTGTTAGATTCAAATGTTCTTGTCGATTGTATCGAATTCCTTATTGCTCAAAGTATTGAGGTTTTTAACCCGAGGCAAAATAAGGTCTTAATGGTTTAAATATTCTTACTCGCTGTTGCAGTATTTTAATTAACTGCTAGTTTTAAAACGTTGACGCAGCGATGGAGTCAACAACATAGCGAATAAACATCCCATATTTTGAGAGGTTAAAATGTTTAAACTGTCAATTTTTGCGTTTTTACTATCTATGTTTACCGTTTCCGCTATTGCAGATGATGATATTGCAGCACTGATTGTTGATCCCGGTCCGGGTGTGTGTAATTTAATTAATGCCGGCATTGACGTTCCAGGCATAATCGACATTAGTGTTTGTAAAAAATAATACAAAATCAGCCCACTTTAAAAAGTTCACGTATGAAAATCACGCGTAATCAAGATATTGATCGTATGAGGGGACTCACAGTCTTTCTGATGCTGGTTGTTAATAGCCCAGTAGACTTGAGGATAACGAACTCTGCGTTAATCCACTCAGAATGGGCGGGGTTATCGTTGGCGGATACCGTGTTTCCTACGTTTCTTTTTATTGTGGGTATTTCTCTGACGCTGTCAAATCGTCTTAAAAAAATCACGCTGCGAGGCCTGTTTATAAGGTCAACGGTTCTAGTCCTGACAGGAATATTTCTGAAAGCAATTGTCTTTGTTTTGTACGATCAGGAGCATTTCAAAATCATGGGGGTGCTGCAACGCATCGGTATTTGCTATGGAGTGACAGGCTTAATTTATCACTTTATCAGCAATAAAAAGCTAACTGCTCTATGCCTGGCGCTCATACTTGCGTGGTCAGCCATTTTAATGGTATGGGGAGATTATAATCAATACGCAAATATTTCTGATGTCGTAGATGATTTACTGCTTGGCGCGCATGCTAATTATTATAATACTGACACTGGCAGATCTGGGGACTCAGAAGGCGTATTGAGCACGCTCGGCGCCCTTATCACCACTTTGTCAGGCGTTATCTTCGGAGAGCAAATAAATAAAATCAGTGACGCCCGGGGGTTCTGCTATGGAATGGTTTGTATAATAACGGGTTTTTTTCTGGCTTACTATTTTTCGATACCGATTGTTAAGAAGCTCTGGACATCATCATTTCTCTTAATTTGTGTCGGCATTGCAATTTGGCTTTATCTATTAGTGAAAAGAATGGCCGTAATAGATCTCACCTTGCTCGAGTACCCGGGAAAACATTCCCTGGCTATTTATGTGATTTCAGTCATCGCTTTTGATGTTCTGCTTTACTGTCATGTCTGGCATTCTTTATTTGTTGCAGTCTACACCTGGCTAATCCCGCGCAGTATTCCTCTCCAGGGAGCAACGTTGTTTTTTTCTGTGCTGTTTTCATCTGTTATATGCTTTACACCGTATCTGATACAAAAAACGATGTTTTTCGTTAAAAGAGCGATCTAAGCCGACTGACAGCCCGGCCACACAACCTGATGTCTGCCTCTGTAATGGCGGAAGCCCGGGAGCAGGGTGGTTACCCGATAAACTGATGAAAATGGGATTTACCGTAGCTGATAGAAAAATAAGCAAACAGCCTGTGCGAGGAGAAACAGGCTGTTAAATATAACAGATGCTATATTAAGCTCTGATGAAATTTATCAGGATCGTTATTTATAAACTTCAGCAGTTGCTTCAAAGTTTGGACCATGCTCACGAGCCGCGGTAATCACATAGAACTTGCCACCTTTTTCATCAGCTAATTTTGAAAGCTGATCGTGCAAGTCAGAGGGAGAAGAGAATTGACCGCCGGAAGGTCCTACAGAGATACTGCCTACATGGGTCAGTTTAAAATGGTCAACTTCTTGTTTCGTAATCAACTGAGAGGCTGAGGCGCCAAATGCAAACGCGGATAACGCTAATGCAGCTAATACCTTTTTCATTATCTAATCTCCTTTAAATAAAGCTCATCGAAAGCTTTTTCATTTTAAGTATAGTATCCATTTTCAGTATCGCCAAAAAATGACGGTGAACACCGTGGCAATCCCAGGATTAATCCAGCGTTATCCTGGTGGCAGGAATCATGATAGCAAGACTTGCGGTGAAGCCAGGTGGCCATGTCTAAGAAATTCAGAAAGGATGTTGGCATGAGAGCACGGCAATATGCAGACGATACGTTAGCAGAATCCCTGGCGGGTTAACCTGAGTTCTGGTCACAACCGCATAATCTGGCTGACACATATTTGTCAAAGCTAAGTTCAGAAGTCCGGGGCCGCGGTCGATGACATCATGAAGGATTTTTAGGCGGTTGATTTCTTTCACTGTGAACATCCCGGCGTCATGTATAGCCACAGAAAACTCTTCATCAGGAAAAGTGAAGTGAGTTGTTGACCAGCCATACAGGTCTGAGAACTATAGCCTGGACATTCCTGATGATGGATGGGCCACAAATAGACATTAGCATTGAGCCGTTACATCATTAGTGCGCATAATGTATATTATGTTAAATGGACTTTTCGAAGCTTAACGCCTGCACACCTGGTTCTTAATTCGCCGTCTTGCTCGCCTGCTCTTCTTCCTGAACTTCTTTCACTGGCGTCCCCTGGTGAAATCTGAGCTGCCAGCATTCCTGATGATTTGCACAAATATGGCTCCTCTGCCAGATTGACGAACGAAGCGTTTTTTTAGCAGCGCGTCCGTCTGAATCGATAACCTCGCTGCGGTACGTAAGCAACGCGCAATCTTTGGTTAGTAAAGCCAACTGAAAGCTGTAAGCGTTGATGGCCTCCACGTCCTCGTTAATTAATGCTGCTACGGTCTGCGTTTTATCGTAACGTTCTCCGCTACGGCCTATCTCCAGAAATTCGTCATGCAACAACTGCTGCAAAAGCTGCGCGCTGCGGCGTGTTGATGCCTGATGCAGGCTAACTTCCAGGTGGCAAATTAACTCAAACAATTGCAGGTTTACGGGATCGAACATTATTACCTCTTTTTCAACATGACAAAAACCCGGCCATCTGCGCCGGGTTGTCTTGTAGGCTAAGGCCGTCTGAATAGCGCAATACTGCGCCCGGCGAGAACAAAATCAATCGTCTCGGTAATAATCGCGCCCTCTGTTTTTTCCTCTGCGGTCGACAACTCGAGAACCCAGCCGCCTTCGCCAAACTGCGGGATCTGGAACGGAACATCGCCTTCAAAGGGATTGAACAGCATCAGCACGTCATGCCAGATGCCCTCCTCCTTCTCAAGATCGGGTCGACTGATGGCAAGGCCTAAGGTCGAACCCTCATCCCATTGCTCTGATTGCTGCAAACCGCCGCCGGCGTTAAACCAGCGTATTTCCAACCCGTCGCGCCAGCTTTCACGACGTAAAAGCGGTTGCTCCGCGCGCAGTGCAATCAGATGCTGGGTGAAGTCTCGTAATGCACGATCCCGCTCAGACTGCGCTTCCCAGTTGAACCATGAAATCTCGCTGTCCTGGCAGTAGCCGTTATTATTGCCCTGCTGCGAACGACCAAACTCATCGCCGGCCAGCAGCATCGGCGTACCGTGGGAGAAAAATAACGTTGCCAGAAAATTACGTTTCTGGCGTTCACGGACGGCAATAATATCCTGATTTTCCGTTGGGCCTTCTTCGCCATAGTTGCAGGAACGGTTATCGTTGTGCCCGTCGTTATTGTCCTCACCGTTGGCTTCATTATGCTTCTCGTTATATGAAACCAGATCGTTCAACGTAAAGCCGTCATGGGCGGTAATAAAATTGACGCTGGACCACGGACGACGACCGCGTAAATCGTACAGATCGCCCGAGCCCAGTAAGCGGGCGGCAAAGTCGTTGGAAACGTTATCTCCCTTCCAGTATTCCCGCACCGTATCACGATATTTGTCGTTCCACTCGCCCCAGCCAGGCGGGAAACCGCCGACCTGATAGCCGCCGGGGCCAATATCCCACGGCTCACCAATCAATTTAAGCTTCGATAAAACCGGATCCTGGGTTACCGCATCGAAAAAACCGCCTCGCGGATCGAAGCCTTCTGGCTCGCGTCCAAGAATAGTCCCGAGGTCGAAACGAAAGCCGTCAACGTGCATCGATTGCGCCCAGTACCGTAGCGAATCCATAACCATCTGCAGCACCCGGGGATGCGATGTATTCACCGTATTCCCGGTCCCGGTATCATTAATGTAATAACGATGTTGATCCGGCATCGTCCGGTAATAAGAGAAATTATCGATACCTTTAAATGAGAGCGTCGGGCCCAGCTCATTGCCTTCCGCGGTGTGGTTATACACCACGTCAAGGATCACTTCGATACCGGCATCATGAAAAGCGCGCACCATGTTGCGAAAGCCCGCTATACCTTCAGGGCCATAATAGCGGGAAGCGGGAGCAAAGAAGCCTAGCGTATTGTAACCCCAGAAGTTTTTCAGCCCCCGATCGAGCAGATGCTGGTCATCGGGAAACCAGTGTACGGGGAGCAGTTCGACGGAAGTAATGCCCAGACTTTTAATATAATTGACGGAAGCCTGATGCCCAAGCCCCTCAAATGTACCGCGCAGCTCCTGAGGAAGCGCCGGATTAAGCCGGGTAAAACCTTTGACATGGGTTTCGTAGATAACCGTCTTCGGCCAGGGTACATTGGGACGGTTTTCCCCCTGCCAGTCGAAGGCATCCGGGTCGATAACCTTACATTTTGGCGTATAGGGCGCGCTATCGCGACTATCAAAGCTCAGGTCGCTCTCCTCATGGCCCAACTCGTAGCCGAAATGCGCATCGTTCCACTCAACATCGCCTTCCAGCTCCCGCGCGTAGGGATCGATAAGCAATTTATTGGGATTAAAGCGATGACCGTTTTCCGGATCGTAAGGTCCGTAAACCCGATAACCGTACAATGCGCCGGGCTGCAGATCGGGTACATAGCCGTGCCAGATCTCATCTGTATATTCAGGCAGTTCAAGCCGGGCTATTTCGGTTTTACCGGAAGGATCGAATAAGCACAGCTCAACGCGTTCAGCATGCGCTGAAAACAGTGCGAAGTTCACCCCCTTCCCGTCGAAATTAGCCCCCAACTGCTGGCCGTGGCCTGGCCGTATGATAAAAGCATTTTCCTTTGACATTGTTATTCCCCACGTTCCTTTTCACTAATAAGTGTCAATAACCACCCGGTTGCTGACGCCAGATCGAGCGTCTCTTCTACCAGACGGCTTTCACCGGTTAATGCATCGCAATAACGCCTTCCGGCCAGATCTTCCGGGAGCGATACTGCCGTCTCGCCCCACAGTTGCGCCGATGACTCGACCAACCCGTGCGCCGCCACGTCAAACACCAGCCGAGGAACCACCACGATGAGGGCTTCCTCGTCTTTGATACGCGCGTAGGCGATAAAATTATCTGCTCTTTCACCCGCGACTTTTAATGGTACCCAGTCACCATAATGAAAGAGCGCGGAATGCTGCTGCCTTAATCTGAGAAACGAAGCGGTGACGTATTGCTTCAACCGTCCGTCTCGCCATGCGCTTTCATGATGAAACAGTTCCGCGCTTCCGCTATCAAGATGTTGTGCCAGGGCGGCGAAGTCAGGTTCACGGCGGTTATCCGGATCGACGAGGCTAAAGTTCAGCGCCTCGCTCCCCTGATAAATATCCGGTACCCCGGGCGCGGTCAGTTTGATGACCGTCTGGCTAAGGCTGTTCACCAGACCGGCTCGGACAAAAGGCTGCAGGGAGGTGTGAAAATCATTGAGAAACAGCGCGTTATCAGCAGAAAACAGCTGTTGAACATAGTTCAGTACGACGTTTTCATAGCTTTCATTGCTGTCGATCCAATCGGTTCTTTGCTTAGCCTCGCGCAGCGCTTTTTCCATAAAAGCGAGAAAACGTTCTTCGAGGGCTTTCAGCCCTGCGCTATCGTCAGGCAGCAACGTTGCAGGCCACACGCCGGCGAGCGCCTGATAGATCATCCACGTATCTGCCGCGTTCGGCGCCGTACCGTCGTTCAAAAAACGCACCAGGGTTTGATTCATCTGACGCCAGCGCGCAAGATTGGTCGCCCACAGCTGCGGAGCTTCCGTTAAGGTATACAGACGGGCGCGCGCATCCTCCCCGCGTTTAGTGTCGTGCGTCGAAGTGCCCAGCAGCGCGTCGGGCTGGCGAGCAAGGCGAATACGCATCTCCTGATGGAAACGAGAAAGCGAGAAAGCGCGCGGCGTGGGATCCGCGCCGACTTCATTCAGCGCCAGATCGAGGTTATGGCGGAAGAACAGCGTATCCTCGACCGATTTAGCCATTAACGGCCCAGTCAGCTGTTGAAAACGGGTCCTGAAAAGCGAGGCGGCATCGAGGCTACTTGTTTGTAAATTGCCGGTCAGGATAGCGATAATGACCTCAAGGGCCCTGGGATCGGGGCGGTTTTCCCGAGCGTTAACCCGATCGACGACCCGGTTTAATAGCGTAATATCCTCGGCGCTCATCCCCTCAGCGGTACCGTAGGTGCGATATACCGGAAAGGCCAGCAGCAGTTCACGTAATGCGTGGCGCAGCGCTTCGCTTTCAACCTCCATGCTATTACGCTGCGCCAGTTCGATGGCCAGCCTCAACAAAGTGGTAAATTCGCCCTCAAAGTTGCGATCCGCCATCAGCCCTTTCGCCTCACGCAGCGCCTGGTGACGATCTACCGCGCCGCCGAGCGCTTCGTCATGCACCTGCTGCAGCTGGTCGAGATTATTGTCATCCACCAGCACTTCAGCCAACGAAGCGATAAACTCATATCCGGTGGTGCCGGAGACGGGCCAATCAGCGGGAAGCTGCTCGCCTTTCGCAAGAATTTTTTCCACCGTAATGTAGCATTCTGGCCCGGCGGCCTGGCGCAGACGCTGCAAATACCCTAATGGGTCGGCAAGCCCATCGATATGATCGATGCGCAGACCATCGACGATACCGGCATGTACCAGTTCAAGAATAAGACGGTGGGTATCGTCGAATACCGCCTGTTCTTCGACCCTGACGCCAATCAGGCCCGTAATTTCGAAAAAGCGCCGCCAGGAGAGCTGTCTGGGCGCTTCACGCCACGACATCAGCCGCCAGCTTTGCGCCTCGTGCAGCGCCACAATCGCGTCGCGATCCGGCGAGGTTAGTAGTTGCTCACCTGTTGCCAGACTTTCAGGATTCAGCGGCCAGGCCTGATCGTAATAGACGAACGCCGGTTTCCCCGTTTCAGGATCGCGCTTAAGCTCAAGCGCCCCGCTCTCCAGTTCTGCCTCAAAGGTATCCCCCAGAAACGGCAGCGTAACGGGACGCGTCCAGTCAATATCGAAATAATTGGCCCAGGCGCTGTGCTTACCCTGTTCAATGACGTCCCGCCACCAGCGATTCTCCAGAGAGGTCGCCATATGGTTGGGGACAATATCCAGAATCAGGCCAATTTGTGCGCTCCGCAGCGCCTTTACCAGCCGGTCAAACCCTTCGCGCCCGCCAATAGCCGGGTCGATTTCGTTTGGATCGGTAATATCATAGCCATGGGTGGAGCCGGTGGTCGCCGTAAATATCGGCGACGCGTAAAGATGGCTAATACCCAGCGCTTTCAGATACGGGGCCAGCGCCGCCGCGCGATCGAAGGTCATACCATTACGGAATTGAATACGGTAGGTTGCGGACGGGATCATGATGAAGCTTCTCCATGTGCAAAACGGACAACAATGCTGTTTGGCGTTAACGCTTCCTGCCGCTCCGGCCAGCTAAAAATGACCTCTCCCGGTATCTCCGGCATCGTCACGGGGTCCGCGCCGATATTCAGCGCCACGGAGAGCGTCCCGTCGGGGAAGCGCCAGCTCACCGCCAGCGCATGCGCCGCCGCGTGCAGGATCCTGCCTTCCACGGCGCCCCCTGCCGCGAGCAGCGGGACGATATAGCGATGGCGCAGTAAGATAAGGTTGCGGGTAAAGCGCAGCCAGGATTTCCCCTCCTCGCTTGCCGCCTTCTGCCAGTCGAGCTTAGAGCGGATAAAGGTTTGAGGATCGTTCGGATCCGGAACGGAGGCATCATGCCCTGCGTGTCCGGCAAACTCTTTTGCCCGCCCTTCTCTTACCGCTTTGGCGAGAGCACCCTGAAAATCGGTAAAAAATAGAAAAGGATGGGTTTCCCCATACTCTTCGCCCATAAACAGTAAGGGAATGTGGGGAGAGAGAAGCAATGCGGCAAGCAGCACGCGCGTTTTCTCAGCGCCGGCCAGGGAGATAAGCCTTTCGCCGTGGGCTCGGTTCCCGGTCTGATCGTGATTCTGAATAAAGTCGACAAAGAACTGCGGTGGCTGAACGGCGCAGGAGACGCCGCGAGGTTGCCCGGTTTGTGGAGAGACCTCCCCCTGATAGACAAATCCTTCCGCCAGCGCCCGAGCGACATTCTTTGCCGGCTGATGCGCAAAATCCTGATAATACGCATGGGTTTCACCGGTCGTGAAAACGTGCGCGGCATTATGGAAGTCATCATTCCATTCAGCGGTAAACAGCGGTGTGTGCCCGTTTTCATCGCGCGGGTGGAGGAAAATCACGTTACGGCTATCTTCCGTCGTCAGGTGAATATGGCGGTCGGGTATAGCCGCGCGGATATTCTCGGCTATTTCTATCAGCACGTGCCGGGCGGAGCGATCTTCAATCTGGTCAATAGCATCAAAGCGCAGCCCATCAAGTTGATACTCGGTAAGCCAGAACAGCGGCGCATCGGTAATATACTGACGCACGGCCTCGTTTTCATAGGCGATGGCATTACCCCAGGGGGTCATTCGGTCCTGATGAAAAAAGCCCGGCGACAGCAAAGAGAGATAGTTGCCTTCCGGACCAAAATGGTTCAGCACGATATCGAGAACCACCGAAAGCCCTAACCCGTGAGCGGCATCGATGAAGGCGTGAAAATCCGCCGGGGTACCATAAGCTGAGTGCGGGGCATAAAGTAGTACCCCGTCGTAGCCCCAGCCGCGCGAACCACCAAACTGAGACACCGGCATAACCTCTATCTGGGTGATCCCCAACTCTGCCAGCCAGGGGAGCTTTTCGATAGCGGCGACAAAGGTGCCTTCTGGCGTAAAGGTGCCCGGATGAAGTTCATATATCACGGTTTCTTCCCAGGGACGCCCTTTCCAGTCACGGTTAACCGGTTGATAGCGTCGGGGATCGATCACTACTGAGGGGCCATTGACATCATCGCGCTGCGCGCGGGTGGCCGGGTCGGGAATGAGGCGGCCGTCGGCTAAACGAAGCTGATATTCATCCCCGTGCTTAACGCCAGGGACATCGATCTGGAACCAGCCATTTCCCACGGCTTCCATCGCAATATCCCGGTCTCTCAGGCTAAGCGTCATCGACTTTTGACCTTCGGCCCAGACGCGAAAGCGGACAATATCCGCGGAAATGAATTCCGCCCCCCAATGCTTTTTAAACGATATGGATTCCATTCAATGTCCTCAAACGACCTGCAGGAAATGCAGCATGAAATATAAGATTAGCCCAGGTTTGGACGAATGCGCTGTTGATGGCCTGACTGTTATTTTTAACGACGTTGTCTATCATTAATAAATCGCTAAAAAATAAGGAATGCTATGCAGATTCGTAAAGGATTAAATTCTGACCTTGCTCGCCTCGAATATTGTGATTTTTCCTTCACGGTCAGCCAGGTTGCCAGAGGCCCTTTCATCAATAATGATCTGAAAATTGAGACACTTCCCTGCGCTTATAATAAAACCTATGAGCTGGATATCCAGACGCTGGAAAACCACTGTATTAATCCGGATGCAATATTCCTGATTGCCGAAACCGAAGCGGGACAGGTGGCCGGTTTTATCACCGCATCCCTGAGCTGGAACAGGTTTATTTCCGTCGATTATATTGCCATTGAAAGCTCACATCGCAGAGCCGGCGCGGCCAACAAGCTCATGGCCGCCGCCCATATCTGGGCGCGCAGTATGAACGCTGCGGGATTAAAGCTTGAGACGCAGAACGTTAACGTGCCCGCCTGCCTCTTCTATCGAAATTATGGTTTTACTCTCGGAGGATACGATCGATATCTCTACAACGCTTTAGCGGAAAAAGATGAAATTGCGCTGTTCTGGTATTACATGTTGAACTAATGTCAGGTAAATAATTCCTGGTTTTACAAAGTTAATTATTCCTGGTTTACGCTTTTTGCTCGCTCAATCACAACGATTGGCTAATCTTAAATTTCATTTATCAGGAGGCCGGTATGACAACAGGAAATAATTCATCGCTACATTATCCTCTTCCGCCGTTTGTTGAGCAGCCGCAGCAGGCTCCGGGGCTGGCATCTGAAATGAAGCCCCTTCCCGACCATGGTGAGACCAGCTATATCGGCTCCGGGAAGCTCGCGGGAAAAAAAGCGCTTATTACCGGCGGTGATTCAGGTATTGGCCGCGCTGTCGCTATCGCCTATGCGCGTGAAGGCGCGGATGTCGCCATCGGCTACCTGCCGGAAGAAGAGTCGGACGCGGCTGCCGTTATCGCGCTGATTCAGGCCGAGGGACGAAAAGCTGTCGCCATTCCCGGCGATATTCGGGTTGAATCTTTTTGCGACACCCTGGTTGAAAAAGCGGTAGCCGAGCTGGGCGGGCTGGATATTCTGGTGAACAATGCCGGCAGACAGCAGTATTGCGAATCCATTGAACAGCTGAGCACCGCTGCGTTTGATGCCACCTTTAAAACCAACGTCTATGCGCCGTTCTGGATAACCAAAGCCGCCCTTCGTCACCTGTCTGCGGGGGCGGTTATCATCAATACCTCTTCCGTTCAGGCGTTTAAACCCAGCGAGATTCTGCTGGATTACGCCCAGACCAAAGCCTGCAACGTGGCGTTTACTAAATCCCTGGCGCAGCAGCTTGGCCCGCGCGGTATTCGCGTTAACGCCGTTGCCCCTGGCCCTTACTGGACACCGTTGCAGTCGAGCGGCGGCCAGCCGCAGGAGAAGGTGCAAAAATTTGGTGAGGATACGCCGCTTGGCCGACCGGGACAGCCGGTTGAGATTGCGCCGCTTTACGTCCTTCTGGCTTCCGACGCCTGCTCCTACGCTTCGGGTCAGGTCTGGTGCTCAGATGGCGGTACCGGCGTAGCCTAAAAGAGCTGGCGCGGCCTGTTCCCGGCTAGCGTTACGCTTAGCCGGGCGACAGGGACTCGGGCGGGTCCAGGCCGTCTGCAGTTCGGTAGCCCAGGTTGAGCGCCAGCGCGCAACTCCTCCGGATACGTGCCTGGTCAGCAAAAGAGCCGCGGTAGCGGCTCTCTTTTCACCTGCCAGCGCTAGCGTAAAAGAAAG
This sequence comes from Klebsiella sp. GW_Kp181, assembly GCF_040062315.1. NCBI lineage: Bacteria > Pseudomonadati > Pseudomonadota > Gammaproteobacteria > Enterobacterales > Enterobacteriaceae > Klebsiella > Klebsiella sp. GW_Kp181. The sequence goes on from NZ_JBEAFR010000002.1 coordinate 152,777, forward strand.
GTGACCATCATTATCAGCAAATACCCGCCACAGGCGAATTGCAAGAGTCGCCATCCCCAACGCAAGTAGCGCCATTGATAGCGCTCCGCAGCGTTTGCCTGCGCAATAAGGGGATCGGGGTTCTGCTTTTTCTTTTTTCTTTTCAGAATATCCCAACCCCACCAAACCATCAAAAAGATGGCGATGACCTTTTGAAGAACGATGTTGTCCATGTAACCCCGCCGTCAATATCTTATCCCCTGGACGGGCAGTGTAGCGCAATTTACCCCACCCGGCAGGCTATCATTGCGCGTAATCCCCCCTCTTCCGTACAAATTTTCCACTGAGCTTTGAAGAACATAATTTAAGCAATAACCTGGAATAATCCCATATAGATATCTGGCATAAATTAGCGCTTTTAAATTTATTAAATATGTAGTATTTGAAACTCAGAAAAGTTAGCAGGCTTATGATTTAAAAAGCTAAAATTTGCAAAAATACCGTCAGCCACTAAAATAGTAATAGGTTAGCTAACAACACAGGGAGATATTATGGGTTTCTGGCGAATTGTCTTAACTATTATTCTACCCCCGCTGGGAGTATTGCTGGGAAAAGGGTTTGGCTGGGCGTTTATTCTCAATATTATTTTGACGATCCTCGGCTACATTCCAGGGCTCATTCACGCTTTTTGGGTACAGACCAAAAACAGCTAAGCATCTGAAAGCGCCTTTTGAGATTTTTCTCATCACTCAGTAATATGTCGGGAGCCTACGCTCCCGACCGTCATATCAGAAAGTCACGCCAGCGCCTACGTAAGCGCCATCAATGATGGTATGTCCCGGGCGGCCATCTTTTCCATCAACGCTCGCGTGACGATAGCCAGCCTTGATAGTCAGCGGCGTCAGCGGCGTCCAGCTAATTCCGCCATTCGCTTCGACGTAATTTTTAACGCTGTTAGTTAACCCTTCCGGCGCGGAATATCCTTCGCCGTACAGATGGATACTGTCAGTCAGCGCCAGATCGATGCCGCCGCCAATCGGGAAGGCGACGCCGTTGTCCCCTTTCTTCGGCCCGAGATATACGGCTTTTGTGCCAATATTCGCCGTGAGCGGACCCAGCGCAAGATTGTAGCCAACGCCGACGCCGCCAAGTTGACTTCCGTCCTGAGTATTTTTAATCCAGTTACTTTCCGCATACAGGCCGGAAGAACTCTTACCGATTTCCATATTAAGATTGGTAAAGTTTTTCCCCTGCTCAGCGGTAAAACCCATTGCCAGGGCAGAGCCTGAAGCCATAATTAAAGAACACGCGATAATGAATTGAGTCTTTTTCATCATACCCTCCTGAAAAGTGGCGCGAACTTTAACAAGCGCGATGCCGGTGATCAAATTTTCTTTTGTGAAATGACACCGTCAATAATTTACCGAAAAATAACAGCAGAATAGTCTGAATTCTATTATACGTTAGCGGTCAAGCGAATAAGCACAGTGATTGAGCCATTATTGACGCGTTATCTTAATGGTGATTCAACCAACGGCACGAAAATGTTGAATAAAAGCTCGCGATAGTAATAATCACTGCCGGTTTTATATGCTTTATAAGTAATTCGCATTCTATAGTGACATTCTTTTTTACAAAACCATAAGAAATGAAATCACCACTTTCCGACCATTTGCGGAATATAGAGAAGCCAGCTGAGCAAATTTGCATTCACCGCCAACCAGAGCCATGATTAACAGGCGTTAAACGGAATCGGAAAGATCACAGGAGTATTATTATGCTTAAAATGTTAACCGCGCTGGCTATTCTGGCGACGTCAGCAAACGCTATGGCACAGGACGATATTACGCTGAACAGCCTCGCCAAAAAGGAGCCCGCCGCGTTCAATCAGATGCTCAAAGGACATCACCTGCCCGGTTGGGTCAGTTCAGGCGGCACGACCACGCCCGCGCGTACGGTAAAGCTTGGCGAGGATGTTTATCAGGTGCTCAGCGTCTGCAAACCTCACGATTGCGCTGCGGAGCGGCTCGCGGTGCTGTGGTCGGAAAAATCCAGACAAATGTCCGGAGTTTTTTCCACCGTTGACGACAAGACATCCCAGGAAAAGCTGACCTGGCTTAACGTTAGCGATCCATTATCCATCGATGGGAAAACGGTACTCTTTGCAGCCCTGAGCGGCAGCCTGGAAAACCATCCAGAGGCTTTCAACTACCCCTGAAATCCGCCAGCAAGCCCGGTGCGATGAACCCGCGACGCGCGCTCATCGCCCGCCAGCGCCCTCTTCTGCCGTGCGCGCCCAAAGGTGTACGGCAGAAATTCGATAAAACGACTTCAGGCCAGACGCTCTCTCTCATGGTTCCCGACTTCTGTTTACAGGGAAATACCGGCGAACGACATAAAGCCCAGCGACATGAGTCCAGCGGTAATGAACACGCTGCCTAATCCGCGTAACCCTTTCGGCATATTGGCATATTTCAGCTTTTCGCGAATGCCAGCCAGCGCCACAATCGCCAGCGTCCAGCCAATACCGCATCCGGTGCCATAAGTCAGCGACTCAAGGAAGCTGTATTCACGCTGCACCATAAATATGGTCGCGCCAAAAATGGCGCAGTGGATGGTCAACAGCGGCAGAAACGGCCCTAAAGCATGGTTTAACGCATGGAAATATTTGTCGATCACCATCTCCAGGATCTGCACCAGCGCCGCAAGGACGCCGATAAACGTGATGAAATCGAGAAAACTGAGATCCACGCCTTCAATCAGAGCATTTTCTTTCAGTAGGTGATGATAAATCAGGTTGTTAATGGGCGTCGCAATGGCTAGCAGCGCCGTCACGGTGATCCCGAGCCGAAATGCGACATCGATCTTTTTGGAAATAGCGAGAAAAGTACACATGCCAAGGAAAAAATTGAGCGCCATATTTTCAACGAAAACCGCGCGGATAAAAATATTCAGGTGAGATTCGAACAAGACAACCTCCGTGTTGTTGAGTTGTTCCTCAATGATGACAAATTTTCAGGTGAAACAGGAAATTACGATTCGGTTTTGCCGAGTCGATCACCTTTTAATTTCCTGTTTGTGATCGAACAAACCAGCCCTTTACTGACTAGCGAAATGAACGTGGCAGCATTTTGATAAACTCGCCAACCGGCACCGGTTGTGAGAAGTAGTAGCCTTGGTAAATAGCGATGCCCATATTCCTGAGCATTGTAAGCTGCTCCTTATCCTCCACGCCTTCGGCGATAATCTGACAGTTAAACTTCTTCGCCAGATTCACCATATTCTTGACCACCAGCGCGGAAGCATTATTGGTGACGATATTGAAGGTAAACACCTTATCGATTTTTATAATCTCAGGATTAAACTGCTGGATGTAGCTGTAGTTTGCGTAACCGGTACCGAAATCATCCAGCGAAAACTGAATCCCGATGCGCCGCAGCTTATCCGTCACCTCCGAGGTTTGCAGCGTATTTTCAATCGACTCCCGCTCGGTTATCTCAAGGACGAGCCGAACTTCCGCCTCTTTCAGCTCCTGGATAAACGTCTGGCAGAGTTGGACTATTTCGTCATCCTGAAAGTTAACCGAGCTGGTGTTAAAGCAAATAAAGAGTCCTTTAGGGAGCAGGGACTGCTGGCGACGGAGCTGTCGGCTTACTTCCGCAAAGCAAATCGCCGTCACGTCTTTAATCAAACCGGTCTGTTCCGCAACGGAGATAAATTTATCCGGCGCAATAAATCCCTGTTTGGGATGTTCCCAGCGTACCAGCACCTCGCCGCCGATAATGGCGCCGTCCTCATCGTTAATTATCGGCTGAATATACGGTTTGAGCTGCTTCAGCTCGATCGCCTTCCTCAGCTGGTACTCAATCGTCTGCCGATAGCGGAGATAGTTTCTGAACAAAAAGGCGAGCAGCAAGGAGGCGAGAAGAATGGCGATGAGGGTATGCTGTTCATAGCGGATAAATGCGACTGCGCCGGAGGCAAAGCCGCGATCGGCAATGACCGAATAATTAAATTGCTCAGAGGTCAGACGCACGGGAATTTTGATCTTCGGCGTCGTGGTGACTTCCCCTTTGCGGTTCATTACCCGATTACCAACCTGAAGATACAGATGAGCATCGCCATCCAGAACGGATAAAATATTGTATAAATAATAGCCATCAATACCTATCAGCGTGGTATTCCCCCGGTCGTCCTGTTCGCTATACACCATTAACGGATGAGACGGCGTAATATCGTTCCCCTGGAATAACTGCAACGATCCTTGGGTATATTGAGTTCTATCAAACTGAAATTTGCGTCCGCCAAAAACTGAAGTGCAGTAGATCTCGTTATCCCGCCCTAAATTTACCGAGCGCACGTCGGGAATGGTCGCCACCAGCGTGCGCAGCTCCGTCAGGACGTTCTCATTGCAATTTTTTCCCATAAAAGGTTCCGCCAGGTCGGCGGCCTGTTCGGCGTGGGAAACGGTCACATCAAGGCTGGCTATCGCCTGCTGCAGCCGCGACTGGATATCCTTATCCACCTTTTTTTGCATCTGCCAGTAGCAAAGACCGGTGCCAAGACTGATTAATGCCATGAGAAATAGGATTATCCACAGACGATGGCGTGACGATGAGTAGTTCATTATGCTAATCCAGTTAGACTCGCCATCGGGGGCCGGCGGTCAATTGTTTGGCCAGATTTTAACAAATCCTTTTTAAACTCGCCCTGAACCGATCAAGTTTTAATGCATATCAATGATATATCATGGCCAGCCGTTGCGTGATGGCGCAGACGACTGGCTGCGAAATTTGCTGAGGCAAAAGCGGCGCTGTCTATGGCTAAATTATTGACTTAAAGTAGAATAATACGAAAATGACTTCTTTGTGCGCTGACCAGAAATGCTGGCAAATATGACGATTCACTCCCGTAATAGCATCCTGAAAAAAGTAAAAGCATCCGCCGTAGCTATCGCTGCAGCGCTGCTGCTGTCGCACTGCGGCAGTAAACCGCCCGTTTCTCTTGTCACGCCGCTGCCGCCCGCAACAAAGCAGCCGACGTTACCCAAAAGCCACGAGCCGGTGCGCGGCGTCTGGCTGACAACCGTCTCGCGCCTCGACTGGCCGCCGCTGGAATCCGTGAACGGCGGCATTACCGCCGATCGCCGCATCGCCCTGCAGCAGCAGGCGCTGATTGCCAAGCTGGATAATTTAAAAAGCCTCGGTATCAATACCGTTTTTTTCCAGGTGAAACCTGATGGCACCGCGCTCTGGCCGTCGAAGATCCTGCCGTGGTCCGATATGCTGACCGGTAAAATCGGCGAGGACCCGGGCTACGATCCGTTAAAGTTTATGCTGGATGAAGCCCATAAGCGCGGCATGCGCGTTCATGCATGGTTCAACCCCTATCGCGTCTCGGTCAATACTCGCCCCAAAACCGTCACCGAGCTTAACGGTACCCTTTCGCAGTTTCCCGCCAGCGTCTATGTCCTGCATCCGGATTGGATCCGTACCTCCGGAGACCGTTTCGTTCTCGACCCGGGGATCCCGGAAGTGCGCGACTGGATCACCAGCATCGTGGCAGAGGTCGTAGAGCGCTATCCGGTAGACGGCGTCCAGTTCGATGATTACTTCTATACCGAAACGCCGGGGTCGAAGCTGAACGACAATCGGACGTTCCAGCAGTATGGCCAGGGCTTTGCTGCCAAAGCGGACTGGCGGCGGCACAATACCCAGCTGCTGATTGAGCAGGTTTCCCGCACTATCAAGCAGCTGAACCCCGCCGTAGAATTTGGCGTCAGCCCGGCGGGCGTCTGGCGCAATCGCTCTCACGATCCGTCCGGGTCCGATACCCGCGGCGCGGCGGCCTACGATGAGTCTTACGCGGATACCCGCCTGTGGGTTCAGCAGGGATGGCTGGACTATATCGCGCCGCAAATTTACTGGCCCTTCGCCCGCGACGCCGCGCGCTACGATGTGCTGGCAAAGTGGTGGGCTGAGGTGGTGAAGCCTACCCACACCCGGCTTTATATTGGCGTGGCGCTGTACAAAGTTGGCGAACCGTCAAAGAGCGAGCCTGACTGGATGATTAGCGGCGGCGTGCCGGAGCTGAAAAAGCAGCTTGATCTGAATGAATCCATGCCGCAAATTCAGGGCACTATTCTGTTCAGAGAGAATTACCTTAATCAGCCGCAGACCCAGCAGGCCGTTAACTACCTCAAAGGCCGCTGGGGAGGCTGATTCCCCCTGACAGGCCAGATGCCTGTTACTACAATCACCGCCGGAGGATGTATGTTGAAAAAATCGCTCATCGCCTTTTCCCTGTTTTGCGCCCTGTCGCCCGCTGTTTTTGCGGGCAACAGTGAAAGCGAACAGCTGAATAAGAAGAACGTCATTGATTTTTATAACAAAGCGTTAAATGACAAGGACTTTGCCGCCGCCAGGCCCTATCTCGGAGACCGCTACATACAGCATAACCCGATGGCGAAAGACGGCGTTGAAGGCTTTCAGCAGTTTATCGCCTTCCTGAAGAGTAAATATCCCGACTCGCGCAGCGTTATCAAGCAGGCCTTTGTCGACGGCGATCATGTGATCCTCCACGTGGAGGTAACCGGTCGCGAGCCGGGAGTGACGCGGGCGATTATCGATATCTTCCGCGTTGATGAACAGCATAAAATCGTTGAGCACTGGGACGTGACCCAGAACGTTCCGCAGAAAACCGCCAGCGGCAACGGCATGTTCTGAGCCTGAGCAGAGCTCCTCTGCTCATCATTCCCGCCGCTTTACCCATTTTCGCCTCGTACAGATGGGTACTTGTTTAAATAGTTTATTTACTTTACTGTAAAGTAAATAAACTGACGGGGTTAGGCGGATGTTCAACGAAGGAAGATGGGCAAAGCTGTTTTGTTTCATTGGATTATCATTTCTTTCCTGCGTAGCGAAGGCCGCATTGCTGAGTCTGGCTACGCAGGATCAGCAGATTCAGGCGGCATGTTCACGTGTAGATGAGCCGGCTCAGGCCAGGCTATGTCACGCCCTGCTCGTTAGCCAGCAGGCGGAGCAGCGCCAACGCTATCTGCATTTTTTACTGCAGCAGAATATTTTCAGCATTCAGACCTATGACTTTCTATGGGGTGAATACCAGCGTACGACTGCATGTTCTGAAATCAGCCGCTTTTTTCTGTCGAGGGCGCTGGATGCGGCGCTACCGGCTCCACCCACGCCGGTATTTCCCCCATCTTCCGGGCTAAGCGAACCGCTGGCCGTGTTTGCGCTTCAAGAATCCCTCAACTGACCGTAGGTGCATAACGATGCTGGCTCGCTTTTTTGTGTTTCGCCCGGTTTTTGCCGCCGTCATCGCCATCTGTATTATGGCGACCGGCGCTTTCGCCCTGCTGACCCTGCCCGTTGAACAATATCCGGATATTGCTCCTCCCGGCGTCAACGTCACCGCCAACTACCCCGGCGCCTCGGCTGAAACCGTTGAAGACAGCGTGACCCAGGTGCTGGAGCAGCAGATTAAAGGCATCGACGGCCTGCTCTATTTTTCCTCCAGCAGCAGTTCAGCAGGCCAGGCGCGTATTAGTCTCAGTTTCGATCAACGCATTGATCCCGATATGGCGCAGGTGCAGGTACAAAATGCCGTTAATCAGGCCATTACGCGTTTGCCTCAAGAGGTGCAGCAGCAAGGCCTTACGGTAACCAAGTCACAGGGTGACAGCCTGATGGTGGTGGCCCTGTACGATCAAACTCGAACGCTAACCAGCCTTGATATCAGCGACTTTCTCGTTAGCTCCCTGCAGGAGCCGCTGAGCCGGGTGGAAGGCGTGGGGGAAACGACCGTTTTCGGCGCCCAGTACGCGATGCGCATCTGGCTCAATCCGCTGCAGCTGACCAGCTACGGTTTGATGCCCTCCGATGTGCAGGCCGCCGTCGAGGCGCAGAATTCTCAGGTCACCAGCGGCGAAATTGGTTCACTGCCTACGCTGGAGGGGCAGTATCTGAACGCGACGGTCACCGCGCAGTCCCGCCTTGAGCATCCCGAACAGTTTGAAAACATTATTCTGCGCACCAACAGCGACGGCTCGGTGGTCTATCTGCGCGATGTCGCCCGGGTGGAGATCGGCGCGGAAAACTATCAAAACCAAACCACGCTCAACGGTTTCCCCTCAGCCGGAATCTCAATTCAGCTGGCCTCCGGGGCCAACGCGCTGGAGACGGCGGAGAAGATCCGGACAGAAGTCGAACGCCTGACGCCCCGCTTTCCGCAGGGCGTTGTCGCCGCTTATCCGCGCGACAGCACGCCGTTCGTGACGGTCTCTATCGAAAGCGTAGTGCGCACGCTGATTGAGGCGATTCTTTTTGTGGTGGCGGTCATGTATCTCTTTCTCCAGAGCTGGCGGGCAACGCTGATCCCGACCCTCACGGTGCCGGTCGTCCTGCTCGGTACCTTCGGCATCCTTAGCCTGCTGGGCTACAGCATCAATACGCTCACCCTCTTCGCGATGGTGCTGGCAATCGGTCTGCTGGTTGATGACGCTATCGTGGTGGTGGAGAACGTTGAACGCCTGATGGTGGAAGAGGATCTTACCCCGCTTGAAGCCACGCTGCGCTCAATGAATGAGATAACCGGCGCGCTGATTGGCATCGCGCTGGTACTCTCGGCGGTTTTTATCCCGATGGCGTTTTTCGGCGGCTCGGTGGGGATTATCTACCGGCAGTTCAGCGTGACTATCGTTTCGGCGATGGTGCTTTCCGCGCTGGTCGCACTGACCCTGACGCCGACGCTGTGCGCCCATCTGCTCAAACCCGGCCATCTTAAAAAAGGGCCGTTCTTCTCCGGTTTCAACCGCGGCGTCGCCGCCACTCAGAATCGTTACCTGGCGATTCTCCGGCGGATAGCGGTCCGCCCCTTCCGCTTTGTATTGCTGGCCCTGGCGCTGACGTTTTTGATGCTCTGGCAGTATCAGAAACTGGCTGGCGGCTTTCTTCCGGAAGAGGATCAGGGCGCGGTGATGGTTCAGTTTACGCTTCCCTCCGGCTCGCCGATGTCGATGACCGAAGAGGTCGGCGCGGAAATTAGCCGCTTTTTCATGAGCGAGGAAGAGAATAACCTCAACGTCATCTTTATGGTTACCGGCAGAAATAACGCCGGCAGCGGGCAGAACGTCGGCATGGCCTTCGCCGAACTCAAGCACTGGGATGCGCGTCCCGGAGAACAGAACAGCGCTCAGGCGATCATTGCCCGGGCGAACCAGTACTTTGTTAAAACCTCCCGGCTGGCCAGCATCAGCGTGATGTCGCCACCCACCGTGCGCGGGCTCGGGCAGTCGAGCGGCTTTGAACTCTGGCTACAGGATAGCGCGCAAAACGGCAGCCCGTCGCTCATCGAGGCGCAAAACACCCTGCTCGCTGCCGCCAGACAACAGCCAGAACTGGATGCGGTGCGCATTAACAGCCTGGAGGAGAAGGCGCAGCTGCAGGTCGATGTTGACAGACAGAAAGCGCAGGCCCAGGGGTTGGATCAGGCCGCGATAAACAGCACTCTCTCTGCGGCCTGGGGCGGCGTGTACATTAACGACTTTATCGATCGCGGGCGCGTCAAGCGCGTGTACATGCAGGGAGACGCAGCCTGGCGTTCGACGCCGGAAAACTTATCCGCCTGGTTTGTCCGCGGCGACAGCAACAACATGGCCTCCTTCGACAGCTTCTCATCCTGGCGCTGGACCACCGGGCCGCAGATGCTTCAGCGTTTTAACGGACTGTCAGCCGTGCAGTTCCAGGGCAATGCGGCATCGGGCGTCAGCTCCGGTTCGGCGATGGCGGAAATGGCCGAACTGGTGGGCACGCTGAGCGGGTTTGATCTGCAATGGAGCGGTTTGTCCTGGCAGGAGCAGGCCTCTTCAGTGCAAACGCTATGGGTATATCTGGCGTCGCTGGCCTTTATGTTTTTGTGTCTGGCCGCCTTGTATGAAAGCTGGTCGATTCCGGTCGCCGTACTGCTGATCGTGCCGTTGGGGATTCTGGGGGCCGTAAGCGCGTCGCTGCTCGCCGGATATGAAAACGATATCTACTTCCAGGTCGGTATGCTGACGACCATGGGGCTTTCCGCCAAAAATGCGATTCTGATCGTTGAATTCGCGCTGGCGCAGTTTCAGCAAGGAAAAACCTTATCCGACGCGGCGCTGGAGGGCGCTCGTCTGCGCTTACGCCCCATCATTATGACCTCACTTGCATTTGTTGTCGGCGTTATCCCTCTGGTACTCTCTACCGGTGCCGGCGCTTCCAGCCAACGGGAGATTGGCACCGCGGTGATCGGCGGTATGCTCACCGGGACGCTGCTGACCTTGCTCTTCGTTCCACTCTTTTTCCTGCTGGTACAGCAAGGAATGATGCGCCTTAAAGGGCGCAAACGGTAAGGACTCAATTGATGGGAAATCAACGCGGGCGGCCAATGAAAGCCCGCCCACGCATTTTACAAACCGCCCGCGAGCTGTTTCTCAGGCACGGGCTTGATGTGTCGCTGGATACGATTGCCGCCGAAGCGGGAACCTCGCGGCCGACGCTCTACAGTCATTTCCCCGGCGGTAAAGACGCGCTGCTGCTGGAGACATTTGCGTTTCTCAATGACACCATGCAGCCGCCTCTGCGCCAGCTTTTGCAGGAGCGTCAGCAGGATTTTCCCGCGCTGCTGCGCGGGTTTGCGAAAGTGGTGCAAGCGCACTTTTATGCGCCGGAGAATATTCACTTTCAACGCCTGCTGATCCAGGTGCTGGTGCAAAAGCCCGAACTCTACGTCACGCTCGAACAGCGCCCCTCAGGGCGCGTTTTGCAGGCACTGAGCGAGATACTGGCGCAGAAAAAAAACGAAGGTTTGCTGACCATCAGCGATCCGGAGCTCGAAGCAACGGCGTTTCTCGGCGCGATTATGGGCTATCCGCTGCCGGGGGCCTTAATTGCGCAAAAAGCGGTGGAGCCGGAGAAGCTGGAACAGCTCGCGGAATGCGCGATTACCGTCTTTCTCAAGGCCTGGGGCTACGGGCCATAATCCAGGTTTACGCAGCCACTTTCAGGCCTGTCGCCGCCCTTATTCTGCTAAGCGGATAAAGACCAGGTCTTCGGCCCCGCGCCAGAGGCCGAAGAAAGACTAATCGGCGAGCAGATCGTCATACAGCGCGCGCAAGCGGGTTCGCAGGTAAAGTACCGCTTTATGCTTACGCGACAGCAGCGCCTGCTCGCTTGCGCCGGTCTCTTCGGCCAGCTCCCGATAGCTGTAGCCCTGCAGTTCGGTTTTCTCGAATGCTTCGCGCTGGGCGGGCGGCAGTTCCGCGAGCGCCTGGTTTACTGCCTCCCAGAGCAGCGTTTTCAGATACGCCTCCTCCGGCGTTTGCGCAACGCCAAACAGCGTCTCGGCCAGCTCATCCTCGGGAAAGCCACCCTCTTCTTCCTCGCTGAAATCGCCTGCCAGCGGCAGCTCACGCTTTTTTCTCGCCCTGTCGGTCATCTCGTTTCGCGCGGCCCGGAACAGCCAGGCGGCAATATTCTCCACCGGTTGCTCGACGCGGATCAGCTGATAAGTCACTTCCTGCAGGATATCGTCCGCCTCATCCCTTTGCGGGATCCGGGCGCGAATAAACGCCTTCAGCTTCGTCCGGCAGGCGTCGAGAGCGGAAATCAGCCGCGATGGCGTCGCGATGCCGTTTTTCATTGCGCTCACTCGGGATCCGTATTTTTCACCGCAGGCTCCTGCTGCGGCGCATTTTCGCTACGACGATCGCGCCAGCCGCAGTGGCCACGATGCCCGCGATGACCAAAGCGCTGTACAAACTCATCGCGCTGCTCGGGACTCATCTTCATCCAGCGTTCATGCATTCGACGCCGCGCCTGTCCCATACCGAACATTCCCGGGCGAAAACCGAGACCGCCAAACAGGATCCGCGACAGCGCCAGAAGACCTAACGCCTGCCAGAAGCCGATGCTCTTTACCCCAAGGATAGCGGGCAGTAGCGCATTCCATAGCGACATGACCAGCAGCCCGAGAACGATGATTAATGCCGCGCCGATGAGAAGCGGTTTTGCCATTCTGTGGTCACCAAAACGGTGCTGATGGCGCTGCTCGCGCCTGTCGAAATCTCTCATGCTTTGTTTACCTCATAACGCTTGTGAATAGTAACCTGTGCAGAGGTAGACGAATGAGCGGACAAAATATTGCTAACAATATTTAAAAATCGACACACTTTATTTGTACGACAAATGTTATTGTGTGATCTTCATCACCTTTCGGTGCGGGCGGCGGCGGTAACGTTACCCGGTGATTCATAGAAAAAAGAGGAACTTATGAAGGCAGTAAAATCATTAAAAGCAGACTGGGCAATTATTACGCTGATGATTGTTGTCGCGGTCGTTATGTATGGCTATCTGATCCCCAAATACTGGTAATCGACGTCATACCTGCGCTGAACCGCCCCATCGCTCAGGGCGGCTCATCGACCCTCACCATTACCGCTTATCGTTGAGCGTCTTAATCAAAAACGGCACCGAGTCGCGCAATGACGGGTTAACCGTTCCGCTATGATCCAGCCCCTCATAAATATGCACGTCCGCCCGGGTTCCTGCGCTTTTAACCGCATCCGCAAAGCGTTTTTGCATCGCCGTCGGAACGTTGATATCGACGCTGCCTATACCGATAAATACCGGATGATCGATTTTTAGCGTCGGGTAGAGCATGGTTTCTACGCTGGCGTTTAACAGCGAATCCACTCCCGGTTTGAGGGCATTCGCCGCATTGAGACCGGCCTTCATCACCTCATCGTTGAGCGGTGTAATGCATAAATGGTTCGCCTCTTTCAGCAGCGGTAGCGCTTTGTCCTGGAAATAGTCGGCGGGATTGAGCTGCGGGTTGCTGTCGGCAGCTGAAAGATAAATATAGAAAATATACGGAATTTTCGGATCGCCGCCGCTCGGCGCTTTGCCGCCTGCCGGCGGAAGAATGTCGGCTGCGGTGGTCCCTTTTTCAAAATAAGGCGTACCGGTCAGCACCGTTGCGCGAATATTAAGCTCGGGTGCATATTGCGGCTGATAGCCGGCGCTGGCGAAGGCGGCATGCGCCCCCTGCGACTGTCCTACCAGAATAAGTTCATTTTTGAGCGGAAACTGTTTCAGGGCGGCGCGAACGCTGTCAAGTACGCTCCACGCTTCGCCGCGGGCGTTCAGATAGTGGTGCAGCCCGGACGAGCCCAGACCGGCATAATCCGGCGCGACTACCGCATAGCCCAGCGACAGCCAGGTGTTCAGATACTGCTTATCGCGATCGCTGCGCGGGTTTAACGACGGCGCGCAGTGATTCGCCACGCCAACGGTACCGTGAGCCCAGACCACCACCGGCCATCCCCCTTCCGGCGTGGCGCCAAAGGGAATAAAGACCGCCGCGGTATCTTCGCGCGCGGTTTTACCGTTCACGCCGCTGTGGGAAGGATAACGCAGAAAATATTGCTTAGCCGCTTCGCTTAACCCGTTCTCCGCGCTGAGCGGAGAGACGGCATCGGTGCTGTCGGTAGCGGCGCTAGCCGGAACAGCGCTCATGGAAAGCAATAGCAGCGCAGAGGTGGCGGTAAGGAATTTTTTTGAGAGGGAATAAGTCATGACATCCTGTTCCATAATGGGGATGCACTTAGTGTAGACCCTGGCGCCTGAATACCAGCTCAATGAAGCGGGTCATTTTGCTGATTTGCATAAACCCTGAGTGGCTTCGCTTTTTATCCGCCACAATAATGATAGATTTTTATCAATCACCTCACAGGAAGAGAACAATGTCAGCGAAAAAAGTCACCATGAAGGATATAGCCAGAGACGCCAGAGTCGGTATCGCGACGGTGGACAGAGTGTTGAATAAACGAACTCCCGTGAAAGAGAGCACCGAACGTAAAGTGCTTGAGTCCGCCAGGCGCTTAGGCTTTGCGCTCGAACAATCGCAGTATCGGCTGGCAGCCGGTCAGTCGGCGATCCCGCTGAGAATGGGGTTCATCCTGCTGCAGGAGTCGCACTCGTTTTACCATCAGCTGGCGCAGGCGCTTGAGCAGGCGGCATTGCCCTGGCATAGTCCGGCACAGGCGCCGGTGTTTCTGCATTATGACATTAACGCCATTGACGACATGGTTGCCGCAATCGCCCGCCTCAGCGAAGAGGTTGACGCAATCGGTATTGTGGCGCTGGATAATCCGCTTATCCGCCATGCCGTTGCTCAGGCCGTTGATAAAGGCGTGCGCGTCTTTACCCTGCTCTCCGATATGAGCATCCCGCAACGCACCGGCTACATTGGGCTGGATAATCAGAAAGCGGGCCGCACCGCCGGTTGGGCGGTGGACAGGCTGTGTCATGGAAGCGGCGAAATCGGCATTATCGTCGGCGATAACCGATTTATTTGTCAGGAAAGCTGCGAGATAAGTTTCCGTTCCTACCTGCGCGAACATGGCAAAGGCGACCGGGTGCTGGAGCCTGTACGCAGCCACGAACGCGCCGATATCGCCCGCCGGGTGACGGAGGAGATGCTGCAGCGTTATCCCGATCTGGAGGCCATCTACGCGCCCTGCGGCGGCGTGGAAGGGATTATCGCCGCGCTGCATGCGCATCAGCGTCAGCATCAGGTCACGCTGATTTGTCATGGCCCGGTAGACCACGGCGAGCTGGCGCTAATCGACGGGACAATCGATCTCATGCTGGCTCATCGGCTTGCCGAATTCGCCTCAGCGACCGTCGATGCCTTTGTCCAGTGCGCTCACCAGCCGCAGGCGACGTTTATTAACGCCCTGCAGCCTTTTGATTTACTCACCAAAGAAAACCTCTGATCGGCGAAAGCGCGGGTATATTCTCCGCGCTCCGCTTCAGCGCTACATTTGATAAAAAACTATCAATTAAGACATCAAAATAAACCTTGAATTCCATCAAAGAATTTAAATTTCATGATTGTTGAAGATGAAATTTTCATTCAATACTGGTCATGTTTTCTCCTCATCTGAAAAGGAAGCCATCATGACCATACATATTGCCAACGCGCCGTGCAGCTGGGGCGTCGATGATCCCAAAAATCCTTACCTGCCGCCGTGGACCAAGGTGCTGGAAGAGGCGGCGACGGCCGGTTATAAAAGTATTGAACTGGGGCCGTGGAGCTATCTGCCGACCCGAGCCGATGAACTCAGCGCCGCGCTGAATAAGCAGGGGCTGTCGCTGGTGGCCGGAACGATCTTTGACGATCTGGTCAGCGAAGAGAACTTTGCGAACATTGTCGCACTGACGCATAACATTTGCCGCAACCTGTCGCAGGTTCCATCGGCGGAAAAGACGCCGGGCAACCTCTTCCAGCCGCCTTATCTGGTGATTATTGATTTTGGCAATCCGCTGCGGGCGAAATACGCCGGACACAGCGAACTGGCGCCCCGCCTCTCTCCCGCCGACTGGCAGCGGATGATCGGCCATATTATTACCATCAGCCAACTGGCGTGGCAGGAGTACGGCGTTCGTCCGGTTATCCATCCTCACGCCGGCGGCTGCATCGAGTTTGCCGACGAAATCGACCTGCTCGCGGCGCAAATCCCCCATGATGTTGCCGGATTGTGTCTCGACACCGGCCATCTCTTCTATTCGGGTATGGACCCCATCAGCTGGCTGGATCGCCATTTTGAACGCCTTGACTACCTGCACTTTAAAGATGTCGATCCGCAGGTATTCAGGAGCGTAATTTCCCGCGGTATCGACTTCTTCTCTGCCTGCGCGGAGGGCGTGATGTGTCCGCTCGGCAGCGGCGCCATTGATTATCCGGCGGTGCGCGCCTTTCTCGACAAACGCGGCTATCAAGGCTGGATCACCATTGAGCAAGAGCGCGACCCGCGCAACGTCGAGGGCAGCCTTAAGGCGGTCACGGAAAGCCTGCGCTACCTGCATTCGGTTGGTTTTTAATCGGGAGATGAAACATGATTAACGGTATTAAACCTGTTGGCCGGTCGTTACGCTGGGGTATGGTGGGCGGCGGCGGAAGCAGCCAGATTGGTTATATTCACCGCTCCGCGGCGCTGCGCGACGGCACGTTTACCCTGCTGGCAGGGGCCTTCGATATTGACGCTCAGCGCGGGCGTGAGTTTGGCCAGCAGCTGGGCGTGGAGGCCGGGCGCTGTTACCCCGACTACGAAACGCTGTTTCGCGAAGAGGCCGCGCGGGAGGACGGTATTGAAGCCGTTTCCATCGCTACGCCGAACAATACCCACTACGCCATTTGCCGCGCAGCGCTGGAGGCCGGATTGCATGTGGTCTGCGAAAAACCGCTCTGTTTTACCGGCGAAGAGGCCGATGCGCTGGTGGCCCTGAGCGAAAAACAGCGCAAAATCGTCGGCGTGACTTACGGCTACGCCGGTCATCAGCTGATTCTGCAGGCGCGGCAGATGATTGAGCAGGGGCTGCTGGGCGAGATCCGCATTATCAATATGCAGTTCGCCCACGGTTTTCATAACCAGCCTGTGGAGCAGGAAAACCCCAGTACCCGCTGGCGAGTGGACCCGAAGTTTGTTGGCCCCAGCTACGTTCTGGGCGATCTCGCCACTCACCCGCTGTTTCTGGCGGAGACCATGGCGCCGAAGCTCAATATCACTCGCCTGATGTGCTCCCGCCAGAGCTTTGTCAAAAGCCGCGCGCCGCTGGAGGATAACGCGCATGTGCTGATGGAGTACGACAACGGCGCCGTGGGTTCGATGTGGTGCTCGGCGGTCAACAGCGGCTCAATGCACGGGCAGAAAGTCCGTATCGTCGGAGAAAAAGCCAGCCTTGAGTGGTGGGATGAACAGCCGAATCAGCTGCGCTATGAGATTCAGGGCGAGCCGGTGCGCATTCTCGAACGCGGTATGCCCTATCTGGACCCGCTGGCTCTGCACGATGACCGGATCGGCGGTGGCCATCCCGAAGGGCTGTTTGAGGCCTGGTCGAATTTGTACCGCCGCTTCGCCATCGCCATGGATGCTACCGATCGTTGCGACGCAGCTTTGCTGGAAAACTTCTGGTACCCGGATGCCAAAGCCGGTGCGCTCGGCGTGCATTGGGTTGAGAACTGCGTACGTTCAGCAGACAGTGGCGCCCGCTGGGTCGATTTCCATTAATCCATAAATAATATTTGCCGGGGGGGCGGCTGACGCCTTGCCCGGCCAAAGAGAATCGGGCCGTTCTGCGCCCGGCAAGACGCCAGCCGCCACCGGGCCAAAATGACGCACAACGGCCATTTATCGCAGTGTCTTAACGTGACAGTGTCACCAATTTTCGGCAAGTTCACAGCATTGTAATCAAAAAGCGAATGTCGTATAACAGGTGCCAAACCGAGGGGTGTCCCGTGAGGGCTGAGATGGCGTAAGCCGAACCCTTTGAACCTGATCTGGGTCATGCCAGCGAAGGGACGGGTCGGCATTTCCGCCAGTTTTGCGCCATTGCCTGTTCACACTTCATTCAGCACGCCCGGATCTCCCTATTATCAGGAGGTCCTGTGATTCTTCCCGCATTTACTCAGGGTATTTATGGTCGTCTGCGCCTGCAGGCCGGTGCTGACTGGCAGCGCTACGTCGCCCATCCCTTCCTGCGCCAGCTTGCCGACGGCACCCTTCCCGAACCCGCTTTTCGTCGCTATCTGACGCAGGACTACCTGTTCCTGATCCACTTTGCCCGCAGCTACGCGCTGCTGGTGAGCAAGCTGCGTACCCTCGCGGAAATGCGCGTTGCCGCCGCGTCCATGAACGCCATTCTCGACGAACTGCCGCTGCACGTCGGCTACTGTACGGGATGGGGGCTGGATGAAGCGACGATGGCGGCTGAAGAGGAAGCCGCTGAAACGGTAAATTATACCCGCTACGTACTGGACATTGGCCACGCCGGCGATGCGCTGGATCTACTGGCGGCGCTGATGCCCTGCGTGGCCGGCTATGCGGAAATCGGCCTCGGTCTGCTGCACGACCCGGCGACCCGGCTGACTGCCAACCCGTATGCCTCGTGGATCCGCAACTACGGTGATGAGGGCTACCTTAACGGCGTCAATGCAGCCTTAAACCTGCTGGAAACCCTCTGGCAGCAGCGCGGCGGCGAAGCGCGTTTTGCCGAACTCAGCGCCATTTTCACGACCGCTACGCGCCTGGAGGCTAACTTCTGGCAAATGGGCCTTAACGTCCTCGCGGAGCGCCAGGCGTGATGGCTCCCGGCATCGAAGTACGCGGACTGAGCCTGCGCTTTGGTTTGCGACCGATCTTCGACAATTTGACGTTTTCTATTCCCGGCGGCCAGTGGAGCTCGCTGCTGGGGGCCAGCGGCGCCGGTAAAACCAGCCTCCTGCGCATCATCTCCGGGCTGGCGAAAGCCTCTGGGGGCGAAGTTCGCGCCAGCGATGGCCTGCCGATTGCCGGACGCCTGGCGTGGATGGGGCAAAAAGATCTGCTTTACCCGTGGCTAAGCGTGCGCGACAACGTCTCGCTGGGGGCGCGCCTGCGCGGGGAGCGCATCGATCACCTGCGCGTCACCACGCTGCTACAGCAGGTTGGGCTTGAACACTGCGCCGATGACCGCCCTGCCGCTCTCTCCGGCGGCATGCGACAGCGTGCGGCGCTGGCGCGTACGCTCTACGAAGACCGGCCCATCGTGCTGATGGACGAGCCCTTTTCCGCGCTCGACACGATTACCCGCACGCGTATTCAGTCCCTGGCCGCCCGGCTATTGGTGAACCGGACCGTTGTACTGATCACCCACGATCCGATGGAAGCCTGCCGTCTGAGCCACCGTCTGCTCGTCCTTTCCCCGGCCCCCGGCGGGATTGACGACACGCATCGCTTGTCCGGCATACCGCCGCGCGCGCCGGACGATCCGGCGCTATTAGCCGGTCAGGCGGAGTTGCTGCAACAGCTGATAAGGGCTAACGAATGAGCGCAAAACTGTTTCGCGCCGCCGTGGTGTTCTGCGGCCTGCTCCTGATTTGGTGGCTGGTGACCCGCAGCGGCATTCCCGCCTTTCTGCTGCCTTCACCTTCGGCGGTGGCAAGCGCCCTGTGGGTCAACCGCGCCTACCTCGGTGGGCACACGCTGATCACATTAAGCGAGATCCTCAGCGGTCTCGCGCTCGGCGTTCTGCTCGGCGTGATACTGGCGCTGTGCATGATTGTTTCGCCGCGCCTTCAGCGTTGGCTGATGCCGTTGGTGCTGACCAGCCAGGCGATCCCGGTCTTTGCCCTTGCCCCGCTGCTGGTGCTGTGGTTCGGCTTCGGGATGAGCGCCAAGGTTATGATGGCGGTGCTGGTGATCTTCTTTCCCGTCACCTCGGCGTTTTTTGACGGCCTGCGCCGGGTTAACCAGGACTATCTTGACCTCGCGCGCACCATGGGCGCCTCTTTTGGCGCGCAGCTGCGCCACATCCGCATGATGGCTGCCCTTCCGGCCCTCGGTTCCGGTCTGCGGATGGCGGCCGCCGTCGCGCCCATCGGGGCGATTATCGGCGAATGGGTCGGTTCAGCCGAAGGACTGGGCTACGTCATGCTTAACGCCAATGCCCGTCTACAAACCGATATCTGCTTTGCAGCCCTGTTTATTCTGGTGCTACTGACCGTCCTGCTGTGGCTGGCGGTGGATGCTTTTTTACACCGGCTGATTAACTGGACGCCGGAATGACGCTCTTAAATAAAAGGACTAACCATGCGTAAACGTGTTTATGCCGGTATCACGCTTGCCGCGCTGTTCAGCGGGCAGGCGCTGGCCAATGAAAAACTCACCCTGGTGCTGGACTGGTATATCAATCCCGACCACGCGCCGATCGTGGTGGCTGAACAGATTGGCGCCTTTAAAGAGGCGGGGCTGGACGTTAAAATTGTGCCACCGTCCGACCCGGCGCTGCCGCCGCGATTAGTCGCCGCCCGCCAGGCGGACCTGGCGATTACCTACCAGCCGCAGGTGCATTTTTTTGCCGATGAAGGTCTGCCGCTGGTCCGCGTCGGCACGCTGATTAATTCGCCGCTGAACACGGTGATCGCGCTGGATAAAAGCATCAAATCTCCCGCCGATCTGCAGGGCAAAAAAGTGGGGTATTCGGTAAGCGGAATCGAACAGGCGACGCTGGCCACTATGGCACAGCACGCGAAAATCGATCCCAAAAGCATCAAGCTCATCAATGTTAACTTTCAGCTGACCAGCGCCCTGCTGGCCGGACAGGTCGATGCGGTGATTGGCGGCTATCGTAATATCGAAGCGCTGGAACTGCAGCTTCAGGGGAAAGATCCGCAGGTGATGAACGTCGAGGATTACGGCGTCCCGGCCTACGATGAGCTGGTGATTGTCGCCAACCGGGACGACGTCAACGCACCGAAAATCAGGACGTTCCTGAAAGCGCTGCAAAAAGGCGTTGCTTACCTTCGCGCTCATCCGCAGGAAACCTGGCAGGCGTTTGCCGCCGCGCATCCGGAACTTAACACGGAGCTGAACAAGCAGGCCTGGCTGAAAACTCTTCCTCTGTTTGCCAGCGATCCGGCAGCGCTGGATAAACCTCGTTATGAAGCTTATGAACAGTTTTTATATAACAACAAGTTGGTGAAAAAAGTCACACCTTTAACGAATTATGCGGTTGAACTGCACTAAGTCATACCATTGCTGGCGGAAATCTTTCGCCAGCAATAGCCAGGCGGCAGTAATAAAAATTGCGAGAATCCCTCACTAATAATTACAATTTTAAAGGTCTTTCATCCTTTAAAACACTTCTTTTTTATCAATGCTTTATGCGTTAATTTTGCAGTGTAAAAATAACGTAAATATAGCTTAATCAATAAAACGTTGAACGCGGTTCTAAAAAGCCATATATTGTGCCCGCTTTAATGCATGGCGATTCATTTTCTTACACCATTTTATTCAACCAGCGCTCAACCGTAACGCTGGTTGTGGGAGTGATATGATGACGGATAAAGTCCGTATTGATACTTTAGGCGCAGATTTATTAGATGCAAACAACGATACCTTTTTGGCCCGTCAGGCTGAATTCGAATCGAATGTCAGGAGCTACCCGCGCAAGCTGCCCCTTGCGATTACTAAAGCGGAAGGCGTCTGGCTGACCGATGCGGATAACAAACAGTATCTCGACTGCCTTGCCGGCGCAGGTACTCTGGCTCTCGGTCACAACCACCCTGATGTGCTGCAGAGCATCCAAAGTGTCATTACCAGCGGCTTGCCGTTACATACTCTCGATCTCACCACTCCGTTAAAAGATCGCTTCTCTGAATACCTGCTTTCCCTGCTGCCGGGCGAAGGTAAAGAATACTGCCTGCAGTTCACCGGTCCCTCCGGCGCTGACGCCGTAGAAGCGGCGCTGAAGCTGGCGAAAAAATACACCGGCCGTACTTCCGTGATCAGCTTCTCCGGCGGCTACCACGGGATGACCCACGGCGCGCTGTCCGTCACCGGTAACCTGTCGCCCAAAGCGGCGGTTAACGGCATGATGCCGGAAGTGCAGTTTATGCCTTACCCGCACCAGTACCGCTGCCCGCTGGGTATCGGCGGTGAAGCCGGCGTAAAAGCGCTGACCTACTACTTCGAAAACCTGATCAACGACGTTGAAAGCGGCGTGCGTAAACCGGCGGCGGTGATCCTTGAAGCCGTTCAGGGTGAAGGCGGCGTGAACCCGGCTCCGGTCGAGTGGCTGCAGCGCATCCGTAAAGTGACTCAGGAACACGGCATTCTGCTGATCGTCGATGAAGTTCAGGCTGGCTTTGCACGTACCGGTAAATTCTTCGCCTTCGAACACGCGGGCATCGAGCCGGACATTATCGTGATGTCGAAAGCCGTCGGCGGCGGTCTGCCGCTGGCCGTTCTCGGTATCAAAAAGCAGTTCGACGCCTGGGAACCGGGTCACCACACCGGCACCTTCCGCGGCAACCAGCTGGCGATGGCGACCGGCCTGACCACCCTGCGCCACCTGAAGGACAATAACATTGCGGATAAAACCGCCGCTCAGGGCGAATGGCTGAAGGGCAAGCTGGCCGAGATGCAGAAACGCTATCCGGTGATTGGCCACGTTCGCGGTCTGGGCCTGATGATCGGTATTGAGATCGTTAAACCGAACGAAGCGCCGGATCACATGGGCTGCTACCCGGCGGACGGCGAACTCTCCGCCCTGCTGCAGAAGAAATGCTTCGAAGCGGGCGTGATCCTCGAGCGCGGCGGTCGCCACGGCTGCGTGCTGCGTCTGCTGCCGTCCCTGCTGATCAGCAACGCTGAGCTGGAAATTTTCTTCGACAAATTTGAACAGGCCCTGCTGGCCGCCGGCGTAAAACCGGTCTGAGTGGAGTAAGTGACCGCAATGTCCAAGTTGAATCCGATTCTTGCTGGTTCCGCACAGAGTATTGATGCCTATCAGCAAGCGATCGCCCAGACCAGCCAGGCTGTCGCGCAGTGGTTGCAGCAGCCTGAAATGTATCAGGGGAAAAGCGTTGACGAACTGCGTGAGCGCATCACCCTTGATTTCAACGAACAGGGTCTGGGCAACCAGGCGGCGATTGAACGTGCGATCGAGTACTTCCTGAAAGACAGTCTGTCGGTACATCACCCGCAGTGCGTGGCGCATCTACACTGCCCGAGCCTGGTGATTAGCCAGGCGGCGGAAGTGCTGATTAACGCCACCAACCAGAGCATGGACTCCTGGGATCAAAGCCCGTCAGCCACCATCATTGAGATCAAGCTTATTGAATGGCTGCGTGCGCAGGTCGGCTACGGCGCTGGCGATGCGGGCGTGTTCACCAGCGGCGGTACCCAGAGCAACATGATGGGCCTGATGCTGGCGCGCGATGCCTTCTTTGCCCGCCAGGGCCACTCCATCCAGCAGGATGGTCTGCCGGGCGATGTTCGTCGCTACAAAGTACTGTGTTCTGAAAACGCCCACTTCTCGGTGCAGAAGAATATGGCGCTGATGGGCCTCGGCTACCGTTCCGTGACGCTGGTGAAAACCGACCAATTCGCGCGGATGGACGTGGCGGACCTGAAAGCGAAAATCGCCGAGGCTCAGGCTAACGGCGAGCAGATTATGGCGATTGTCGCTACCGCTGGTACTACCGACGCGGGGGCCATTGACCCGCTGCGAGAAATCGCGGCTGTCGCGGCAGAGCATCAGATCTGGCTGCACGTTGACGCAGCCTGGGGCGGCGCGCTGCTGATGTCTGAGAAGTATCGCGATCGTCTGGACGGCATTGACTTAGTGGATTCCATCACTCTGGATTTCCATAAGCAGTTCTTCCAGACCATCAGCTGCGGCGCGTTTCTGTTAAAAGAAGCCCGTCACTACGAGCTGATGCGCTATCAGGCGGCCTATCTGAACTCTGAGTTCGATGAAGAGCATGGCGTACCGAACCTGGTGTCCAAATCGCTGCAGACCACCCGCCGCTTCGACGCGCTGAAGCTGTGGATGGGTCTTGAGGCGCTGGGCCAGAAGCAGTATGCGGAAATCATCGATCACGGCGTGACGATGGCGCTGAACGTAGCGGATTATGTCGAAACGCAGCCGACGCTGGAACTGGTGATGCAGCCGCAGCTGGCGAGCGTGCTGTTCCGTTCCCGTCCGCAGCAAATGGCGGGCAGTGACGACGCCGCCATCGCCCTGCTCAACCAGCGGGTAGGCGATGCGCTGCTGGCCTCCGGCCGCGCTAACGTCGGGGTGACCGAGCACAACGGCGTTACCTGCCTGAAGCTGACCTTGCTGAACCCGATCGTCACGTTAGATGACGTGAAGGTGCTACTGAGCCTGGTCGATCGCACCGCCCAGGAGCTGCTGGCGCAGTAAGCTTTTCGCATTGACCACGAAAGCCGATAACTTACCTTATCGGCTTTTTTATTGGGTTTCGCCCTGATCTTGTGACGTTGTCACGTCATTTCCCGGGGGCGGCGCAAGGCGTCTGCCCGGGCTACAGCCCCGCAGACTGCTGAGGACGCATAGCCCGGACAGATAAGCAGCATCGCCTCCGGGAAATTCTGCCACTTCGGGCGCTTTCCCCGAGGCGTTATATCTGCGCCGGACGTGCGATGGCGCGATGTTGTCGCACCGTGTATCGACTCTCCTTTCCGATACACGGTGAGACAAACAAACGATCAGGCGAGATAACGTGCCGCTGGCTCAGATTGCACGAAAGCGGGCAGCATAGCCTGACGCATCGCGTTAAGCATTTGCCACTTCGTTTCGTCCTGCAGCGGCGGTATGGTGACCAATTCGCGGCGGTCAAAACCGACCAGGGCGGCATCCACCAGTTTCTCCACCTCCATAACGCCGGGAATGGCGTTGACATCTTTACCGCTATGCTGCCAGATTTCGGTACGGGTGGCCGCAGGCAGAACCGCCTGCACGTATACGCCCTTCGCGCTTAGCTCAACGTCGAGCCCCTGCGAAAGAAACAGCACAAACGCTTTTGTCGCGCCGTATACGGTCAGGCCCATTTCCGGGCCCAGCCCAACCACCGATGCAATATTGACGATGGCCCCTGCTCCGGCCCGGGTCAGACGCGGTGCGATAGCGTTTGCCAGGCGGGTCACGGCAGTAACGTTGAGGGTAATCAGCCGAGTGATATCGGCGCTGCTCTGGTTAAGAAAATCGCCGGGTATCGACGTGCCGGCATTGTTAATCAGAATCCCAATTTGTGCGTCTTCCCGCAGTCGCTGCTCGAGGGCGGTAATGTCGCTATCCTGAGTTAAGTCGGCCTGCAGGATGTCGACCTGAACGCCGGTTTCACCGCGCAGCCGCTCGGCCAGCGCCGTCAGCCGCTCGAGATGACGCGCAACGAGTACCAGGTCATGACCGCGGCGAGCAAAACGTTCGGCATAGACTGCGCCAATACCTGTCGATGCCCCGGTCACCAGTACTGCTGATTGACTACTCATAACGACACTCCTGAATTATACATGATGGTCGTCATGTATAATGGCACGAGCTGGGTAAGCTGTAAATATTGTTATATGATGGTCATCATAAATAATTTATCGCAGGAACGCGCCATGAGAGTGAGCAGAAAACAGGTTGAAGAGAATAAGCAGACAATCCTGACCGCCGCCGGCCGGTTGTTTCGTGAGCGCGGTTTTGACGCGGTCACGGTCACCGATATTATGAAATCAGCCGGTCTGACCCACGGCGGATTTTACGGCTACTTTAAATCGAAGGATGACCTGATCGCACAAACCCTTGCTGAACTGAAGATAGAGAGCGAAGCGGCGGATAACGACGTCGAATCGCTTATCGCACGTTATCTCTCACCCGAGCACCGGGATAATTTTGCCAGCGGTTGCCCGCTGGCAGCGCTGGCGGCGGAGACCATCCGCCAGTCTGAATCCGCACGCGATGAAATGACCGCGCGACTGCAGCAGCAGATAGCTTATCTCAGCGAAGCGATTAATGAGAAAAACCCGGAAAATAGCCGTCGTGCGGCGATTGGCAACTGGTCTGCCATGGTCGGGGCGTTGATTCTGGCGCGAATGACCGCTGATTCGGCGTTTTCAGATGAAATCCTGCGAGAAACAGCGGCCTGGCTTGAGGAAAACCAGCGCTAACGTTACGCCGTTTCCCGATCCGGCGGCAGATAGCCGGCAACAAAGCGGGTCAAAATCGCCGAGGCCACCGGGCTTTCCTCAACCTCAAGGCTCAGCTTATCCGGGTCAATACCCTCGTTGCGCAGTGCCGCCTGACGGTACGCGATCAGCGAGCGGGCAATCGCCGGCGTGATTTCCGGGTGGAACTGGGTGGAGACGGCATGGGCGCCGTAGCGCACAATCTGGTGCGGATCGTGCTGCGACGAGGCCAGCACCGTCGCCCCCGGCGGTAATCGGGTGACCGTTTGCATATGGGTAAGATGCGCGCTGAACGGCGCCGGATGATCGGCCAGAAGACGATCCCCCCGCCCGCTTTCTGACAGCGAAATGGTTTTGCTTCCGGCCTCGCGCCCGGCAGGATGGTAATCCACCTCGCCGCCCAGCGCATGCGCCATCAGCTGATGCCCGTAGCAGACGCCGAACAGCGGCATCTCTATTGCCATTGCCTCGCGGATCCAGGCCGCGGTCATTTCGCTCCACGGCAGGCGTTCGGTCACCATATCCCATGAGCCGGTAATCACCGCGACGGTCGCGTTATCCGGGGCGGGAAGCGTCTCCCCGGCAAACACTCGCGCCACGCTGATTTTATTGCGCCACGGCGCCAGTAAATGAGCAAACCAGGAGGGAAGATCGCCGTGGTCGGAGGCGATTTCATCCGGCGGGGTGCCGGTCTGCACAATAAGAAGCGTATTTCGGCTTAACGACATCGGAGGGCCTTTTTTCACAACAACACAGAGCCCTACTATGAGCAAAAGCGCCAGCGGCGGCAAATAACCAATCCGCTAACGCTTATGCTCCGGGCGAATAACGTCTACTGCGCGTCCGCGCTCTCCACCTGCGGCACCGCAGCCGCAGCACCCTGTTCAGCCGGCGCGTTGGCCGGGTCAAAGATATGGTCGAGGATGGCGCGTGCCGTCGGTCCTGCCACTACGCCATCGCCGCCGCCGTTCTCCAGAATCAGCGCCATCGCCACCTTCGGATGCTGATACGGCGCAAACAGGGTGTAGAAGATATGGTCGCGCAGGCGCACCGGGATCATCTTCGCGTTGTAGGTCTGATTCTCCTTCAGGCTGAAGACCTGGGACGTCCCCGATTTTGCGGCGATCTGGTACGGCGCGGAATGGAACAGCTTATAGCCGGTGCCGTTTGGCAGGTTCGCCATGCCGTACATACCGTTGCGCACCACGTCCCAGTATGGCGAATGCGGATCGCCAATCTGCGGCAGATTCTGCGGTGGCTGATAGCGCTCGACCCTATTCCCCTGCTTCATGGAGTAAAGCAGATGCGGATTTTGCACTTTGCCGTTATTTATCAGGGTCGTCAGCGCTTTAACCATCTGGATCGGCGTGGCAATCCAGTAGCCCTGGCCGATGCCGACGGAAATGGTATCCCCCTGATACCACGGTTTTTTATGCACCCGCTGTTTCCACTCCCGGCTCGGTAGCACCCCGGCATACTCTTCGTTAAGATCGATACCGGTAGACTGACCGTAACCGAACTTGCTCAGCCACTCGTGAATACGGTCGATCCCCATCTCAAACGCCACCTGATAGAAAAACGTATCCGCCGACTCTTCGATCGCTTTGGTGACGTTAAGCATGCCGTGGCCGCTCTTCAGCCAGTCGCGGTAGCGGCGCTGGGTTCCCGGCAGCGTCCACGTCGGCGCGCCGAAGAAGGAGGTGGTTGGCGTGATTACGCCCGCCGATAGCGCCGACAGCGCCATGTAGGGCTTCACCGTCGACGCGGGCGGATAGAGCCCCTGGGTGACACGGTTAATCAGCGGACGGTCGGGGTTTTCGAGCAGCGAACGATAGGCCTGGTAGCCAATGCCTCTGACAAAGGGATTCGGGTCATAGCTGGGGCTGGAAACCATCGCCAGCACGCCGCCGTCGCGCGGATCGACGGCGACCACCGCCGCGCGCTGCCCCTTCAGCACCGACTCGATATACTGCTGCAGATGCAAATCCAGCGTCAGGTAGATGTTCTTCCCGGCCACCGGTGGCACCTCTTTTAGCAGACGCACCACCCGCCCGTGGTTATCCACCTCAACCTCCTGATAACCGGTGGTGCCGTGCAGCGCTTTCTCATAGTAGCCTTCGATGCCCTGCTTACCGATATTATGGTCGGCGGCGTAGTTCTCTTCTTCGCCGGCTTTGGCCAGCTTTTGCAAATCGCTGTCGTTGATCTTCGAGACATAGCCAACCACGTGCGCCAGCTCGGCGCCGTAGGGATAAGCGCGCTGCTGGTAGCTCTCTACGGTAACGCCGGGAAAATGGAACTCATTGACGGCAAAACGCGCCACCTCAATATCGCTCAGGTCCGATTTTAAGGTCACCTCTTTGTAGCGGCTGGTGTGGTGCATATCGTCGCGGAAGTCGGCGATATCCTGCGGGGTTAAATCAACAATCGGCGTCAGCTGCTGCAGCAGCGCCGTCATATCGGCGATTTTGCTCGGGATCACCTGTAAACGGTAGAGGGTAATATTTTGTACCAGCGGGATGCCGTTGCGGTCGAAAATCAGCCCGCGGCTCGGCGCGATGGGCAGCATTTTAATGTCGTTCTGGTTTGAACGGGTCTGATAAAAGTCGTGCTGCTCTACCTGCAGGCGGTAGAGGTTAACAATCAGGACAGCAAAGCAGACCACCACCAGTAGAAACGCAATGACAGCACGGCGGATAAATAACATCTCTTCCGCTGAATGGTCGCGAATTTCATCTCTCATAAGGGACATTAGCGGTCATTTACCTGGGTTACAAAGGGCCTGAAAAAGGAAAAGCGGGGAAGAATAGCGTTATCGCAGCGGGAGCCCTACCGAAAGGTTGCTAATGATTTGGCAGAAATGTATCAGCATGTTAGAGATTTAAAGTGACACTGTCACTGAAATAACCTCCATCGTAAGATCGACGGAGGCGAATGGCTAGCGCGCTTTTTCACTGACCGTCATGGTGAATCGCGTCACCGTCTCGCCGGCGTTAGCGTAGCTATGCGGGGCGTCGGTACGTGCGACGGCTGAATCACCGGCGGGAATCAAATAGAGGCTGTCGTTCACCGTTAATGTCAGGGCGCCCTCGGTCACAAAAAGCAGCTCCGTGGTCCCTTCTCCGTGGCCTGGAGAAGTAAAAATTTCGCCCGGATAAAGACTCCACTGCCAGAGTTCCACCATATCAGGACCGCTGGTTCCGGCCAGCAGTCGCGCGTGGCCGCCCTGTTCACCCTGCCACAGCGTGGGGATATCGCCTGCGGCGATCGCCTTTACCGGCGGCGCGGTGGCAACATTGACGAAATCGGCCACCGCAACGCCCATGGCTGACGCCAGACGGCATAACAGCGCAATGCTCGGGTTAGCCCGGCAGGCTTCAATGTCTACCAGCATCCCTTTGCTGACGCCCGCGCGCCTTGATAGCTCGTCGAGGGAGATCTTCTTTTCCGCCCGATAGCGCTTAATGCGCGCCGCAACGGCTTCATTGATGCTGGCGGCATCAGCGCCCGCCCCGGTCGTTATATTGACTTTTTTGGTCATCGGTCGATATCATGCTTTAAAATAGTCGTTAAAGGATTATCCAATGAATAACGTATTACCGTCAATCAGCCCACAGGTGTCGGCGCTGGCTCCCGGCTTTCGCGCCCTGAGCATTGATGTTATCTCTGCTCCCGTACGCGCGCCGCAGGTTGGTGCAGAAGCGCTCCATTCCGCCTGCCGTGCGGTTATCGCCGGTGAGCCGCAGTGGGCGGAAGCACATTTGCAGGCCTGGAACGAGGTATTCCGCGCCTTTGGCGCAAAGCCTAAGCGCACGCCCTGCTCGGCGGAAGCCTTGCGCAGGCGGGTGCTGCGCGATGGCGAAATGGCAGCGCTCGATCCGATCGTCGATCTCTATAATGCGGTGAGCCTGCGCTACGCCGTGCCGGTCGGTGGGGAAAACCTGGCGGCTTACGTTGGCGTCCCGCAACTGAAGATTGCCGACGGCAGCGAGCCGTTCGATACCGTCAAAGAGGGAAAGATCGTCTTCGAAAACCCCGACGCGGGTGAAGTGGTCTGGTGCGATGACGCAGGGGTGACCTGCCGACGCTGGAACTGGCGACAGGGAGTACGCACTCGCCTGAGCGTAGAGAGTCCGCGGATGTGGTTTATTCTTGAAAGTCTGCCGGAAATGCCGCTTAGCGCGCTTCATGAGGCGGGAGAAATGCTGATGGCCGGTCTACTGTCGATGATGCCCGAAGCGAAAATGCATTCGCAGTTGATAACGGCCGACGTCTGGCTGACAGGGGGCGCCCGGTAGCGTATCGCTACCGGGCAAAACAGATGTCTCTCTACTGCTTATCTTCCGCTGCGGCTACTGAACTGGAGCGATAAATAAAGAACAACGCCAGCCCCAGACAGACGATCGCCCCCAGCCTGCCCGGGGAGAAAGCGATGGCGTCATTTCCCAGCCAGCCGAAATTATCAATCAGCAGGCTCATGGCCAGTTGGCCAAAAATCACCGCTACCGTGGCCGTCGCGGTGCCGATACGCTGAACCGCCAGCACCATAATCACGATATAGGGTACACCGCAAAACGCCCCCAGCAGCTGCCATTTCGGCACATCGAGCAGCGTCATCGTCTGGTGAGGCTCGAAATACAAAATCAGCAGCGCGGTGATCAATCCTCCCACGGCGAAGGTGAGAAATGCGCTACGAAACACGCCAACCTGACTGCCTAAACGGCCGTTGATCGCCGCCTGCATACTCAGCATCGCGCCGCCGACCAGCGCCAACAAAATCATTATGCTACTCATTTTACAACCTCAGCTTGTGGCAATCAGAACCAGGGCGACAACGATTAACAGCAGAGCAATAAGCCGCCGCCCATCGATTTTACGTTTTGGCGAACCGAACAGACCGTAATGGTCGATCAGCAGGCTTTTACAGACCTGGCCGGCAAGAATGCCGATCATGGTCATAGCGATACCGATCACCGGTACGGCAACGGTTAAAATGACGACGTAAATGGGTCCCAGCACGCCTCCGGTGAGCTGCCAGCCGGGTAAAGAGAAAAATGAGGGGCTCTGGCGCGGGCCAAACAGCAGCATCAGCAAAAACGTGAGGGCGCTCCCGACGCCAAATATACTGAACGTCGCCCATAAATCCCCTACCTGACCGGCCAGCGGTCCCAGTAGCCCGGCTTCGACGGACAGACCCATGCCGCCGGCAATCACCAGAAAAATCAGTAATAACTGCATCATTAAATTCCGCTTATTAATCAGGCGGCAGAGCATAAAACAGCGAAGTAGTGTGAAAAACGGTACAATCAGGGAAACACTTTTGCGGATATTGCATAAATGAGCGATGCGGGTAATGTGAATTTTCGGGCGCTACAGCTGTTCATCGCCGTGTACGACAGCCAGAGCTTTTCCGTGGTGGCGCGACGGGAAGGCGTTTCCCCGTCCATGGTGTCGCGCGTCATTCATCAGCTTGAAGACTCCCTCGGCCAACAGCTGTTTTATCGTAATACCCGCGCAGTGGTGCCCACCGAAGCCGGACGTCTTTTTGCCGAACATGCCAGAGGCATCAGCGAACAGTTCAGCGCCGCCAGACGCGACCTGCAGGATCGGAGCCTTGAGCCTGGGGGGCTGGTGCGAATCAACGCCCCGGTCTACTTTGGCCAGCGCCATATTGCGCCATGGCTACCGGGTCTGAGCGAACGTTATCCACAAATGCAAATTGAGCTGGCGCTGACCGATGATTTTATCGATCCGCACCGGGAGGCGACCGATGTTATTTTCCGCATCGGTAGCCTGCCCGACTCCAGCGTTCATGCCAGAGTGCTGGGGATGCAGCATCACTATCTGGTTGCCGCCCCGCGCTATCTGCAGCGTCGCGGTGTTCCGCAGCGGCCGGAAGATCTTCGCCAGCACAGTACGCTGGTGTACAGCGGTTCAAACGGGCCTAACCGCTGGTTATTTCGCCTCGCGGAAGGCGAATGGGTTCACTATCCGCAAACCCCGCAGCTGGCATCCAATAACGCCGATGCGTTGCTGACCGCCGCGCTGGGCGGCATGGGGGTAGTACTTTTTCCCGACTGGATGGTCAACGAAGCCATTGGCGCGGGAAGACTGATTCATTTGATGCCTCATTACACCGCCGCAATTAGCAGCACGCCTTCGCCAGTGTCGGCGATTTATCCTCACGCTCGCCACCCTTCGCTAAACGTACGGACGGTAATTGACTATTTTGTCGACGTTTTTGGTACGCCTTTATACTGGCAGCGCTAAGCTTTTTTACGCATGAAAATTGTCGTAACGCAAACAATGCGTCTTCCCCGGCGCTGAAGCGGTTTTAACGATTCCTTTACCCTGAGGTTCCTATTATTGTGTTCGCGTTAATACCGAAAACTAATCATTCAACAATGACATATGTTCGGTTTTTACAAGAGCAATTGAACGGAATTATCTATTAAATCCGTAGTTTTATTCACATATCGTTTACTCGAAGCAGTGTATATCGTAATGGCATTCACAAAAGCAAACGGAGCCTGATATGAGCACGTCAAACGATCCATCGAACACCCCATCCGCAGGGAAATGCCCTTTTCACGCCGAAACGCCAACGCCAACGCAGAGCGCGGGCGGTGGTACCGGCAACCGCGACTGGTGGCCCAATCAGCTACGCGTCGATTTGCTGAACCAGCACTCCAATCGCTCTAACCCGCTGGGGGAGAACTTTAACTATCGGGAAGAGTTTAAAAAGCTCGACTATTCAGCGCTGAAAGCCGACCTGCATGCCCTGCTCAATGACTCGCAGGAGTGGTGGCCAGCGGACTGGGGCAGCTATATCGGGCTGTTTATTCGTATGGCATGGCACGGCGCCGGTACCTACCGCACCGTTGACGGTCGCGGCGGCGCCGGACGCGGTCAGCAGCGTTTCGCTCCGCTCAACTCCTGGCCGGATAACGTCAGCCTCGATAAGGCCCGTCGCCTGCTGTGGCCGATAAAACAGAAATACGGTCAGAAAATCTCCTGGGCCGACCTCTATATGCTGGCGGGCAACGTGGCGCTGGAAAATTCCGGCTTCCGTACTTTTGGCTTCGGTGCCGGCCGCGAAGATGTTTGGGAACCGGATCTGGATGTTGACTGGGGTAATGAAACCGAATGGCTGGCTCACCGCCATCCGGAAAGCCTGAATCAGCAGGCCATTGGCGCCACTGAAATGGGTCTGATTTACGTTAACCCGGAAGGCCCCAACGCCAGCGGCGACCCGCTCTCCGCAGCCGCAGCGATTCGCGCTACCTTCGGTAATATGGCGATGAATGATGAAGAGATCGTCGCGCTGATCGCCGGTGGCCATACGCTGGGTAAAACGCACGGTGCTGCGGTGACCACCCACGTAGGCGCAGAGCCGGAAGCGGCGCCGATTGAAGCGCAGGGTCTCGGTTGGGCGAACAGCTACAATAGCGGCGCAGGCGCGGATGCCATCACCTCTGGTCTTGAGGTTGTCTGGACGCAAACGCCGACTCAGTGGAGCAACTACTTCTTAGAAAACCTGTACAAATATGAATGGGTACAAACCCGTAGCCCGGCAGGCGCGATTCAGTTCGAAGCGAAAGACGGCCCCGAAATTATCCCTGATCCTTTTAATCCAGAGATAAAACGTAAGCCGACCATGCTGGTGACTGACCTGACGCTGCGCTTTGACCCGGAATTCGATAAAATTTGCCGTCGCTTCCTTAACGATCCGCAGGCCTTTAACGAGGCTTTCGCCCGCGCGTGGTTTAAACTGATCCATCGCGATATGGGGCCGAAATCCCGCTATATGGGTCCGGAAGTACCGAAAGAAGATTTGATCTGGCAAGACCCGTTACCGGCAGCGATCCACAATCCGGGCGCAGAAGACATCGCCGCGCTGAAAACCGCTATTGCCGATGCTGGTCTGTCGGTCAGCGAGCTGGTTTCCGTGGCCTGGGCGTCGGCTTCCACCTTCCGCGGTGGCGATAAACGCGGCGGCGCCAACGGCGCACGTCTGGCGCTGGAACCGCAGAATGCCTGGCCGGTGAACGCTATCGCAACCCGCGTGCTGCCGACCCTGCAGGCGATTCAGCAGGCGTCCGGTAAAGCTTCGCTGGCCGATATTATCGTTCTGGCTGGCGTAGTGGGCATTGAGCAGGCTGCCGCTGCGGCGGGCGTTCAGGTTAGCGTCCCCTTTGCTCCAGGCCGCGTCGATTCGCGCCAGGATCAGACCGATGTCGAAGCGATGGATCTGCTGCAGCCGCTGGCCGATGGTTTCCGCAACTATCGCCGCATTGGCGGCGGCATTTCCACCGAAACGCTGCTGATTGATAAGGCGCAGCAGTTAACGCTGACGGCGCCGGAAATGACGGTACTGGTGGGCGGCCTGCGCGTGCTGGGCGCTAACTTCGACGGCAGCCGTCACGGCGTGTTTACCGACCGCGTGGGCGTATTGAGCAATGATTTCTTCGTCAATCTGCTCGATATGGGCACCGTCTGGAAAGCCGCTGATGAGCACGCTGAGCTGTTTATCGGTCGCGACCGTAAGAGCGGCGAAGAGAAATACACCGCGACCCGCGTTGACCTGGTCTTTGGATCTAACTCCGTCCTGCGTGCACTGGCAGAAGTGTATGCCTGCAGCGATGCGCGGCAAAAGTTCGTTAGTGACTTTGTCGCCGCATGGACCAAAGTGATGAACCTCGACCGCTTCGATCTGTAAGAGATTACCCCGGCAGGCTTCACGCCCGCTGGGGCTTTAATCCCCCATATCTCTCGTCGCTGGTTCCGGGAGTTTTCTGTAAAATCGCCGCCATTACTTCGCTAAAGCGGGGAATCTCCGTTTCAACGTTGAATGAAGGCGTCATAGCCTTACGTCCGATAAAACCATCAATTAGCGCAAAAATGGTCATCGTGGCTTCTTCAGGATCGACCTGCTTGCTGAACTCCCCGGCAGCGATGCCCTGGCGAATAATCTGCCCAATGCCCTCACGCATCACGATATCGCTGGCGACAAACGTCGCGCGCAGGTTCTCTTTTCTGGCTGACTCCGCAATAATCTCCACCCACAGCGAATGGGATGAGGGATAGCCGACATCCTGGATACAGGAAATGGCAAGACGACAAATCAGTTCAAAGCAGGTTCCCTTCTGCGATTCTTGCTGCTTTGCCAGCGCGGATTTCTGCTCCTCCAGAATAATGGCTTCAATCAGCTCATCTTTACCTTTGAAATAAGTGTACATCGCCCCCTGGCTGATCCCAGCCCGCTGAGCAATCTCCCGCACGCTGGTGCCGTTAAAGCCCTTTTCAGAGAAACAGGCCGCAGCCGCGACGATCAGTTTATGGTACGTTTCTGAATCTTTAGACATTTATGTCTCCTCCAGCGATAGGCGATTCTAGCCTCTTTTACGCCATACTGGCTAGATGATGCGCCGGTTTACTTGCAGAGAGTGACGATGTGATTTAAAGTGAATGAACGTTCATTCATAAAACATTGACCCGTAGCTGTTTCCATCGTTCCTTACGGCGCTTCATTTGTAGAGCCTTGAGGTAACGCTGGAAATTCCCGGCAGCAATGTCTCATATATATTCGTCATTCATATGAGGACGCCATGACGCATTCAATCAACCGTAATCTCCGTCTTATCTTCCCGCAGTGGCAAGGGGGCAACAATGCGCCCTATTATTTTGGCGCTCATCTGCTCGCGTGGCTCGCGCCGCCGTCGCCTGGAGCGATTGTTGAAATACCTGTCAAGCCGCCAACCGCAGAATCGTTGGAAAATGAGCGTGGCATTGTGGGGCGCAGTCAGGTTGTCGAACAATTGCGCCACGCGCGCGAGGAAATCGCCGAATATCGTCCGGACACTATCGTCACGCTCGGCGGTGACTGTCTGGTATCATTGGCCCCTTTCACCTGGTTGCTGGAAAAATATGGCGATAAACTCGGCGTTCTGTGGATAGACTCCCACCCTGATGTGATGACCCCGGCTCAATATCCCCATTCCCACGCGCACGTTCTTGGCGCTCTGATGGGGGTCGGTGATAGCGAACTGACCTGCAGCGTTAAAACTCCGTTGTCGCCAGACAAAGTCATGATTGCGGGGATTCATCGTCCTCTGGAATACGAAGCTCAGTTTATTGCCGACCACGCTATTGCCTGTTGCGAGCCGCAAGCAGTGAGAGAAGGCGCTCAGACGGTGGATGAATGGATAAGGCGCGAAGATATTCAATATCTGGCAATCCATCTTGATCTCGATGTGCTGAATCCCGAGCTATTCCGCTCGGTGCTCTTTGCCAAACCTGGACGCGGTGAACATGATTTCGGCGATGTAGCGGAAGGAAAACTGACAATGGCGGAGGTGGTCAGGTTGGTTAATCAGGCTATCGCGCTGGCGGCGCCCGTCGGCGTTACCGTGGCTGAACATTTGCCTTGGGACGCCATTAACCTTAAGCAGATGCTTGCCGAATTACCTTTGATGAAATAGCGGCGTATTGCGGAGAAGTTCCGGGAGTAGCGTCCTGTTTCTCGTATCGCATAAGGGGCAGCTCTGTAAAATTGCCCGGTGGTAGTTTGCGCTATACCGGGCCAGGGAAAATATCTGACCTGAACGGTTTGCCGGGCAAGACGTCAGCCGCTGCCCGACAAACAGACGAGACAAAAATCCTCTTATCTAATCCAGATTGTCAGCAGAATAATGATGGCCGCAATAATCGCCACCTGAATAAAGACTTTATCCAGCGATCCTCTGCGCATCGCGCCCCCTTTCAGAACAGGATTTGCCAGATTGCTAACAGCAGCACCAGCAAACCCATCAGGAAAAATATCAGCGCGATGATGGTGTCCGGAGAACGATTCATCTCTGCGCCTCCTTATCATCAGAACCACTGACCGAAACGTTTGATATAGAAACGCTTCATGCCCTGCGCTACCAGGCAATAGCTGAGCAGCGTCGCGACCAGCCATGGGAAGTAGCTCAGCGGTAGCGGCTCCAGTCCGACCATCGCTCCCAGCGGCGAGAACGGAATGTAGATCCCGATAGCCATAATCACCGCGGTGGTGAGCAGCACCGGCAAGGTCGCCCGGCTCTGGATAAACGGAATTTTCTGCGTTCTCAGCATATGCACCACCAGCGTTTGCGACAGCAGTCCTTCAATAAACCACCCGGACTGGAACAGCGCCTGGGCTTCGACGTGATTTGCTGCAAACACGTACCACATCAGCGCGAAGGTGGTGATATCAAAAATGGACGAGGTTGGGCCAATCCACAGCATAAAACGGCCGATATTCTTCGCATCCCACTTGCGCGGCTTGCGCAGAAACTCTTTGTCCATTTTGTCCCACGGCAGCGAGAGCTGGGAGAGATCGTACATCAGGTTCTGAATCAGCAGATGAATCGCCAGCATCGGCAGGAACGGAATAAACGCGCTGGCCACCAGTACCGAGAAGACGTTGCCGAAGTTAGAACTGGCAGTCATATTCAGGTACTTAATGATATTGCCGAACGTCTCACGTCCTTTGATCACCCCTTCTTCCAGCACCATCAGATCCTTTTCCAGCAGGATGATATCCGATGCCTCTTTGGCGATATCCGCCGCGCTGTCAACCGAAATGCCGACGTCCGCATCGCGCAGGGCTGGCGCATCGTTGATGCCGTCGCCGAGAAAACCGACGGTGTGGCCGTTTTTCTGCAGCGTTTTCAGGATGCGCGACTTCTGCAGCGGCGTCAGCTTCGCGAATACCGAGCGCGTTTCCACTTCTCGCTCCAGGTCGCGATCCGTCATCGCTTCAATCTGGGCGCCGGTCAGAATACCGTGGGCATCGATACCCACTTCCAGGCAAATACGCGCCGTAACCACCGGGTTATCGCCGGTCAGCACTTTCACCGCCACGCCGTTATCGCGCAGCGCGGTAATGGCTTTTCCCGCGCTCTCTTTCGGCGGATCGAGGAAAGTCAGCATCCCTTCAACCGTCAATCCCTGCTCATCGGCGGTGCATAGCGGCGTGGTCAGCGCGGAGTCATCCAGCTTGCGGGTTGCGACCAGCAGCACGCGGAAGCCCTGGGCGTTATAGTCCTTCGTTTTGGCTAACAGCAGATCGCGTCGGGTTTCATCCAGCGCCACAACGTTATCGCCTTCACGAAGATGCGTGGCGACCATCAGCATCTCTTCGACCGCGCCTTTGCAGATCAGGCTTTTGTCACCGTGGCGGACATCTTCCACCGACACCGAGACCCGACGGCGGACAAAATCAAACGGCAGTTCATCAAGTTTGACAAAACGCTCTTTGGTCGCTGGCGCAATCCGCCCCTCGCCAAAGCGCAGCACCGCCCGGTCCATCAGGTTGCGCGCCCCGCTCTGGCTGCTGCTGTTAAGCCAGGCCAGCGTCAGCACCCGGTCGCTCTCATGACCGCTGACATCAAGGTGATGCTCAAGGATGATATTGTCCTGAGTTAGCGTACCGGTTTTATCGGTACACAGCACGTCCATAGCGCCAAAGTTCTGGATGGCGTTCAGCCGCTTGACGATCACTTTGCGCCGCGACATGGCGATAGCGCCTTTCGCCAGGTTGGAGCTGACGATCATCGGCAGCATTTCCGGCGTCAGGCCAACCGCTACCGCCAGGGCGAACAGCGAGGCTTCAACCCAATCACCTTTGCTGAAGCCGTTAATCAGCAGCACAATCGGTACCATCACCAGCATAAAGCGGATCAGCAGCCAGCTGACGCTGTTTACCCCGCGGTCGAACGCCGTCTGAGTACGCGTGCCGACGATGGATTTCGCCAGCGAACCAAACCAGGTACGGTTTCCGGTGGCCACCACCACCGCCTGTGCCCTGCCGCTGGTCACGTTAGTGCCCATCAGACAGATATTGCCCATCTCCAGCAGGCTTTTATCTTTGTTCGGCTCGGGAAGCCTGTCGCATCCTTTACCGGAAACGCTGGCCAGAACGTCATACTTTTCAACCGGCAGCGACTCGCCGCTGAGTATCGACTGGCTGACAAACAGGTCCCGGGATTCCAGCAGGCGGACGTCTGCCGGAACCAGATCCCCCGCCGCCAGGAAGATGATATCCCCGGGCACCAGCTCCTCAATGGCAATTTCTTCCTGCACCGGCCCCATATTCCCGGGACCGCGACGCAGCACCGTCGCCGTGGTGCGGACCATGGATTTCAGCGCCTGCGCCGCTTTGTTGGTGCGAAACTCCTGCCAGAAACGCAATAACCCGCTCAGGCTAACCATCGTGACGATAATGATGATCCCGGTCAGATCGGTCTCTTCGCCGTTACGCAGCGGTAGCCAGTAATCGGTCACGAAGCTGACGGCGGCCAGCGCCATCAGGACATAGATAAACGGGTTATTGAATGCCTGAAAAAGCTGGATCAACGCCGGCGGCGCCTGCTCATGCGCCACTTCATTGCGGCCGTATTCATCCAGTCGTTCAAGGGCATCTTCGGTGGTGAGCCCGTGGCGACTGCTGTTTAACCGCGCCAGCGTATGATCCGGGCTGTTAAATGCCTCGGTTTCAATGGCGAAGCTATTTTTATGCTGCTTATCATTTTCTGACGCAGACCGGTTTATTTTCCGGTTTTCTATTTTCATGTCAGTCATGATTAATCCTCAAATTTAAGACGTCGTTATCCCTGCATAAATGACTTATGCATAATTCATTTTTACGTTATTAAACGCTTATTACTTTAATCGCCTGGGAATATCCATCATTCCCTCCTTAGACAAATGATTGTCAGAGTGAAATAGTCACGAAGTTAACTCCCCTCGACGCACCAGCGGACTGACGTAATCTTTTCGTCCCCGCCAATTCTTGTCATAATGAGATCTCGCGCTTTTCGACAGTCGGTATTTCCCACCAGTTCGATGCGGATTTCTTTATGCCCTTGTTCTTTTGCTGCCGTCGACACCAGTCCCTGAAGGCTGAGCGTCATCTCTTTACTGATATTAAGCAATAGCTGACGAATCGCGTTTTCATATTCGCTTTGACAGACAATATTCAGAACGTAGCATTTCTCTTCTTCTGTCGCGCCGGGGATCTGATTAATTCTCTGCGCCGCTTCGCGCAGTAGAATATTGGCGCAGAGGATTATCAGCGTTGCCGCCGCTGCTTGCCAGAACTGGCCTAAACCGCATAGTACACCAATCGCCGCAGAGCACCACAGGGTTGCGGCGGTATTCAGGCCGCGCACGTTCATGCCTTCACGCATGATGACGCCGGCGCCGAGAAAACCAATTCCGGATACCACCTGCGCGGCAATACGTCCGGGGCTGTCCGGCGATGTTGAAATGGAGCTCAGAATAAAAACCGCCGCGCCGGTGGCGACCAGCGAGTTGGTGCGCAGGCCGGCCATACGCTGACGCCACTGTCTTTCAGCGCCAATCAGCGCGCCCAACAGCATCGCGGCGAGTAAATTTGCGATATAAGGAAACATCAACATAGTTTCCTCCATTTTTGCTGGAAGAATTAACTATGTGCTTCATTAAGCACACGACAAATTGTCGCCCGGAAGGCGATTAACGTCGTGTTGACGGTGGAGGGAATAATGTATTTTTAAACATGAACATGACGATTATCCTCGCAGCCATGCTGCGTTATTTTTTATGGGATGCAATCGTCTGGATGAGGAGATTGCTGCCCGCCGGTTGGCAAGCAGCGCAGAAAAAATAGCGTCAGCTTGCCTTGATGTTTAAGTAAGGGTGACTGTCCAACATATTTCTCCTGTGTGAATTTGTGCTCATTATAGTCATTCAATTATTCGAGTAAAGTTAAAATCTCGCTTTAGTGACGATTTGTTTAGAATGACCTTAATGCGCAACTCCCGCCACGATAACCTTAACCCCGGCGCGAACCGGGGTTAATTTACTAATCAAAGACGCCATTAATTATCGACGTCACGATCGCCGTACTCAGCGCGATTAGCACCAAATCCTGGCCCACCACGCGCCATTCATAGCCAGGATAGTACGGCAGTTCGTTAAGCATCGATGCCGGAACCGCTTTTTTGGCAATCCCCGGCGGCAGAGGTTTTCCGCGAGCCAGATTTTTGGCGATTCCCGGCGGCAGCGACTGATAGCCGGTTAAGCCATAATTAACCGCCAGCGAGCGCGCTCTGGAGAAGCTGATATCGGCAGAGACATGATCGGGTTTGCCGTAATTTTTTCTCTGCCCCGGGTTTCCTTCTTTATGACCCAGGTTGCCCTTATCAACGTTGTTTTTACCGCTATTGCCGTTGTTACCGTTATTCCCATGGTTACCGCTATTACCATGATTACCGCCGCCATTGCCGTTACCGGGATTGGCGAAAACAGGCGTCGCTATCATGGTCAGCGAAAGCGCCGCCGCCAGCGCCGCTTGCAGAACTTGCTTTCTGGACATGATTTTTTTCCTGAGTGGGAGTACTCGCTTTGAATGTAGATGAATAACCTCAGCGCAACAATTTCTCGTTTTCCTAAATGAAATCCTGGTCAAAACTTAGCGGCATGATGGTGAATTCCTTCAACCTGCGGGCGGGTCAAACGCAGAAACCAGCATACAACGCCAACCAAACCATATTCACATTATTTTATTCTGCAAATGCCTTTTCCCCGATGCGATTAAAAATTTAAAACCATTAACAATCAAATAACATTAGCAGGCAAACATTTCATCTAAGGAAAATAATAATATGTCTACCACCCAGGTCCTGGGCGACGCCGCGTTCGCCTCTCCGGGACGCTCCCACTCCAGCCTGACCGCTCGCATTGATGCGCTGCCCGCCTCCGTTGGCCTGTGGTCTTTTATCACCCTTCTGGCGCTGGGCGGTTTCTTCGAGCTCTACGATCTTTTTCAGACCGGTTATATCAGTACCGGGCTGCTGGCAGAGAATATTTTCCATACCGGCGAACAGGGTATTTTCGGGATTTCAGACCAGGCCGCCTTCGCCTCGTCCACCTTTATGGGGCTGTTTATCGGCGCCAGCCTGCTTGCGCCGCTGGCGGACAAACTGGGCCGCCGCCTGACGTTTATGTTCGCCCTCGCCTGGTACGGCGTGTTTTCCCTGATGATGGCCCTGCAAAGCAGCGCTGAAGGGGTTATCTTCTGCCGCTTTCTGGTGGGCATCGGTCTCGGTATTGAGCTGGTGACCATCGACACTTACTTAAGCGAATGGGTGCCGACGCATCTGCGCAATAAAGCCTTCGCTTTCGCCTTCTTTATTCAGTTTTTATCGGTTCCCGCCGTGGCGCTGATGTCGTGGATGCTGGTGCCGATTACCCTTTTTGGCCTGACCGGCTGGCGCTGGGTGATTATCTTCGGCGCGCTCTGCTCATTGATCATCTGGGTCATCCGCAAGAAGCTGCCGGAATCGGCGCGCTGGCTGGAGGAAAAGGGCCGCCATGATGAGGCCCATAAGGTCATGTGCGAAATGGAACAGCGCTGCGGCGTTTCTCCCTCGCCGCGCCATCAGGTGCAGACGCAGGATCATCCGCGCAGGCTGGGAAGTTTTAAAGCGATCTGGGCGCCGCAGTACCGCAAACGCACGATTATGCTGATGGTGATGAACTTCTTCCAGGCCATCGGCTTCTTTGGCTTCGGCAACTGGCTACCGGCCCT
Source organism: Klebsiella sp. GW_Kp181 (assembly GCF_040062315.1). Taxonomy (NCBI): domain Bacteria; kingdom Pseudomonadati; phylum Pseudomonadota; class Gammaproteobacteria; order Enterobacterales; family Enterobacteriaceae; genus Klebsiella; species Klebsiella sp. GW_Kp181. Next base: position 194,920 of record NZ_JBEAFR010000002.1, read on the forward strand.
GCTTTCCGGCCAGGGAGCGAGCATCACCCACAGCCTGCTGTATGCGTTTTTTATTACCCTCGCCTATCCGATTGGCTGCCTGTTTTGTACCCGCTTCGTCCATCGTTTTGAAAACAAATGGCAAATTGTGTTTTCCGCGCTGATGACGGTGGTATTTGGTACCCTGTTTGCGCTTCAGAACAGTCCGGTGCTGCTGGTGATCTGCGGGTTTATGATCACCTGGTCAAACGCCTGGCTGACCATTAGCTATCACGCCTACCAGGCCGAAGTTTTCCCGACCCATATTCGCGCGCGGGCGGTCGGCTTTTGCTACTCCTTTAGCCGCCTGTCCACGGCGATCACCAGCATTTTGATCGGCATTATTCTGCAATACGCCGGTACACCCGGGGTAATTAGCTTTATCGTCGCCAGCATGCTGATGGTGATGCTTTCAGTAGGCATCTTTGGACCAAAAACCCGAGGGATTAGCCTGGAGAATATTTGATGACTGCCGCCGCCGGTTTAACCGGCGGCGCGCGCGGCTAATTTTTTCTCCTGAACCCGTAGTAGCCACGGCAGCGGCAATGCGCTCAGGGCGCAGAGCAGCAATATCCCATTCATCGCCCGCACGCCGTTCCCGGCAACCGATAACAACCATGACGAAAGCAGAAAAGCCGCCGCCGTACTTAATGACATCAGGGTATTCTGTAAAAGGGTAAACCCCGCCCTGGCGCCATCCTCTGGAAAACGCATCGCCACTGCCGATGAGGCCACCAGGCGACAGTAGGCGGCCGCCAGAAACAACACCATAAACAGCCCGCCGCCGTGGTTGAAGGTAAAAGCGATGCTCAGGCTCAGTATAAACAGCAGACTGGCCAGCAGGCTGATGCAGTAGCCGCTGTAATGCTGGCATAGCTTGCCGGTGAGTTTAGTGGCGCACAGCCCCGCCAGTCCGCCAGCGAAAAAGATCCACGGTAATTGATCGCCGCTGACCCCCATTTTCGCCGTCAGTAACGGAACCAGCAGCGGAATGATTAACATCGCACTGAACTGCGCGAGGGCGTTGCCGGAGGCGTAAAACAGCACCGATGAAGACCAGCGCAAATCTGCCTGACGGTTCGCCGCAACGGGCTGTTCCGGCAGCGCGAGTTTTATCAGTGGCAACGCAATCAGGCAGAGTCCGCCGATCGTCGCGGGGGCTATCTGCCAGCCGATTTTTTCACTGAGAAATAACATCGTCGGCATGCCGACGATGCTGACCAGCGAGAATGCGGCAATCGTTGAGGCCAACGCCCGAGGACGCAGGTGTGCTGGCATAATGTTGACCAGCAAACTGCTGCCCACCCCCATCGTTGTTCCGCCGACCAGACCGGCGAGAAAACGCCAAAACAACAATCCGCTAAAACTGGTGGTGGTCAGCGTCATTATCGTTAACCCTCCCAGCAGGGCCATGTTGCAGAGCAAAAAGCGCTGCGGTTTAACGTTACCGACCCATCGCCAGACGCTGACCCCCGCAATGACGGAAGCCAGCGTATAAATGCCGGTGACGTAACCCGCCTGGCTTACCGGCACCTGAAACGTCGCCGCCATCCAGGCAAATAAGGGATTAAAAATCATATATTCGAGCGCGTTGATGAATTGAACAAAAGCCATGATCAACGTTATTCGTACCAGATATCCGGGCATGTAACACTCCTGACTGTGTAATACGGGGAGTCTAGCGTCTGGTAAAACCGGACATAAGACGGTAAAAATGGGGTTGTTAGTTATCAAAATTGGGATAATCGAGAGTGAAAAGATTGGATCTCAACGCCCTACGGGTCTTCGTCACCGTGGCGGAAAATGGCTCGTTTAGCGCCGGCGCAAAAGCGCTGCAGATGCCCTCATCGAACGTGAGCCGACAGATATCCCAGCTTGAGCAGAGCCTTCAGCTGCGCTTGATACAGCGCAGTACCCGACATATGAAGCTGACCTCTGCCGGTCAGACGCTGCTCGCCAGTATGCGACCCGTGCTGGAGCAGCTAGCCGCTACGGAAGCTGAGCTAACGCAACAGCAGGCTGAACCCGAAGGGCTCCTACGCCTGTGTCTCCCTAACGAAATTGGCCCCTCGCTGTTTGCGCCGCTAATGGCGCAATTTGCCCTGCGCTATCCAAAAATAACCGTGAGCTGTACGACTAATCTGGCGGGCATGGAGGTGTTAAAAGAGGATGTGGATATTGCGGTGATCATCACTCGCGGCAAAATGGAAGACATCAGCGTTATTGCGCGCCCGCTCTTTTCGTTTCCCTGCTGCGTGGTCGCTTCTCCGCAGCTGATCGCCAGAACGGGTATGCCGACAGACAGCGAGCAATTAACCTCGCTACCCTGTATAACCACCGTCAGCGCCCTCGCGGGGCAAGCCTGGCAGTTTGCCGCGGCGGACGGGAGCTTTAAAAAGGTTAACGTCAACGGGCACTATCGCGTCAACAGCGGCGAAATGGCGCTGCATGCCGCTCTTGCCGGTGTCGGATTCGCTATTCTGGGGGAACAACCCTGCCGCCCGTTTATTAATCGCGGGGAGCTACAGGAAGTCACGCTTGAGTTACCGCCGGCGCCGTTACAGCTTTCAGCCCTCTATCGGGAGCGCCATTTTATGCCCGCCAGAATGCGCGCCTGGCTTGAATTTATCCAGAGGCAGATGGCAGGCTAAGCGCCTTCATCCTGCTGGCGTTCGCTAAAAATCGCCTGGGCATCGGCAAAGCATTTTTCCGCCAGCGACGACACCGGCTCTTTGTTGCGCATGATCAGCGCCAGCATCGAGTCGACCTCCGTTTCGGCGATCGGCCTGATTTCCAGGTTATCGCTTAACGCTTCCAGTCCGTTATTCAGCGGCATAATCGCGCAGCAGATCCCGGCCTGCACCGCCTGGATGATCTGAAACGTTGAATCGCTTTCAAAAACGTATTTTGGCGCCAGTCCCTTGGCCTTAAAGCTCATTTCAATCGATTCTCGGTAGTACATGCCCTTGGTCAGAAAGCCCAGCGGCAGCGCGGCCAGCGTCTCCCACTCCGGCGTCGCATCGGTAAACTGATAATGACGTTTATCATGCAGCAGCCCCATACGCGTATGCGGCAGCCAGAGCACGTTGAACAGTTGGCTATCGACGTGGTGCAGGTAGCAGATCCCTAAATCCAGCTGGTTGCGGCTGACGCCGTCGATAATCTGTTCCGACGTCATGGACAGCAGGCTGAACTGCAGCTCCGGATAGTTCTCCGCCAGCGGTTTTATCAACTGCATCGGATTAAGGCTGGCTAAAGGCACCATCCCCACCCTTAGCTGGCCGACCATCTGCCCCCGACAGATAGCCGCCTCGGCTTCTAACCCGTCATGCGCCGCCAGCAGCGCTCGCGCCCAGGCCAGAATACGCTCGCCCTCCGGGGTAAATCCTTCAAAGCGCTGTCCGCGCTGGATAAGGGTTAAATTGAGCTCTTCTTCGAGATTTCGAATACGCATTGATAACGTAGGCTGAGTAATGTGGCACGCCGCTGCGGCCTGGCCAAAATGTCGTGTTCTGTCGAGCGCAATCAGGTACTTAAGCTGTTTAATATCCATTATCATCCACTGTTTGCGCAATCTGCTGCCGGTGCAGCAGGCAAAATGTTAGTTAAATGTTATGTTCAGCGTTGATGAAATTCAAGCGCCGGTCGACCGTTGCTCGTCCTGCGTGCCTGAGGCTACACTCATGGGATGCACCGGCAGGAGAAACCGTTGAAAACTCGCCTTCATTACGTTCAGCAGCACCGGCTGGCCATGCCAGGCCTGGAAGCCATATCGTTAGTCACGGATCAGCGCTTTCCGCGCCATTCCCACGACCAGTTCGGTATCGGGATTTTCACTCAGGGCGCGCAGCATTCATGGAGCCATCTGGGCAAAATTGAGGCCGTCGCCGGAGATATCATTATGGTTAATCCGGGCGAGATGCACGATGGTATTCCGCTGGATGGCCCGCGCAGCTGGCAGATGGTCTATCTCGATCCTGAGCGTCTCGTTGACGAGTTGCAGGGAGAGATGAAGGCTGAAGAGATCCTCCTGCGCCCGGTAGTCGGAGACCCGATGCTGCGCGGGCAAATGCAGCGGCTGTTTCGCGAGATCGTTGCCAGCGCGCCGGATGACGCCGCCGTGGAAGAAGCGCTGCTGCTCTGCCTGATGCAGGTTTGCCAATTTCATCTCTGCGCCAGGCGGCCGGGCAAAATCGGCTCCCCCGCCATCGTGCTGGCCAGACAATATCTCGATGATGCCCCCGAAGAGAAAATCTCTCTTGAGGCGCTTGCCAGGCTTTGCGGTCTCAGCCGCTTTCAGCTGATCCGCGGCTTCGCGCGCGCGACCGGCATCACGCCGCACGCCTATCTGATACAGTCCCGCGTTCGTCTGGCGCGTTGTCTGCTGATGGAGGGTCACTCCCTCGCCGATACCGCCTTCATGGCCGGTTTCGCCGACCAAAGCCACCTGACCCGCGCATTTCAAAAACAGTTTGCCGTCACGCCGGGCAGCTACCAGGCTATCGTTCAGGCGAGCCGCTAGCTGAAACTGTGCAATTTTGTTCAATACCCGCGCGGCGCTTTGCGAAATACTCAGGGCCTCGATTCTCTCCCACAGGAAGACATCATGGCATTTATCAGCCCTGAGTTTCTCTTAACGTCGCTTATCGTCGTCATCGCTCCCGGTACCGGGACGCTTTACACCATTGCCACCGGCCTGACGGCGGGCAGACGCATGAGTTTTGCCGCGGCCGTCGGCTGCACGCTGGGCATTATTCCACATATGCTGGCGGCGATAACCGGGCTGGCGGCCATCCTCCACAGTACGCCAGGCGCATTCGAGCTGGTTAAGTACGCCGGCGTTGCCTGGCTGCTGTATCTGGCGTGGGCCACCCTGACCCAGCGCGGGAGCCTGAGCGTGACAGGCATCGAGCAACGCAACTCGCGTCAGGTCATCAGCCACGCGATCCTGATCAATTTGCTCAACCCCAAACTACCGCTCTTCTTTCTCGCCTTTCTGCCGCAGTTTATCCAGCGCAACTCGACGTCGCCGATCGGCGAAATGCTGATCCTGAGCGCTGTGTTTATGCTGATGACGCTGCTGATTTTTCTGCTCTACGGCGCCTTTTCTGCGGCGATGCGCGGATACGTGCTGACGCGTCCGGGGGTTTTACAGGGGCTGAGAGCCTGCTTTGCCGCCGGTTTCGTCGGGCTGGGGGTTAAGCTCATTCTGGCGCAGAGGTAGCGATTTTGCCCACGACGCGACGATCGCCGTGGGCAAAAAGGGTTAGCGAAGCCCTGTCAGCGCGCGAATCTCTTTCGAGCGCAAGGTTAAGCGCACGGGCGCCGATTTATACGATGGCGTTCCACTCTCTTTATCAAGGTAATCCAGAGGAACCAGAACGTTAGCTTCAGGGTAGTAGGCCGCAACGGTGCCCGGGGCGATGTTGTAGGCAACCAGCGTGATATCTTCCAGCCGCTGATGGTGGCCCGGCAGCGCGGAGCGGATATCCACCCGGTCGCCGTGTTCAAATCCCAGCTCAGCCATATCCTGTTCGTTCATAAAGAGCACGTCGCGACGGCCAAACACGCCGCGATAGCGATCGTCCATGGCATAGATGGTGGTGTTGTATTGATCGTGGCTGCGCAGCGTCACCAGGCGCATCACCTCATACCCTTCTACCTGCTGGTTTTCGTGCACCCCGTCGAAAACGGAAAACATCGCTTTGCCGGTCGGCGTGGGCCAGATACGCTCCGTCGGCGGCAGCGGCATGCGAAAGCCGCCGGGATGGCGAATGCGCTGATTGTAGTGGTCAAAGCCGGGGATGGTCTGTTCAATCAGATCGCGGATCCGATCGTAGTCGGCGACCAGCGCCAGCCAGTTAATTTTGCTCTCCGTCAGCGTCGCCATGGCCATCCCGGCAACAATCGCCGGTTCCGAGCGCAGTTCAGGCGAACCGGGTTTCAGTTTGCCCGACGATGCATGCACCATCGACATCGAATCTTCGACGGTGATCGACTGCCGTCCCGTCTCCTGCAGATCGAGTTCGGTTCGCCCAAGACACGGCAGGATGATTGTCTCTTTCGCCACCAGAAGATGCGAACGATTGAGCTTGGTGCCAATATGCACGCTCAAATCCAGTCCCCGCATCGCCGGAAAAGCCCGTTCGCTATCCGGCATAGCCACCGCGAAGTTACCACCCAGGCAGAGAAGCGCTTTCGATTCACCCTCGATCATCGCCTGCAGCGCTTTTACCGCATCATGACCATGCTCCTGCGGCGGCGTAAAACTAAACACCCGCTGCAGGTTGGCCAGAAACTGGGGGCTCGGCTTTTCCGTGATGCCGACGGTGCGGTTACCCTGCACGTTGGAGTGTCCGCGCAGCGGGCAGATTCCGGCACCCGGCTTACCGATATTGCCGCGCATCAACAGCAGGTCGGCTATCAGGCGGACGTTAGCGGTGCCCTTATTATGCTGGGTAATGCCCATGCCGTAGGTGATAATGGTGGCGTGAGATTTGGCATAGGCCGCCGCTACCCGTTCAAGATCGCCCCGCGTTAAACCCGACTCGCGCTCGATATCCTGCCACTGCGTCGCCTGTAGATCCTGCGCAAAGTCGGTAAAGCCCAGCGTATGCTCATCGATAAACGCCCGATCCAGCACTTTGCCCTGCTCTGCTTCCAGCTGCAGCAGCGCCTTCGCGATGCCCTTAAGCGCCGCCGCGTCGCCTCCCGCTTTGACCTGGAAGTAAGTCGATGCAATGTTGGTTGAGCTGTAGGTCGCCATCTCAATGACGTTCTGCGGATCGGCGAAACGTTCCAGCGCCCGCTCTTTTAGCGGATTGAAGACGATAATCGGCACGCCCCGGCGCGCCAGTTCGTGCAGCGTGCCCATCATGCGCGGATGGTTGGTTCCGGGATTGTGGCCGATAGAAATCACCAGCTCGGTCTTTTCAAAATCATCAAGTGAGACCGTCCCTTTACCGATACCGATGGACTGCGGCAGGCCGACGCTGGTCGACTCATGGCACATATTGGAGCAGTCCGGAAAGTTGTTGGTGCCATATTCGCGGGCGAACAGCTGGAACAGGAAGGCCGCTTCGTTAGAGGCGCGTCCGGAGGTATAGAACTCGACTTCATGAGGCTGCAGCGTCCGGAGAATGGCGCCGATACGGGCAAACGCCGCTTCCCATGAGACAGGACGCAGGGTATCGCTGTCCTTATCATAGGCCAGAGGCTGAGTTAATCGCCCGTAGCCTTCCAGCTCGAAATCACTCCTCGCCAGCAGCGACGTCACGGTGTTAGCCGCGAGAAACTCAGCCGTGACCCGTTTACTGGTGGCTTCCCAGGTCACCGCTTTGGCGCCGTTTTCGCAGAACTGAAACGTCGATTTATGCTCTTTGTCGGGCCAGGCGCAGCCAGGGCAATCAAAACCATCCGGCTGATTGGTCCGCAGCAGCGTGGCGGGAGCATCGAGCGCGTCCATTTGCGTACGCACGGCGATCGCGGTGGCTTTTAAGGCACCCCAGCCGCCCGCCGGACCATCATAGGGATGGACGCCGGGAACGACGCGTCTTCTATTACTCATGTTAACTCCTGATGCGCTTTCGGCGGCGGATTGCAGGTGAAATTCCGCCTGATGTCTTATCACCCGCTATCCGTCAAAATAGCGGGCGTTTTATTAACGAAAGCATAACAATCAGGGCCATTACTGTATAATCAATGTTATCTATCACGCGTTAGATTTAACTTATTTAACGAATAATAAACATACAAAATCAGGTCAGATTGTAGTAACGATCCGGCTCAAGCTTATCGGGTAAAGGATACTGTCCGGTCATATCCAGCAGGTTGCGCTCAATGTTGTTACACATCGCGTTCAGCGGCAAATCGTTAGCGGCGGTACCGAACGGATCTTCCAGTTCCTCCGCCAGCGAATCCCACGACAGGAAGGTGTAGGAGATAAACACCGACACGAACGGCGTCATATAGTGAAGATCGCCGACCAGCGCAAACGGCAGCAGCGCGCAGAACAGATACACCGTGCGCTGCAAAATAAGCGTATAGGCAAAGGGCACCGGGGTGCTGGCCAGCCGCTCGCAGCCCCCAGCGCGTGGCCCAGCTCATCAAGTTTATTGTCCATCAGGTTGAAGGTGATATCGCCAATCTTCCCTTCTGCGCGCAGACGCCCCAGCTCATCACCTGCCAGCAGCAGAATACGGTTGGTCGGCATCGAGCTGGCGAGAATTTCCTTCACGCTGTGCGGCGGCAGCAGACGTGCTAAATCAGCGCTCGGATCCGTCTTACGCAGCTGATGCTTCAGACTCCAGCTAAACGCCACCAGATAGCTCACCAGGCGTTGATGGGCTGCGCTTTCCGTCGGCAGAATATTTTTCAGCTGGCGCACCAGCGTTCTCTGGGCAATCAGCACCGTCCCCCATAAATTGCGCGCTTCAACAAAGCGGTTATATCCGGCGCTATTGCGAAATCCGAGGAAAATAGCGATGGCGATCCCCAGCAGGCTAAACGGCGCGACGGTAAGATGGATCCCCAGCCGCTCATACCATTGATAGCTAATGATGGCGATAATCGACATCATTACGTTAAGCAGCAGGCGAAAAACAATTTTAGACAGCACGGAGCCGTGCCAGTCAAACAAGCGAAGGAACCAGTGTTGTTCTGGCCGGATAATCATTGTATTACTTCCTGAAATTTCGCACGGTTAATATCCCTGTCAAACGGCAAGTTACCTGGACATTGGCTTTCCTCGCACCCCATTCGCTGACAGAAGTCAGATTCTGGGGACTCCCTGCGCCGCCGTCTTCCTGTAACTTGAATTATTCAGGCTATAGAGCGTTTCTATTAACCGATTGGTTTCTTATATTGTTTAAAAACACGACATTGTGTCAGCCGGCTATTTATCAGCGATGAAAGAATAGCCGCTGAATTATGGTCCTTTTTTATTTCGCAGGCAATATTATCCGCAATCCGACATAACCCTCGAATATCCAGGGGAATAATTTACGCGACAATCGCGTCGCTCTCTGCGCGACACGGGTCAATATGAATCATCATATGCAGAACGTTATGGTGGCTTAGCACCCGGGTCCGCACCAGCAGCGCAATATCGTGCCCCTCCGCTACCGATAAATGCCCGGGTACTTCGACATGCACATCGACCAGGATCAAATCCCCGGCACGACGGGTTTTCAGGTCGTGCAGCGCCACGACGCCGGGCGTTGCCAGGATAGTGGCGATTATTTGCCGCTCGCTATCGCTATCCACTGACCGATCCATCAGGTCATGGAGGGCGTCAGACGAAAAGGTATAGCCCATGCGGGTGACCAGCGCGCCGACAACCAGTGCGGCCACCGGGTCAAACCAGGCGTAACCGGCCAGATTACCGATGATGCCGACCGCAACGACTACCGAAGACGCGGCGTCCGAGCGGGCGTGCCAGGCGTTGGCAATTAGCATAGAGGACTGGATTTGCTTAGCCGCCCTTAGCATATAGCGGAATAAAATCTCTTTGGCGGTCAGCGCGGCGAGCGCCACCCACAGCGCGGTAATATGCACACTCTGAATAGATTCCGGTTGCAGTAGTTTGCCGCAAGCAGACCACAGCATACCCGCACCAACCAGTAACAGCAGCGCGCCAATCACCAGTGAAGCGCCGTTTTCATAGCGCCGGTGCCCGTAGTGATGGTCGCTATCCGAAGGTTTGCCGCTTTTTTTATTGGCCAACAGCACAACGAAATCGGCCACCAAATCGGAAAGAGAGTGAATACCATCGGCGATTAAGCCCTGCGAGCCGGAGAATATCCCGGCCAGTATCTGAAAACTGGATAAAAAGAGATTGACCATCACGCTGACCAGCGTCGTTTTACGCGCAACCTGGGAACGCTGCTTATCGTTACTTATTTTCATTACCGACACTTCCCCGAAGAAAAAGAGCCAGACTACGCGTTCAGGCTTAATTTTTCCTGAATAAGTCGCCGCCATTAAGAGAGTGTTTAATTATTTCTTCTTACCTTAAATATATAAATGAGAATAGTTTGTTTTTAAACAACATAGCCATATCAATAATAGCCATGGCTATGTTTTCGCGTATTCAACAAAGGGGCAAAATTAAAACTGATTCATCCGGCGCATTGCGCAATGATACGCGCCGTTGCGCACCGAGGCGCGCAGTATGCGAGCGACGCCGTGAACCGCAAACCGCGCGCTGTGCCGCTGTAGCGTACTCATCGGCAAATTAAGCATCTCCTGCGCCCACGGCGGCAGCAGGTCAATTCCGGCGCGCATCATTATTCGCCCCACCGGCCGGCTCATAAGGCCCGGCAGACGGGTCGACAGCAGAACGTGGGCAACTTCCTGGGTTCGCTCATCGCAGCGCAGCGCCGGCCGCATATCCTGCAGGTAATCAGCAATCTGCCGCGGCGTCTGCGGGATATCCCGCGCCCCGAGGCGACGGGCAACTTCGGCCGCTTCCTCATAGTATTGCTCCTGACGCGCGGCGCTGACCACGGTCCGCTTGTAGCGCAGATGCGAGGCCATAAAGCTGCTGCATTCGGCGACGTGTACCCAGGTCAGCAAGTGTGGATCGCTGGCCTGATAGGGCGTGCCGTCTTTGTCCTGGCCGCCTACCCGCAGATGGATCTCCTGTACTTTTGCAATCAACCGTTCGGCATCGGCGGTGGTGCCAAAGGTGGTGGCGGAAATAAACTGGCTGGTGCGGCGCAGGCGGCCAAAGATATCTTCACGGAAATTTGAGTGATCCCAGACGCCCGCCAGGGCCAGCGGATGCAGCATTTGTAACAACAGCGCGCTGACCCCGCCGCAGAGCATGGAAGTGAAATCGCCGTGAACCTGCCAGATAGCCGACTGCGGCCCAAAAAGCCCCGGTTCGCCTTTGGGATGTTCAAAATCGATCTCTTTTAGCGCCATGCCGGTTAAGCCCAGAACCTGAGCTTCAATCGTTCCGCGTATGCTGATCATGACCCACCTGCTCTCATTCGTGAGCAAGAAAGATAACATTAATCAACGGCGGGGGCATTGTCCTGAAACAGCTTTAAAGGAGAGCGCCCGCTGAACGCGGGCACCCGAGAGGTCAGGAATTGAGCTGATAATCGAGGGTTATCTCAGCATTCAACACCTGAGAAACCGGACAACCGGCTTTTGCTTTCTGAATAATGCTGTCAAACGCGTCGGCCTCAATGCCTGGCAGCACGATTTTGCTCTGTAGCGCGATCTGGGTAATGGCGAAACCGCCGCCGGATTTATCCAGCGTTACCACTGCCACGGTATCAATGGAGGTCGCGGTGTAGCCCTCTTCGCTCAGCATCAGCGATAGCGCCATGGAAAAACAGGCGGCATGGGCGGCGCCGATAAGCTCTTCCGGGTTAGTCCCCTTCACACCCTCAAACCGGGTGTTAAAACCATAAGGCTGCTGGTTCAGCGCGCCGCTCTCGGTAGAGACGGTTCCTTTACCGCTTTTTAGATCCCCTTCCCAATGCGCCTGACCTTTCTTATGGATTGCCATGATATCGCTCCTTTTGTGACATGAAAGGGTTAAGTATAGACTCCCTTACGCATTTGGGCGGCACGCGGCGATTTTAGGATCAATCCGCAGCGATATTTTTACTCATATTGATGCCGGTAACGCGAAACCCGGTGACTTCATAGAGTCGGCGAGCGCGCGGATTATCGCCGGCGACGCGCAGTTTTATTTGGCGGATACCCAGGTTTTTTAATTCATGCTCAAAAGCCGCCATCGCTTGTTTACCCAATCCCTGCCCCTGCAAGGACGGAAAAATATAAAAATCACAGATAAAGGCGGAGCGTATTTCTGCGTCAGGCTTATACCAGAGATAGCCAACCCGCTTTTCTATACCGTCAATTTCATCGAATAAGCAGCGTAAAGCCTGGCCGTGAGTATTGACGCCATCGGGCAGATCCTCGGCAATTTCGCGCTGCGCCTGGGCCAATGCCGCCTCCGGAGAAAGCGCGTAATTGGTCGCGATCTCCGCCGCATAATCGGCAATAAAATAGTTCAGGTACGCGGCGTACTCTTCATCGCGCATTGGGCGAATAACAATCATCACAAGGGTCCTTCTATATCGTTAGGTTGCGCCAGTTTTTGCTGAATCTCTTCAAGAAACAGCGGCAGCGCGCTCGGCTGGTAGTCCCGCGAGAGATAAATCCCATACACGTTTAAGGCTTTTGGCCGCCAGGTCGGTAAAACCTGTTTCAGCGCCCCGCTGTTGAGCGCCCGCTGCGCCTCCAGCTCCGGCAGCATTGCGATGCCGCAGCCGGCTACCGCCGCCTCCATCAACAGCGAGGAGATCCCGGCGCTAAGGTTGCCGGAAACCGCCACCGCCACGCTTTCGCCGCTGGGGTCGCTAAACTGCCAGGTCTGACTGGCAAAATGGCTGTAATGCAGGCAGTTGTGGCGAGTGAGATCGTCCGGCGTTTGCAGCGGCCCATTCTGCTGTAGCCAGCGCGGCGACGCGCACAGCACCGAACGGCAAACGCCGAGACGGCGGGCGATAGCTCCCGGCTCCGGATTGTCGGTGATCCGAATCGCCACGTCGATCCTTTCGCCTATCAGGCTTACCGGATGATTGTTGATATCCAGCTCAAGACGCAGCTGCGGATAGCGGGCGAGAAAATCGGGCAAAAGCGGAGAAATCAGCTGCATCGCGGTAAAATGAGCGCAGGCTACGCGCAGCGTTCCGCTGGGGATCGCTCGTTCACTCTGCCCGGCGATCTCATCCGACAGCTGCGTCAGGGTGCGCGTTTTTTGCAGTACCTTTTCCCCCGCAGCCGTGAGCGTCAGCTTGCGGGTAGAGCGATGAACCAGCCGGGTGCCAGCCCACTGCTCCATCTGTTCAAGATAGCGGCTCACCATCGGCCGCGACATCCCCAGCGCCCGCGCAGCGGCGCTTAAGCTTCCCAGCTCACAAATACGCATATAGACCTGCGCGGCAATGACTCGATCCATAACTTGATTCCATCTGCACGTTTTATGAAACTCAGCATCTCTTTTTTCAGGAATTTTCGCAAATCAGGAAATCCGTAAAATAGCGCTTATTCACCTGACGAAGAGAAACGAACATGAAATTATCTGCCCTTGCCATCGCCACTACGCTGTTCAGCGCTTCAGTTCTGGCAGCCCCTTTAACGTTGCAAACCTATAACCCGCAGGAGAACGGTATTTTCGCGGTTAACTCCACCCTCGCCTCCGGCCCGCATGAAGCGGTGTTGTTTGACGCTCAGTTCAGCGTGAAGGATGGCGAGAAGCTGGTTGAAATGATTCAGAAAAGCGGTAAAAAACTGACCCGCATCGTGATTACTTCCGGCGATCCGGATTTCTATTTTGGCCTGCAGCCGCTGGTCAAAGCGTTCCCGGAAGCCAAAGTGGTGGCAACCGCAGAAGTGGTTAAACACATTAACGCCACCAAGCAGGCCAAACTGGCGTACTGGGGCCCGCAGATGAAGGACGGCGCGCCGACCCTGGTTTATGTCCCGCAGGAGCTGACGGCTAATACCTTCACTATCGACGGCGAAAAGGTTGAGATCCGCCAGCCGCAAAATTATGCCGCCTATGTGTGGATCCCGGCGAATAAAGCCATTCTTGGCGGTACCGGCGTGGCGTGGGGTATGCACGTCTGGACGGCGGACACTCAGAGCGTCGAAAGCCGTCAGCAGTGGATAAATACGCTCGACGAGATGGCCGCGTTGCATCCGCAGCAGGTGATCCCCGGCCATTATCTCGGCACGCCGCCAGCCGGTGACCGGGCGATTACTTTTACTCGCGATTATTTGACCCAGTTTGAGCAGGCGCTCAAAGAGCATAAAGATTCCGCTGTCGTCATTAAGGCGATGAAACAGCGCTGGCCGGGGCTCGCGGAAGAGAGTTCGCTGGAGCTGAGCGCCAAAGTGAATACCGGCGAAATGAAGTGGTAAGTCTGGGTATTACGCGGGGATTTCTGCCTGGTGAAGGTTAATGCTATATCCAGGGGGTAAACCCGCCACCCGCCCGTCGGCCCGGAAAGGCGAACGCCTTACCGGGCACGATCCGCAGAAGCAGAGTGACCCCGGACCACTCTGAAAATGAGGCTGATTGTGCCGTCTCAATGTTGCCAATCCCGGCAAAATGGGCCACGCTAATGATCGCCGCGTGAAAAATAAGCGGCGTATTGAGGGTTAAATTTCGTCCGACAGTCGTCGGGCTTGTCCTTGAAACCGACACAGGATAAAGGAGTAAGAATGAAATCGAACCAACAGGCACGTCATCTTCTTGGTCTGAACTACAAACTTTCTCAGCAGAAAAAGGTCCTGCTGGAAGGCGATGCGGAAACCACGGTTAACCATGTTCGCGCCACCGGCCGCAAGCGCCGCGGTGGCTAATCTTTCAGCTAAGTGATGATAAAAACACCGTCCTTTCTCCAGGATGGTGTTTTTTTAAGACTATCCCCCTCATGTTTACCCTCCTTTGATGTCTTCTGCTTTATACTCTGCCCGCTGCCATTCCCTGCCAGCCCCCCGCCTGTCGCCGCGCCCGGGCTGAAGCGATTATCAAGGAGTTAGTGCGATGCAATTCACTCATAAGAAAAACCGCTCTCTTTACATCCCTTACGCCGGCCCCGTGCTGCTTGAATTTCCGCTGCTCAATAAGGGCAGCGCCTTCAGCATGGAAGAGCGCAGCAGCTTTAATCTGCTGGGCCTGCTGCCGGAAGTGGTCGAAACCATCGAAGAGCAGGCCGAACGCGCGTGGATCCAATACCAGGGATTTAAAACCGAGATCGACAAGCACATTTACCTGCGCAACATTCAGGATACCAACGAAACCCTGTTCTACCGTCTGGTCGGCAACCACCTCGATGAAATGATGCCGGTCATCTATACCCCGACCGTCGGCGCCGCCTGTGAACGCTTCTCTGAGATCTATCGTCGCGCCCGCGGCGTGTTTATCTCTTACCAGAACCGCAATAATCTCGACGATATTCTGCAAAACGTACCGAACCATAACGTTAAGGTTATCGTGATGACCGATGGCGAACGTATTCTCGGCCTCGGCGACCAGGGCATCGGCGGAATGGGCATTCCTATCGGCAAACTGTCGCTGTATACCACCTGCGGGGGGATCAGCCCGGCCTACACCCTGCCGGTCGTTCTTGACGTGGGCACCAATAATCAGCAACTGCTCGACGATCCGTTATACATGGGCTGGCGCCACCCGCGTATTACCGACGATGAGTATTACCAGTTTGTTGACGATGTTATTCAGGCGATTAAAGCCCGCTGGCCGGATGTGCTGCTGCAGTTCGAAGACTTCGCGCAGAAAAACGCTATGCCGCTGCTTAACCGCTATCGCCACGAAATCTGCTCCTTCAACGATGATATCCAGGGCACCGCCTCGGTCACCGTCGGTACGCTGATTGCCGCCAGCCGCGGCGCGGGCAGTCAGCTGAGCGAGCAGAAAATTGTCTTCCTCGGCGCCGGTTCCGCAGGCTGCGGTATCGCGGAGCAGATCGTCGCCCAGATCCAGCGCGAAGGGTTAAGCGAAGAAGAAGCCCGCAAACGCGTATTTATGGTTGACCGTTTCGGTCTGCTCACGGATGCGATGCCAAATCTTCTGCCGTTCCAGAGCAAACTGGTGCAGAAACGCGAACACCTGCAAGAGTGGGACACCACCAGTGACATGCTGTCGCTGCTTGACGTGGTGCGAAATGTAAAACCGGATATCCTGATCGGCGTCTCCGGGCAGCCTGGGCTGTTCACCGAAGAGATTATCCGCGAGATGCATAAGCATTGCCCACGACCAATCGTGATGCCGCTGTCAAACCCGACCTCAAGGGTGGAAGCCACGCCGCAAAATATCCTCAGTTGGACCGACGGAGAAGCGCTGGTCGCTACCGGCAGTCCGTTCGCTCCGGTAACGCTCAAAGGCAAGCAGTACGTCATCGCCCAGTGTAACAACTCCTATATCTTCCCGGGGATCGGCCTTGGGGTTATCGCTTCAGGCGCTTCGCGCGTGACCGATGAGATGCTGATGGCCGCCAGCGAAACGCTGGCGAAACATTCGCCGCTGGTGAATAACGGTGAAGGTCCGGTTCTGCCGGAACTGAAAGATATCCAGAGCGTTTCGCGCGCTATCGCTTTTGCGGTGGGTAAAATTGCCCAGGAGCAAGGCGTGGCGGTGAAAACCTCCGCCGAAGCGCTGCTGCAGGCGATCGCCGATAACTTCTGGCAGCCGGAATATCGCAACTATCGCCGGACGTCAATATAACCACTAGCGTAACCGGGAGCGTTAATGCTCCTGGTTACCTGGGAAATAATTCTCTGGTTCGCTATTTTTTGATATCAAATCTATAGCCCTGCCGGCGAATCGTCACGATGGACTCAGATGAATAACACGCCCGAATCTTTTTACGTATCCGCCCAATAAGGACCATTAGTGAACTGCTGCAATATAGCTCTCCTTCTGCATACAGCTGGCGCATAAGATCATCCTTGCTGGTAACTTTACCGCAGTTGCGGATTAATGTTTCCATAATAATATATTCAAAAGCGGTCAGATTTAACGTAACACCATTTACCGACAATTCCCGACGCGAAAGATTTAGCAGAAATGGCGGTATTGAGATTAATTCTGATGACAATCCATAGTTGCGGCGAAAAAGCGCATTGATACGCGCAACCATAATATCAATATGAAATGGCTTACGGATGTGGTTGTCCGCACCGGCGTTGAGGGCGTTAACGCAATCCTGCCAGCACTCGCCTGCGCTCATAACCAATATCGGTACAGAAACCCCCTGGCCGCGCCAGTCGCGGATCAGAGCCAGACCCGCTTCACTTGTCGCGTCCAGATCAATAATTGCGATGTCAGGCGGATACTCTACGATATAGTAATTCGCTTCCTTGACGTTTTGTGCATCATCGACGATATGCCCTTGCTGCGTTAGCTGTACTTTCAAATGATGACGCAGCAGAGCCTTATCCGCAAAGACAAGTATGCGCATCTCCCCCCCTATTTCGATAGTAATTAACAGGCGTGACCTTTTTATTTTTTAATAACTATATTGTGCGGCTGTTGCTGTACGTTAAGTAGCATGCGGCATTAAAAACGCTAATAAATAGTTTTTAGCGGTGATAATTAAATTTTCATAAACCCGGCTCACGGCGAATAAAAATCCAAAGCGCTTTATAAGGATATAAAGCACCAGACAATTGATATAGTTATCTCAGGAAACGGCCTGGCTAACGTTTATTGAGGATAATCAGTCCTGCTGTCAGATTATCTCGCCAGGCTTATACAGACGAAACAAATATTAAACCACATGCCGTGGCTTATTCAACGTTAGCTATTGATGATCAAAATCTAAGCAAACAGATTTATTTAGCAGCATGAAAACAGCGAACCCGGTTTTTAAAGTATATAAACCCGATATTCATTGTATCTGAAGCATAAATAGCTATAGGTATGACAAATAATTGGTTTTGAACCATTACAGTTTGCAGAGAAATAATGATATATATCAATTGGTAGCGGAAATATTCTTCTTTTCTGTCGAATCGATTATGAAATGAGCGAGATTACATAAGTTATATTGATTCCATGAATAATTCTTCTGCGTTATCGCTTTTGCGTTGCGCCAAAGCAGCGCTGCTAAGCCTGATAGGGTTCAAGCGCCCAGGATGTTAGTGGCAAAAGCGTGCCCGGCGTAAACGGATCGCTAGCCAAAACGGATTTCACCCATTACACTGCCTGCACCTATCAACTTACTGAATAAAAAAAGGAGGATCCCATGTCGTACCGTGAAATGTTTTTTTCACGTGCATTTGGCGATCGCACCTGCTCAAGCGTTATCGGTATCGTGCTGCGATAACTTCAGCTTGAGCGAAGAAACCAAAGACTGAATCCCTTCCCTCGGGCTTACCGGGTTATCGTCAGCGATGTTTGACGAGGCATAAACATGCCTGTAACTCTTGAGTAAGTTCACCATGAGTACATTACTAACTGCACAATCTCTCCATGTTGATACGGCGTTTGGCCCGCTGTTCACAAACCTCTCCTTTACCCTCAAAAAAGGCGACCGCATTGGCCTGATTGGCTATAACGGCTGCGGAAAAAGTACCCTGCTTAGAGTGCTGGACGGCACGATGATTCCGAATGGGGGCAGCGTGGCGCTGGCCAGCCACTGCCTGATGGCACGGGTGGAACAGCATCTACCCGATACGCTGTTAGCGCAACCTCTGCTACAGGTGGTCCTGGAAAAACTTCCCGCCCTTGAGCGAGAGAACCAGCGCTGGCAAGCGGAGCGGCTGCTGGCGGAGATGGGCTTTACGGCCGATGAAGCCCGGCAGCGGGCATCAACCCTGAGCGGCGGTCAGCATACCCGGCTGCTGCTTGCCAGGGCGCTGATTCAGCAACCGGATCTCCTGCTGTTGGACGAACCGGGAAACCACCTCGACCTGCCGACCCTCCTGTGGCTGGAAAGCTTCTTGCAAACCTGGCAGGGGAGTTTCATTCTGGTGTCTCATGACAACATCTTACTGGATGCTGTAACTAATGCGAGTTGGATCCTGCGCGACAAAACCCTGCATGCCTTCTCCCTGCCCTGCAGCGCTGCCCGTCAGGCGCTGGATGAGCGAGATGCCAGCGATGCGCTGCGCCATAAAGCCGAGCAAAAAGAGATTGACCGGGTCGCCGCCAGCGCCAAACGACTGGCTATCTGGGGGCGCACCTATGACAACGAAGATCTCTCGCGTAAAGCTAAGCAGATGGAAAAGCAGGTTCAGCGCCTGAAGGAGAGCCAAACCGATCTCACCGCCGGAACACCCTGGCGGCTAACGCTGCGCGGCGACATGCTGCGGGCAGACAGGCTGCTGGAGATGGATCAGCTTCCCGTCCCGCCCGCGCCGGGTCTGCCGGTCCTGTTTACTGCGGGTCTGGCTCGTCTGAAAAGCGGCGATCGGGTCGCGGTAATGGGCCGTAACGGCGGCGGGAAATCCTCCCTGCTGCGTCTACTGTGGCGACATATGCAGCAGGAATCAGCGGAGGACGGCTTACGCCTGCACCCGCGGCTGAAACCGGGTTATTACGATCAGACCCTGCATCAGCTTGCGGATGACGACACGCTTCTCGACGCGCTGGAGCCTTTTGAGCCGGCGGCGGACGCGCGCAAGCGGGCGCTGATCTCAGCCGGATTTAGCTGGGCTCGTCACGGGCAAAAGGTCGCCACCTTAAGCGGCGGCGAGCGTTCGCGTCTGCTATTTGTCGGCCTGTCTCTGGCCTGCTATAGCCTGCTGCTTCTGGATGAGCCAACCAACCATCTGGATATGGACGGCAAAACAGCGCTGGCAAGAACGTTGTGCGACTACCCAGGCGGACTGCTGCTGGTGAGCCACGACCGCGAACTCATTAACCATAGCTGCAATCGCTTCTGGCTTATTGACGAGCGCGGGCTGAGCGAATGGCACAGCGCCGAAGAGGTGTATGAGGTTTTACGCACCGCCGTTCGTTGTCCGGCCCCGGAGGTCGTGGCGGAGAACCGCCGCGAAGCGGAGGAAGACCATGATACGCTGCTGGAACGGTTAGTGTCGCTTGAGCAACTGCTGGCCGACGATCTGGCCCGTAAACCAAAACATCAAAAACCGCAGCTGCAGGCGCAGTGGCGTAAGGAGATAGCCACCCTCAACGCTTTGCTAAGCTAAATGTTTGTTCCCCGGCGCAGCCCGCTGCGCCGGGGTTTTACTTAGCATGAGTCGCCGGTCGCGGTTTGATTCGACTAAACTGCTGCTCGGTCATCGTCCTGCCCCACTGTTCGCCCTGCCACTCTTTATCCAGCGTGAAACTAAAGGATTCATACAGCCTGCGGGCGGCGTGCAGGCCGCTGAAGGTCCATAGCTGTACTGATGCAAAGTCCCGGCTATCGCAAAAAGCCATGGCTTCGCTCAGCAGGCGCCGACCAATGCCGCTACCCCGGCAGCTATCGTCGAGAATAAACCAGCGCAGATGCGCCTGGTTATTCCCCAGATCCTCGCCGTCAATCGCTACCGATCCGACAATTTGCTCGCCCTGAACGGCCAGCCAAACACGGTTGCACGGTTTATCGAGACGAGCTGAAAATTCCGCCAGCCCGCTGGCGACTTTACTCTCGAAAAAAGCACCAAACTGATAATGTTTTGCATAATACTCGCCGTGCATTTGCGCTATGCGGCCAATCATTCCAGGCCGATAGCCGGTAGCGATATCAATCGTCTTTTTCGAGCCTGTAGCCTCGACGTCGCGGCATTTTTCCAACGCCCAGGCCCAGGTTGTGAGGCCCTGAGCGACGCACTGTCTTTGCGCATCGCTCAGGTGTTCCAGCGCATCCACTACCCGCATAGCGCCGTAGGCGTTAATTTTTTCGACCGTAGCCGCACCTTGCGCCGTTAACGCAAGCTGCTTAATCCGCCCGTCGCGGGAGGACGTTTTTTCCTGAAGTTCGCCGGCGGCAAGCAGACGGGAAAGCATCCTGCTGACGCTAGACTTTTCCAGCCCCAGGATCTGCACCAGCTGCGCGGCCGTCATCGCGCCGCGTAGTGAAATTTCCACAAGCGTATGTACCGCCGAAGGTGAGTACGCCGTAGCGGCCAGCGTGGTGCTCATAAAGCCCAGTTCACGCACCATCAGGCGGGAAGCGGTACGAATTTCATCAACAAGCGCGGGTGAGTTCATCTGAGGTCAGCTCTTTCAGCAATAGTTGCATGATACAACCATTTTCCGCTGCGTGCTGTCAAGCCGCCGTGTTGTCTCCTCCCTGAACTGGCCTCAACTGAACGGGGTGAATACTTGCACTTTACTCGCGCGTGACACCATGCCGATACCCATCTTACGGGGAAAAAAGAGGCTTGCCGGCTTTACCCGCTTTTGTACTTATTGCGGATTTTTCTCTTTCCACGCTTCCCATGCCGCTTTGATTTCCTGTTTCGCGGCGGCGGCATCGTTAAAGCCGTCCAGCTCGACTTTTTTGCGTCCGTCCGGCAGCTGTTTGTAAACCCGGAAGAAAGCCTGCAGACGCTCCTGCTCAATTTTCGGCAGATCGCTGATGTTAATCACGTCATCGTAGGTTGGATCGATTTTACTTGCCGGAACGGCAATGATTTTGTCGTCCTTCTCGCCGCCATCAATCATCTTCAGCACGCCAATCGCGCGCAGCTTAATCAGCGTTCCCGGGGCCATCGGCGCGCGGGTATAAAACACCACGTCCAGCGGATCGCCATCCCCTGCCAGCGATTGAGTGAGCGAGCCGTAGTTAGCCGGATAGGCCACCGGCATCGACTGGAAACGATCGGCGATAAGAAAGCCGGTTTTGGCGTCCGTTTCGTATTTGATAATGCCGCCTGCCGGGATTTCGGTTACGGCGTAAAACTCTTCAGGGTTGTTGTTCGGCTGCGGAAAATCCAGCACGTTTTGCGCCTCAACGGCGGTAGAAAGCAGAAGGCCTGCGGCCAGGAGGGTTTTCGCCAGATGCATTGTCATGTCGCTCTACGTTAATAAGAAATTGAAAAACAGAACGATAGAGATCGCGGATGAAAATTTCATGACATGCAAGTGACATAAATATGACGCGCAGAAACATAAGAAAAACTGTTCGAAAAACAAACAAAAGGAACCTTTAACCAGCATAAAAATCTATTATTACCTTGATTTATTGGCAATTTAAGCTATTGGTTAACATGCGTAAAAACAAATATTGTGTTAATACGCTTATGTTTAATAAGGAGAACAGAATGAAAGCTGCCGTCGTCACGCAAGATCATCAGGTCAATGTTACGGAAAAAACACTTCGCCCATTACAGCACGGCGAAGCCCTTTTAAAAATGGACTGCTGCGGCGTCTGCCATACCGACCTGCACGTTAAGAACGGCGATTTTGGCGATAAAACCGGCGTCATTCTGGGCCATGAAGGCGTGGGCGTGGTGCAGCAGGTCGGCCCTGGCGTGCACTCGCTCAAGCCGGGCGATCGCGCCAGCGTCGCATGGTTCTTCGAAGGCTGCGGTCACTGTGAATATTGTAACAGCGGTAACGAAACGCTGTGCCGTTCGGTAAAAAATGCGGGCTACACCGTTGATGGCGGGATGGCCGAAGAGTGTATCGTCATTGCCGATTACGCGGTCAAAGTGCCGGATGGTCTTGATTCTGCGGCAGCCAGCAGCATCACCTGCGCAGGGGTCACCACCTATAAAGCGGTAAAAGTTTCCCATATCAAACCCGGCCAGTGGATCGCCATTTATGGCCTCGGCGGGTTGGGTAACCTGGCCCTGCAATATGCGAAAAACGTTTTTAACGCCAAGGTCATCGCCCTTGACGTTAATGATGAACAGCTGAAACTGGCCGCAGAAATGGGCGCAGATCTGACCATCAATTCCCGCAGCGAAGACGCGGCCAAAATTATCCACGAGAAAACCGGCGGCGCCCATGCCGCAGTCGTGACGGCGGTCGCCAAAGCGGCGTTTAACTCTGCGGTGGATGCGGTTCGCGCCGGCGGACGCGTAGTGGCCGTCGGCCTGCCTCCGGAAGCCATGAGCCTGGATATTCCGCGCCTGGTACTGGACGGTATCGAGGTGGTTGGTTCTCTGGTGGGTACGCGCCAGGATCTGGCCGAAGCCTTCCAGTTTGCCGCCGAGGGTAAGGTGGCACCGAAGGTCACCCTGCGCCCGCTGGGTGATATCAACGCCATCTTTAAGGAGATGGAACAGGGACAAATTCGCGGTCGTATGGTGATTGATTTCCGCCGTTAATTTTCTCGCCTCTCTCGCTACGGGAGAGGTTCCATTTATCCCCTTATGCACGTAGCTCTGCTGCGCATATTTACATGATGCCCGGCAGAAATCCTTTCTTACGCTCATCATCGTTCAGCCGATAAATATCGAACCGGCTACCACCTTCATTAACAACGCTCTCCCCGCTATGCGCAGCCTGTGGTATGCAGGATATAAATGCTTTTTACGCAAATGCTTAGCGCAAATCCTTACTTCCTTTGTTAAAACGCGCGCCCGATGATGACTAAACAAGAGATAACAAAGGAATTCACCATGCACATCCGTTTTCGCCTGCCCGCGCTGGCGGCGCTATTTTTAACCGGCGCGTTTTCCGCCTGGGCCGCCGACGCCCCGGTTAAAGGCGGTACGTTAATCTATCTGGAGCAGCAGCCGCATACTAATCTTTACCCACCGGCCGGTGGCTTCTACCCCAACGGCGGCATTCTTAATCAAATAACCGATAAGCTCACCTGGCAGAACCCGAAAACGCTGCAGGTGGAGCCGTGGATCGCCGAAAGCTGGAGCGCCAACGCGGATAAAACCGAATATACCTTTAAGCTTCGCCCCGGGGTGACCTTCTCAGATGGCACCCCGCTTGACGCCAGGGCGGTCGCCAAAAACTTTGATACCTACGGCCTCGGTGATAAAGCGCACCGCCTGCCGGTGTCTGAGGTCATTAATAACTACGATCGCAGCGAAGTCATCGATCCGCTGACGGTAAAGTTCTACTTTAAAAAGCCCTCGCCGGGATTTCTGCAGGGCACCGCCACCATCGGCTCCGGGCTGGTATCCCTCAGTACCCTGGCGCGTAATTTTGAAGAGCTGGGCGATGCCCGCCATATTATTGGCTCCGGACCTTTTACGGTAAAAGATGAAAAGCCGGGGCGCGAACTCACTCTGGTCGCGCGCAAAGATTATCAATGGGGACCGAAAAATCTCACCCAGCAGGGGCCAGCTAATCTCGATGGCATCACTTACATCGTTACCCCTGAAGATGGCGTGCGCATTGGCGCTCTGCTGGCGGGCCAGGCTGACTTTATCCGTCAGGTACAGGCCTACGATGAAAAGCAGGCCACCGGGCAGGGCTTTAAAATTTATGCTGCCCCCACGCGCGGCGTTAACGATAGCCTGAGCTTCCGGCCGGATAATCCGCTGGTTGCCGACCTGCGCGTTCGTCAGGCGCTGCTGCACGCCACCGACGCCAGGCAGATAGTCGAAACGCTGTTCTCCGCCAACTATCCGCAGGCGACCTCCGTCGTCGCCAGTACCGCCGCCGGGTACGTTAACCTCAGCGACAAGCTGGCTTTCGATCCGGCCAAAGCAAAACAACTGCTTGATGATGCAGGCTGGAAACCGGCTGCCGATGGTATTCGGGTCAAAGATGGCCAGCGGCTGGCCTTAACCGTCTATGAATCTCTGCCGCAACCGCAAAATAAAGAAGTTTTGCAGCTTGTCGCTCAGCAGTGGCGTCAGGTCGGCGTCGCGCTGGCGGTCAAAGCCGGCGATGCCGGCAGCCGCACGCTGGATAACCTCGATCCGCTGAAAACGCCGCTCACCGTGTCGGAAGTGGGCCGCGCCGACCCCGACGTGGTGAAAAGCATGTTTTTCCCCACTAACCGCGACGCGCTGCTGCAAAAAGGCGGCTCCAGCGACAAAGTACAGGACTTCCGCGACGATAAGCTCAACGCATTGCTGAGCGCGATTTCAGCCGAAGTTGAACCGCAAAAACGGCTCCAGCTCACCGGCGATGCCCAACGCTATCTGCTGGATAATGCCTACGTGATCCCGATATTTGAAGAACCGCAGGTCTTCGCCGGCGCCCCGTGGGTGAAAGGCGTCAGTTTTGAAGCGGTAGGCCGCCCGTCGTTCTATGGCGCGTGGCTGGAAAAGCACTGAGGAGCCTGCGATGAGCCATTATCTTCTGCGGCGAACCGGCCAGGGTTTACTGGTGCTATGGGCGGCATTTACCCTCTCCTTCATCCTTTTACAGGTGCTGCCCGGCGATGCGGTACTGATCAAGTTTCAGAATCCGGATCTGGGGCTCAGCCCTGAGCAGATCGCCGAAATGCGCCTCGCCTGGGGGGCCGATAGCCCGGTGTGGAAGCAGTATCTCCACACCCTCTTCGCCATGCTGCGCGGGGATTTTGGTTATTCGCTGCAGGCCGGACTGCCGGTGAGCGCGCTGATCGCCAGCAATCTGCCGCAGACACTAAGCCTCGCGCTCCCCGCCTTTGCGCTGGCGGTGGCGCTGGCTTTTACCCTCGCCTTCGCCTCACGGCTGCCGGGTCTGCGCTGGCTAAGCAATACGCTGCAATCGCTGCCGGTGCTGTTTATCTCCCTGCCGACGTTCTGGCTCGCTATCGCCCTGATACAGCTTTTCTCCTTTCAGCTGCGCTGGATACCGGTGATCAATCCGGGACCGATTGAGGGACTCATTCTGCCCGTCGTCGCCGTCGCGGTACCGATTTCCGCTCCGCTGGCGCAGATTCTGATGCGCAGTCTGGATCAGGTCGCCGCGCTGCCGTTTGTGGCCGTTGCTCGTGCTAAAGGCATGAGCGAGACCGGCGTGCTGTGGCGGCACGTTACCGGCAATGCCCTACTACCGGTGCTCAATATGGCCGGGCTGCTGCTAGGGGAACTGATCGCCGGAGCTCTGATTACTGAAACCGTGTTTGGCCGCGGCGGGCTGGGTCTGCTGACGCAGCAGGCGGTCAATAATCAGGATATCGCGGTACTGCAGGCGGTGGTGATGATCTCAGCCCTTGGTTTTATCCTGATTAATCTGCTGGTCGACCTGCTGATGCCGCTGCTCGACCCGCGCCTGAAAACCGCTGAAGGAGGTGCGCTATGAGTCTGGTTGATTACGCAATCGCCGCCCGCCGCCGCTCGCCAGACTGGCGCACGCTACGCTTCCAGCCCGGCCTGCTGCTGGCCTGGGCAATTATGATCGTTGCTGCGCTGATGGCCGTTGTCCCGCAGCTGTTTACCGCTTATAACCCGTTGGAAGGTTTCCCCGGCGCCCAGCGCCTGGCCCCCCAGGCGGGTCACTGGCTGGGCACCGACCAGCTTGGTCGCGATCTGTGGAGTCGAATCGTCTATGGCGCTGCCCATTCGCTCTCCGCTGCGCTGGCGGCAGTGGCGATTGGCCTGATCATCGGAACCGCGCTGGGTACGCTGGCCGGCGCGCTGGCGGGACGCGTGGAGTCGATCGTCATGCGGCTGGTCGACGTACTGCTGGCGATTCCATCCCTGTTGCTGTCCCTAACGGTCATTATTCTGCTCGGCTTCGGCACCCTCAACGCCGCCGTCGCGGTCGGGGTGGCGGCAATAGCCAGCTTTGCCCGCCTGGCGCGCGCGGAAGTCGTACGCGTACGGCGCAGCGATTACGTCGAAGCGGCCTACGGCAGCGGCGGCACCTTTTTTGCCGTCTTCTGGCGGCATATTTTACCCAACTCGCTCACCGCGGTACTGGCCTTCGCCACGCTCCAGTTCGGCCAGGCCGTTCTGGCGCTCTCAACCCTGAGTTTTCTCGGCTACGGCACGCCGCCGCCGGTACCAGAGTGGGGATTACTGATCGCCGAAGGCCGTAACTACCTCTCCACCGCCTGGTGGCTAACGACCCTTCCCGGTATGGCGGTGATTGCGGTCGTGCTTGCCGCCAACCGTATTAGCCGACAATTTAGCGGAGAACGCCGATGAATGTTTTAACCGTAGAAAACCTACGCATCAGCTATCGTTCGCAGAGTGAATGGCGTGAAGTCGTGCATAACGTCAGTTTTCAGGTAAAACGCGGCGAAATGCTGGCGTTCGTCGGCGAATCCGGCTCGGGCAAAACCACTACCGCCCAGGCGATAATGGGTCTGCTGGCGGAGAATGCCCGGCGCGACAGCGGGCGCATCAGTATTAACGGCGAAGATATTAGCGGCTGGTCAGATAAACGCCTCGACGGCCTGCGCGGCGCGCGAATTAGCCTGGTGCCCCAGGATCCAGGCAACTCCCTCAATCCGGTGAAAACCATCGGCGCGCAGGTAGGTGAAATTCTGCGCCTCCATCAGAAACGCAGCGCCGCGGAACGTAAAACGCAGGTACTGGCGCTGCTGGCGAAGGTTGGACTGAGCCACCCGGAGCAGCGCTTCGATCAATATCCGCACCAGCTTTCAGGCGGCATGAAGCAGCGAGTGCTGATTGCCATCGCCATCGCTCTGAAACCGGATTTAATCATTGCTGATGAGCCAACCAGCGCCCTTGACGTGACGGTACAGAAGCGGATCCTCGATCTGCTGGATACCCTGCGCCGGGAATCCGGCACGGCGGTGCTGTTCGTCACTCACGATCTGGCGCTGGCAGCCGAGCGTGCCGACCGCCTGCTGGTCTTTCGTCATGGCGAAATTCAGGAGCAAGGCGCGACCCGCGATGTGGTACGGACGCCGCAGCATGCCTATACTCGCCAGCTGCTCAGCGATCTTCACGGCCCGACGCTGACCATGGCTCCCTCCGGCGGTCGCGTACTGGCTACGCCGGCGATTCGCGTCGACGACATCAGCAAGCGCTTCTCATTAGGCCGGGCGCATTTGCAGGCGCTGGACGCCGTGAGTTTTGAGGTTAAGCGCGGCTGCACGCACGCGCTGGTTGGTGAGTCCGGTTCTGGCAAAACGACACTTGCGCGGATCCTGCTGGGATTCGAAAAGGCGGATAGCGGCCAGATTGCCATCGATGGTATTGATGCCGGGCATCTCAGTCGGGAGGCGCTCCGCCAGCTACGGCGTAAAATTCAGTTTGTCTATCAGAACCCCTTTGCCTCTCTTGATCCACGGCAAACGCTGTTTGAAATCATTGAAGAGCCGTTAAAGAACTTCGACCGCTTCAGCGCCGGAATACGACGCCAGCGCGTCGAAACGGTCGCCGCTCGCGTGGCGCTCGCTCCGGAGCTGCTGTCGCGAACCGCCCGTGAGCTATCCGGCGGGCAGCGGCAGCGGGTGGCTATCGCCCGCGCCCTAATCCTTGAACCGACGATCCTTGTCCTCGATGAAGCGACTTCGGCGCTGGACGTTACCGTCCAGGCGCAAATTCTCGCCTTGCTGCAGCAGCTGCAGCAACAGCTGGGATTGACCTATCTGTTTATCACCCACGATTTGGCGACGGTTCGCCGTATCGCCCACAGCGTGACGGTACTGCGGGCGGGCCAGGTTATTGAACATGGCGATGTCGGCCGACTGTTCAGCGCTCCGCAGCATGAGTATACCCGCGAGCTTATTGCCGCTATTCCCCACTTTTCCCCCTCGAACAAGGAGGTCGCATGACGCGTAAACGACTGGGTTTTTTCACTCGCCTGCTGGACCACGTCGCGCCAGGTGAGCGCTATCGGCTGGCTACCGAACAAATTCGCCACGCCGAACGACTGGGTTTTGACAGCGCCTGGGTCGCTCAGCACCATTTTCATGAGCACGAAGGCGGCCTGCCGTCGCCGCTGGTCTTTCTCGCCCACGCGGCAGCGCATACGGAGCGCATTCGCCTGGGAACCGCCATTATCACCCTGCCGATGGAAAACCCGCTGCGGGTTGCCGAGGATGCGGCGGTGCTGGATCTGCTCGCCGATGGACGACTGGAGGTGGGCTTCGGGTCTGGCGGCACGCCGACCTCGTTTTTACCCTTTGGATTGACCATCGACCAGCGCAGCGCAGTCTTTGCCGAACACCTGCATCTGATTCAAAGCGCCTGGCGCGGAGATTCACTTTCGCATCCGGATAATCATCTTTATCCCCAGGCACCGCAGTTGGCGGAGCGTATCTGGATTGCCACCTTTTCCGTTGAGGGCGCGGTGCGCGCGGCTCAGGCCGGACACGGCCTGATGCTTTCGCGTACCCAGCCGCGTCCTTCAGGGCAGCCCACGCTGCCGCTGGACGCTATCCAGAATCCGATTATTGACGCCTATCTCGCCGCGCTGCCGCCGGGCGTCGAGCCACGGATCCTCGCCTCGCGGACGGCCTTTGTCGCCGATAGCCAGCAGTATGCGCTGCAGGTCGCAGAACCCGGTCTGCGCCAGCAGGCGGCCCAGCATCGCGCCGCAGGTCATCATATTATTGGTGACACTGTCACTGATTTTTTGCCGCAGCTTGACGCGCACGTTGGCGACCCGCAGCACGTCGCCGCTTCGCTTGGGCGCGATAGCGTCCTACGGCGGGTAACCGATATTTCGTTCCAGGTGCACTCCGTTGAACCCTCGCACCGCGACACGCTTCGTTCCATTGAACTGATCGCTCAGCATATTGCCCCGCAGATACGATAAGGAGTCACCATGACGCTCAGTCAGGATATATTGGCCGAACTGGCAGAAATTGCCCCCGATTCCGCCTTAGCGGCGGCGAGAGCCGTGCGCGAGGCAGCCACCCATCATGCTCAGGGAAGCTATGAAGCGCTGTTCGGTCAGCAGGATAACGACTTTCCGCTCGACGAACGTTTTGCCGTTGCCGCCAGGGTAGCGAAGCTGCATGAGAGCGATGCGCTGGCCGCCCACTATGCCGGGTTTGGGATTGCCGATCCGACCTCGCCGCGGCTGGTTCCGGCGCAGGCCTTTGCCCGGCTGTTGACCTTCGCGCCGGTAGAAGCCACGCCTTCGGCTCTGGAGGTATTAACCCGCGCCGGATGGAGCCCGCGCGCTATCGTGACGCTGGCCCAGCTGATTGCGTTTGTCAGCTTCCAGAGTCGTCTGCTGAACGGTCTACGCCTGCTCAACGGTAAAAGCGCCCCGGTTGCCGGGACCCCGGTCGTAGCCGGATTCTGGCATACCTCACCGCAAACCCTCAGCGGTAAACGCGCGCCGGTGCGCTTCACCCGCGATGAACTGCACTGGGAACCCTGGCTGGCGGCTAAACCGCTGGCGGAATTTACCCCGGATGAGCAGGCGCTGCTGGCGAAATTCGGCCACAGCGACTCGCCCTACTTCCGCCTGCTGGCGCGCAACCAGCCGGTGCTGGAGCAGCGTACGTTAACCGATAAAGGGATTTTTTATACTCCCGGCGGCCTGCCGCGCGCCGAACGCGAGCTGGCGGCGACGGTAGCGAGTAAAATCAACGGTTGTATTTATTGCGCCTCGGTGCATGCTCGCAAGGCCGCGCAGTTAGCGAAAGATGAAACGGCGGTAGAGACCCTGCTGGCGGTGACCCCGGGAGAGAAGCTGAGCGATGGGCAGACGCCGCGCTGGCAGGCGCTCATTGATTTTGCCGCAGCGATTTCCGTTACCCCTCCCGCCCTGGCCGCGAGCCACCTTGCGGCCGTCGAACAGCAACAGCTGGATACCCTCGCCCAACTGGATCTGCTGCAATCGGCAGCCTTCTTCGCCTGGGCCAACCGGTTAATGCTGACCCTCGGGGAGCCGTGGCAGGATTAGCCGCCTGCGGATTTCGTCAGACAGAACGCTGCTGATAGCGGGCATAAATCAGCAGTGAACTGAGCGCAAGAAACGAAAGCAGCGCGGCCGGTAAGGCAACAGAACGCCAGCCAAGGCCGGCCGTAATCATCATCCCGCCGAACAGCGCCCCGATGGCGCTACCAAGATTAAAGGCGATCTGGCCCCCCGCCGCGCCCAGCATCTCGCCGCCTTTGGCATTTTGCAGCAGCATGATTTGCAGCGGCGCCGACAGGGCAAACAGCGCCGCGCAGCAGATAAACGCCAGGGTTAGTGAGGCGGTTTTATTCTGACCCAGCAGGAACAGGAGTAATAAGGTCAAAACGATAACGCCATCCGTCACGGCGGCAATACGTAACGGACTGTAGCGTGCGGAAACTTTACCGCTAAATAAATTCCCCAGAACCATCCCCAGACCCACCAGCATCATAATCATTATGATGGCGCTTTCACCGAAGCCGGAGACGTTGATCATAAACGGCTTAATATAGCTAAACCACGCGAAGACGCCGGCATTGCCGAACAGGGTGGCGGCAAAAATTAACCACGGCGCAGGCGAGGTTAAAAAATGAAATTGCGAGCGCAAGCGCGTGGTTGATTTATCAAATAACGTCGGCACCCACCAGGCGATGGACACCAGCACCGCGACGTCAAAGACCGCAATCGCCAGGAAGGTATAGCGCCAGCTGAACTGATGGCCAAGCCAGGTTCCTCCCGGTACCCCCAGCAGGTTGGCGACGGTCATCCCGGCGATCATCCCCGCCACCGCTGCGGTAACCTTGCCTGGCGGCGCAATTTTCGACAGAATGATCGCGCCCACGCCAAAGAATGCGCCGTGCGGAAACCCGGAGATGAGGCGCCCCAGCGCCAGCATCGAGTAGCTGGAGGAGAACGTGAAGATGGCGTTGCCGATAATGCATAGCGCTACGAGAAACAGCATCACTGATTTTAGTGAAAAGCGGCTGGAGAATATCGCCATCACCGGCGCGCCGATCACGACGCCGGACGCATAATATGAAATCATGTTGCCTGCGGCAGGAATGGATATGCCGACATCACGGGCAATTTCAGGTAATACCCCCATGATGCCAAATTCCGCCATTCCGAGACCAAAAGTGCCAAGCGCTAACGAAAAAATAGTCTTTTTCATACATCTAATCACTTGTTATGGATTTTACCGGTCGCATTATTATGCATTCTCTGGCGGTAAACCAGTTTAAAACCTTCCGCAACCTGTTTATCCATAAAACAGCGTGATTACTTCATATCGAACGTTCATAAAAACAGCAATCATTAAATCCTGAATTGGCTTAATACCCAATGGGCAACCAATATAACAATGACAACGACAGGCGTGAACCAAACGTCAAAATCGAAAGCCCGGTAAATAAGCCCTGTAAGTACTATTGCGCAGATTAATATTACGTGAGTGCGAATGCCGTCATAAATATCCTTTAAAAAATAGCGAAGCATGGCTTTCATGATTTTATTGCCTCGGGCAGTCAGTCGCCGTTAACGCTTCATCCGCAAGTGAATTAGTGAACCTGCTGATGTTTGATCTTTTTCATCACCTTTGCTGCTTTGTATACCTCACTTAGCGGAGCGAAGTGATGCGATACTCCACAGGCGACGACCAGCGGTAGCGCGAAAATAATGAGCTGCGCAGGATGCCAGGTCCCTTCATGTACCGCTTTCAGGATGCCGATCCCGATAATTAAAAGAACGAATACATGGACAAATATTGCCCTGGGCAAGCGCGATGCCGCTTCGTCAACGGCACAGTATAAAAGCGTCTTATATCTCGCCGTTAACTTGTCGATCTGCTTATCTGTAAAGCCACTTTCATGCATGATTTTTATTAATTTAGCATCTTCCATTTTTTACTCAAATATAACCCGGAATTCCTTGAACCGTATACAGCTTACTCTTTATCGCTGCGTAAAGACAACCCACAATATTAATTTCAGTAATTTTCTTTTCTGTGGAAGCCGCCGCGCAAAATACGCAAGAATCCGCCTGAATGATAGCGTTTTTTATAGAGACAACGGATAATGACGTTAATAGCGCTACGTTGAAACAGCGACCCAACTGACTTAATGGGAAAAAGGGAAATATCTGTCGTCAGAAAAAGAGAGCCCGTCAGAGCGCGCGCCCGGGCATAAATAGATGAGACAATGTTTTCAACGCTGTCAGAGGTGAGCTAATTGATGCCCCTGAGGATATTAACCCCCGTTCCGGCATTAACCGGAACGGGTAATACGTTAAGGCTTACTTCAGCCCTTCGCGATTTTCCCTTTTCGCTTCCAGGCGCTCCACGTCGCGATACCAGCGCGGATGATGCTTCTTCGCCCAGCGTCGGCTCACCTTACCTTCAATCATGCCTTTAATCGATCCTTTAACCCAGAATGCCATATACATATGGATCAGAATCGCATGGATAAGAATAATGGCCGACGTTGCGTGAATCAGCAGACTATAGCGAATAACCTGAATCGGGAAATAGTGGGCAAAATAAGGCCGCCAGATAATCACCCCGGTGACCAGCAGCACAAATATCATGCTCATGATCGTCCAGAACATCATTTTCTGGCCAGCGTTGTATTTCCCTACCCGCGCCACTTTATGCTCATTGCCCTTAAGCACCTCGATAATCCCTTTCAGCCAGGGAATATCCTGTTTGTCGGGAATATTATGGTGGACAAAGCGCACGAACATAAACATCAGGGCCACGAAAATCAGAACCCCGAAGAACGGATGCAGAATACGCCCCATCTGCGGGGTACCGAAGGTTTCGGTCAGCCACTGCAGCGTCGGGAAGAAAAACGAGATCCCCGACAGCGCCACCAGGAAAAAGCAGATGACCACCGTCCAGTGACAGGCGCGGTCAATAAACTTCGTGCGCACAATCATTTTCGATTTACTCATCATGCTCCTCCTCATCGTCATCCGCTTCCTTGTTCGGCCCAATCCCGATGTAGTGATAGATCAGCCCGGCAAAGGTGGCGATAAAGCCAACGGCGGAGAGCGGCTTCAGCGCGCCTTTCCACAGATTTATCGAGGTATCTATCTGCGGCTCCTTCGGCAGGTTATGGTACAGCTCCGGCTGGTCCGCATGATGCAGCACGTACATCACGTGGGTGCCGCCGACGCCAGGCGGGTTATACACCCCGGCATGGGAATAGCCGCGTTTCTTCAGTTTTTCCACACGCTCGTTGGCCACTTCCAGCATCTCTTGCTTGCTGCCGAAGTGAATCGCGCCGGTTGGGCAGGTTTTCACGCAGGCCGGTTCCTGGCCAACGCTGACCCGATCGACGCACAGGGTGCACTTATAGACCCGGTTATCCTCTTTATTGAGGCGCGGGACGTTAAAAGGGCATCCGGCAATGCAGTAGCCGCAGCCGATGCAGTTTTCCTGCTGAAAGTCGACGATGCCGTTTGCGTACTGAATAATCGCTCCGGCGGACGGGCACGCCTTCAGGCAGCCCGGATCCTCACAGTGCATACAGCCGTCTTTGCGAATCAGCCACTCCAGCTTGCCGTTCTGCTCGGTTTCGCTAAAGCGCATTACCGTCCAGGATTTGGCGCTCAGATCGGCGGGATTGTCGTAAACCCCGACGCAGTGCCCGACTTCATCGCGGATATCGTTCCACTCGGAACAGGCCACCTGGCAGGCTTTGCAGCCTACGCAGGAGGAGACATCAATCAGCTTTGCCACTTCCGCCTTAAAATCCCGCGCGCGCGGCGCGGGGGTGATCGGATTGGTGGCGGAGCGTTTAATGATGTCCTGGGTTTCCATCGCCATTGCTTCGCTCCTTACGCTTTCTCGATGTTGACCAGAAACGCCTTATACTCCGGCGTCTGCGAGTTGGAATCCCCGACGTTCGGCGTCAGGGTATTGGCGATGTAACCTTTGCGGGCCACTCCTTCAAAACCCCAGTGCAGCGGAATACCGACGGTTTCCACCTGCTGACCGTTGACGTTGAGCGTTTGCAGACGACGCGTCACCACCGCCACCGCGCGAATAAAGCCGCGCATGCTGCTGACCGTCACCCGATCGCCATTGGCGATCCCTTTCGCTTTCGCCAGGCCTTCGCTGATTTCGACAAACTGCTCCGGCTGCGCAATCGCATTGAGCCGCGCATGCTTGGTCCAGGTATGAAAATGCTCGGTCAGACGATAGGTGGTGCCGACGTACGGGAATTTGTCCTTCTTACCTAAACGCAGGGCATCTTCTTCATACAGACGTACCACCGGGCTGGAGACCACGCTCGGGTGCAGCGGATTGGTGCCAAGCGGCGTTTCCATCGGTTCGTAGTGTTCCGGGAACGGACCTTCCGCCAGCTTATTCAGGGCAAACAGACGCCCCAGACCTTCCGGCTGCATAATAAACGGCCCGGTTTTGCTGCCCGGAGGCGCGGTATTGAAGTCCGGAATATCGTTGCCAACCCACTTGCTACCGTTCCACTGGATCAGCATTCGCTTCGCATCCCACGGCTTGCCGTTCATATCCGCCGACGCGCGGTTGTACAGCACCCGCCGGTTGAGCGGCCACGCCCATGCCCAGCCGAGCGTATTGCCAAGACCTGACGGGTCGGCGTTATCGCGGTTAGCCATCTGATTGCCCTGCTCGGTCCAGCTGCCGGTATAGATCCAACAAGACGACGCGGTGGTACCGTCATCGCGCAGCAGCGCGAAGCTGTTCAACAGCTGGCCTTTCTTCGCCAGCGGCGCGCCTTTAGCGTCGTAGAGATCCGCCAGCGCGTAGCCGTTGTTCTCTTTCGCGACCTCTTCTGATTCCGGACGATCCGGCTGCTTGTAGTGCCACCCCATCTTCAGCAGCGGCTCGACGCCTCTGCCGCCCTCGGTGCGATACATCTCGCGCAGGCGGTGGTAAATCCCGGCCAGAATTTCGCCGTCGTTGCGCGCTTCGCCCGGCGCGTCCTGGCCCTTCCAGTGCCACTGTAGCCAGCGCCCGGAGTTGGCGATGGAACCATCCTCTTCGGCAAAGCAGGTGGACGGCAGGCGGAAGACCTCGGTCTGAATCGCTGCCGGGTCAACATCGTTCGACTCGCCGTGGTTTTGCCAGAAGGTCGAGGTTTCGGTCACCAGCGGGTCGATAACCACCATGTACTTCAGCTTGCTCAGGCTGCGGACCACCTTGTTTTTGTCCGGGAAGGACGCCACCGGATTGAATCCCTGACAGATATAGCCCGTGACGTTGCCGTTATCCATCATATTGAAATACTTGATAACGTCATAAGCCTGGTCCCATTTCGGCAGCCAGTGGAAGCCCCAGTCGTTCTCTTTTTGCGCCGCGTCGCCATAGAAAGATTTCATCAGGCTGACGAAGAACTTCGGGTAGTTGCTCCAGTAGTTCACCTGTTCGGGCAGCGTCGCCTTCGGCGTATTGGCAGCGAGATAGCTTTGCAGATCAACCTGCTGTTCCGACGGCAGCGTCAGGTAGCCCGGCAGGCTGGTCGAAAGCAGGCCTAAATCGGTTAACCCCTGGATATTGGAGTGCCCGCGCAGCGCGTTGACCCCGCCTCCCGCCATCCCCATATTGCCGAGCAGCAGCTGAATCATCGCCATGGTGCGGATGTTCTGCGCGCCGACGGTATGCTGCGTCCAGCCCAGCGCATAGAGGAAAGTGGTGGTCCGGTCCGCCGCGCTGGTTGAGGCCAGCACTTCGCACACTTTCAGGAAGTCCGCTTTTGGCGTACCGCAGATGTTCTCCACCACCTCCGGCGTATAGCGCGAAACGTGCTGCTTCAGCAGGTTCCATACGCAGCGCGGATGCTGCAGCGTTTCATCACGCATCGCGAAGCCATTTTCGTCGAACTGATAGTTCCACGAAGACTTATCGTACTGACGCTTTTCGGCATCGTAGCCGCTGAACAGGCCATCTTCGAAGGCAAAATCGTCGCGCACCAGCAGATTGGCGTTGGTATAGTGTTTAACGTACTCGGCATTGACTTTGTTATTTTCGATCAGGTACAGCAGCACGCCCGACAGGAAGGTAATGTCGGTACCGGAACGGATCGGCGCATAAATATCGGCCACCGACGCCGTACGCGTAAAGCGCGGGTCAACGACAATCAGCGTCGCATCATTGTTGTTTTTTGCCTCCATCGCCCAGCGGAATCCCACCGGATGGGCTTCGGCGGCGTTACCGCCCATTACCACCACGACATTGGCGTTTTTAATATCAACCCAGTGGTTGGTCATCGCACCGCGACCAAATGTTGGAGCAAGACTTGCTACCGTTGGTCCGTGTCAGACGCGCGCCTGGTTATCTACCGCCAGCATGCCGAGCGAGCGCACGAATTTTTGCGTTAGCATGCCGGTCTCATTGCTGGCCGCCGACGCGCACAGCATCCCGGTGGACAGCCAGCGGTTAACCGTCACGCCCTGCTCGTTTTTCTCAATAAAGTTGGCATCACGGTCGGCTTTCATCAATTTAGCGATACGGGTAAATGCTTCATCCCAGGAGATGCGCTGCCATTTATCCGAACCCGGCGCGCGGTATTGCGGATAGCGCAGACGGTTGTCGCTATGGACATAGTCCAGCAGCCCTGCGCCTTTCGGGCACAGCGCGCCGCGGCTCACCGGATGGTCCGGATCCCCTTCAATGTGATAAATCGCTTCTTTCGCGTTTTTCGCGCCGTCGCCCAGGCTATACATTAATAGCCCGCAGCCCACGGAGCAGTATGTGCAGGTGTTGCGGATCTCTTTGGCGCGCAGCAACTTGTAATTACGCGCCTGAGCCAGGGCCATTTTGGGCGCAAAACCCAATGCAGCGGCTGTTGTTCCGGCCATACCGCCTGCGCAGATTTTAAAAAACTTTCTGCGGCTGACGTCCATTGTTCCCCTCCATGCGGGATGTCTATTCATTGCGGGAGTGGAAATTAACAGCAATAACCCTGTTTTATTTGCGTCAAATCAATGTCCTGACCCCATGCCCCCTTAATAGTCAGCCGCGCCGAATTTCATTACTCCATTAGGATTAAGCGCTGTGGAAAATATCCCCCGAGGGCG
Source organism: Klebsiella sp. GW_Kp181 (assembly GCF_040062315.1). Lineage (NCBI taxonomy): Bacteria > Pseudomonadati > Pseudomonadota > Gammaproteobacteria > Enterobacterales > Enterobacteriaceae > Klebsiella > Klebsiella sp. GW_Kp181. The sequence goes on from NZ_JBEAFR010000002.1 coordinate 232,175, forward strand.
AAAAAAAAGTGTTATAAAAGCCGACTGCGTTTGAACCAACATCAGGTTAAATATGGAGAAGAAAAAAGCCACGCTAATTGGATTCGCCGCCATCGTCCTCTGGAGCACCATGGTCGGGCTGATTCGTGGCGTAAGCGAAGGGCTTGGTCCGGTAGGCGGCGCGGCGATGATCTACAGCCTGAGCGGCCTTTTGCTCATCTTTACCGTCGGTTTTCCGCAAATACGTCAGATCCCCCGCCCTTATTTGCTGGCAGGCAGCGTGCTGTTTGTCAGTTATGAAATATGCCTCGCGCTGTCGGTAGGATTAGCCGGAACCCGCCAGCAGGCGATTGAAGTGGGCATGGTCAATTATCTGTGGCCCAGCCTGACGATTTTATTTGCCATTGTCTTTAACAATCAAAAAAGCAACTGGCTGGTTATCCCAGGGTTATTGCTGGCTTTATTCGGCGTCACCTGGGTATTAGGCGGTGAGCATGGCCTGAACATTGACGAAATTATCAGCAACGTGGTTTCCAGCCCGCTGAGCTATATTCTGGCGTTCGTCGGCGCATTTATCTGGGCGGCCTACTGCACGGTCACCGCTAAATATGCACAAGGCAAAAACGGCATCACTCTGTTTGTTCTGCTTACCGCCCTGACCCTGTGGCTAAAGTTTCTGTTCAGCGAACAGCCGCCCATGGTCTTTAGCTGGCCGGTAATAGTCAAACTGATCGCGCTGTCCATTGCCCTGGGCCTGGGCTATGCGGCGTGGAACGTCGGCATCCTGCACGGCAACGTCAGCCTGTTAGCCGCCGCCTCCTACTTTACGCCGGTGCTCTCCTCCGCGCTGGCGGCGGTACTGCTCAGCGCCGCGCTCTCGTGGTCGTTCTGGCAGGGCGCCGGCATGGTGTGCGCTGGCTCCCTGCTCTGCTGGCAGGCGACCCGGCGCTAACCGAGGTCGCCGCCGGCGACCGGCAGCGTCACGCCGGTGATGTAGCTGGCCTCATCGCTGGCGAGAAACAGGATGGCATTGGCCTGTTCCGCCAGCGTACCGTAGCGATGCATCAGGCTGCTCGCCACCGTCTGATCGACCACCTGCTGATACCACGTCTGCTCCTGCGCCGACGGCAGCTCCTCATTCCGCGGCGTCCGGCGCGCAGGCGCCTCGGTGCCCCCCGGCGCCACGGCGTTAATGCGGATCCCGTTTGCGCTATATTCCAGGGCTAGCGAACGGGTCAACGCATTAACGCCGCCTTTCGCTGCGGAATAAGGCACCCGGTTCACGCCCGCCGTTGCCACCGACGAAATATTAACGATACTGCCCTTGCCCTGCTTCAGCATCCACGGTAGCGCAGCCCGACAGCCCCACAGGGTCGGAAACAGCGAGCGGCGAATCTCCTTCTCTATCTGATCCGGCTGATATTCCGCAAACGGCCGCGCCCAGATGGTGCCGCCGACATTGTTAATCAATACATCCAGGTGGCCAAAATGGGCCACGCCGTTGGCGAATGCCCGCTCGGTACTTTCCCATTGTTCAAGATCGGCTTCCAGCGCCAGCGCCTGGCAACCGGCGGCGTTCAGCGCCGCCGCCAGTTCGTGAACATAGCGAGATCGGTCAATCAATAGCAGCCGCGCACCCTCACGCGCCGCTTGCTCTGCGGTCTGTCGGCCAATCCCCTGCGCGGCGCCGGTAATGGCCACGACTTTATGGTTAAATCGCATCGTTGCTCCTTATGCCGCCGCACTCTGGCTGGCGATGAATTTTTCATACCAGAACCCCGCCGGCGAAATGCCTCTCTCGCGCAGCGCCGTGGATACCGCATTGACCATCGGCGGTGGCCCGCACAGATAGATATCCACATCGCCATCGTTGAGTATTGCGTCATTAAGATGGTCGGTCACAAAACCGCGCTGCGGGCATTGGCTTTGCGCATCGGCAACCACCGGCAGCCAGCGATAAGCGGGAAGCTGGCCGGTAAATGCTTCAAGCGCATCAGTTTTCACCAGGTCGCTGTCGCGGGTCACACCATAGAGCAAGGTGACGGGCCGGGCGCTGCGTTGCATAGCCAGCGTTTGCAGTATCGAGAGCAGCGGCGCTAAGCCGGTGCCACCCGCCAACAGCAACAGCGGACGCTCGCCGCCGCGCAGATAAAAGCTGCCCATCGGGCCGCTTAGCGTCAGACGATCGCCGGGACTGGCCCGCTGCGTCAGCCACTGACTCATCAAGCCGCCGGGCACGTTACGGATCAGAAAGCTCCCCTCACGCGAGCCCGGTAGAGAGCTAAACGAATAGGCGCGCACCTGCGGCGTGCCGGGAACCTGAATATTGATGTACTGACCCGCCAGGAAGTCCAGCGGCTCATCCAGCACGATCGCCAGCTCAATGGCGGTGTCAGACAGGAGATTGACCGCTTTCACCGTCGCCCCCAGGCTTGCCAGCGCGGTCTTGCACTGGGCTGCCGCCGCCGGTACATCAATGACGCAATCGCTGGATGGCACCATCTGACAGGTCAGCACCTGGCGCTCTGCGGCTTCGTCTTCGCTGAGCGCCTCTTCAAGATACTCATCGCCCAGACCATATTCGCCGCTGACGCAGCGGCACTTGCAGGTGCCGCAAACGCCGTCCGAACAATCCATCGGCAGATTAACCTGCTGACGATAGGCGGCATCGAGAACTTTCTCTCCGGCGTGACATTGAATAAAGCGGGTGATGCCGTCTTCAAAATTGAGAGCAATATTAAAGGTCATAAACGCCTCTTAAATGTGGTAAACGTCAATCACCTGACGGATGTAATCGTTATTCAGGCGCACGGTTTTACGGATGATCTGCGGTTTGCCGGCGCTTTCAATCAGCGTGCAGCAGGTAGAGCCAAACCAGGTATCCGTCTGCTGATAGCGATGGCAGTAGGTGACCCAGTTGTAGCGCACCTCCATCACCTGTTCGGTTTCGCCAAGCAGCTCAACGTTGCCGATCATATGAGTGGTGCGCGGTTCCGGCGTGCTGGCCCCTGAGCGTTCCGTTTTGATGCGGTATACCCGGTCTTCGAGGCCATCGCGGTTCGGGTAGTAAATCAGCGAAATTTCGCGCTGAGGGTCGCGGGTAAGCTTGTCGTCATCTCCCCAGGCGGGCATCCAGTACACCACCTGTGGACTGTAGCAGTTCAGCCAATCATCCCACTGGCGATCGTCAAGCAGGCGGGCTTCGTAATAGAGAAACTGGCGAACCTGTTCGAGAGTCAGCATCAGACCACCTCCACGCGTTGCGTGATCGATTGCTCGTAGCGCTGCTGCTCTTTTTCCAGCGCCGCCAGCATCACGTTTTGCCAGTGATGATGGTGGGCGATATACAAAGCTTCATCTTCCGATTTCACCCCGCTTAGCTGCGGCCTGAAGCCCGCCTGAAGGGCGTGTTCGTCAGGGCCGTCGACCCAGTGCAGCGCCCCGCGGCTGAGGTCGCTCCATGCCAGATTCTCACCGAGATAGCCGCGCTGGCAGGCGCTGAACTCTTCCAGATCGTCAGGCGTTCCCATGCCGCTAACGTTGAAGAAATCCTCATACTGGCGAATACGCAGCGCCCGCGCCTGGTCAGATTCGCCCTTCGGCGCGAAGCACCAGATGGTGACTTCGGTTTTATCCACCGCGATGGGGCGTATCACGCGGATCTGCGTCGAAAACTGATCCATCAGATAGACGTTTGGATAGAGGCACAGGTTGCGCGTTTCGTTGACCATCTGCTCGGCGCGGGACTGGCCGAATTCCGCCTGCAGCCGTTCACGATGTTCGTAGATCGGCCGCACTTCCGGGTTCAGCACCCGGGTCCACAACAGCATATGTCCATTGTCAAAGCCGTAACCGCCGCCGACGCTTTTCGACCAGCCGTTTGCGTCTACCGCGTGCGTCCCTTCCGCTTCGTAGTTGCGGCGCGACATGGTGGAAGCGTAGTTCCAGTGGACCACGCTAACGTGATAACCGTCAGCACCGTTTTCCGCCCCCAGCTTCCAGTTGCCTTCATAAACGTAGCTCGATGATCCGTTAAGCACCTCCAGCCCTTCCGGCGCCTGGTCAACGATCAGGTCGATAATTTTGCAGGTTTCGCCCAGGTACGCCTCCAGCGGCTGTACATCGGCATTCAGGCTGCCGAAAAGGAAGCCGCGATACGATTGAAACCTCGGCAGTTTCTTTAAATCGTGGGAGCCTTCATGCTTGAAAGTCTCCGGGTAACCGCCGGTACTTTCATCTTTGGCTTTTAAAAGCTTGCCGTTATTACTGAATGTCCAGCCGTGAAATGGACAGGTAAAGGAACTTTTATTACCGGTTTTACGGCGACACAGCATCGCCCCGCGGTGGGCGCAGCTGTTAATTAGCGCATGCAGTTCATTCTTTTTGTCGCGAGTTATTATTACCGGCTGGCGCCCAAGAGTCAGGGTGTAATAATCCCCAGGCTGCGCAATCTGGCTTTCATGAGCAAGGAACAACCAATTTCCTTCAAAAACATGCTTCATTTCAAAATCAAATAGCTGCGGATCGGTAAATATTGAGCGATGGCAGCGATAAATATGCTTTTCACGATCAACAATTAATGCATTGGTGATTTTATCTTTTAATGTGGTGAACATTTTTTGCATGAGTCGGCCCTCCTGCATAATTCAGGAATAGAAAACTGTGAGGTCGGAATTTCGCTTTATTCTCCGGCCACGACCTGGCCGGAGAAGAGAATTAACGCCGCGCGCTACTCCTGCGCGCGCAGGCGCGTACCGCGGTGTTCTTCATCGGCGTTAAGTGCTTTGCACAGGGTAAAATCAAAGCGCACTTCAGTATGTTCGCCTTCCAGCTCACGCTGCTGAATAAGCTCGCGGTCGCTGACTTTTACCGGATCGGCAATCAGGCCGTCGCGGGTAGCGAACGCGAAATCATCCCACAGGTATTTGTCGCCGTTGAGATTGATTTGGCTGGTCAAATGTTTATGACCCGGCGCGGAAACGAAGAAATGGATATGCGCCGGACGGTTACCGTGACGCCCCAACTGGTCAAGGAGTTTTTGCGTTGGCCCATCCGGCGGGCAACCGTAGCCGGATGGCATAATGCTGCGCACGCTATAGCAGCCATCGGCGCCGGTGCGAATGCGGCGGCGCAGATTATATTCACTCTGGCTTTGATCGAAGAAAGAGTAGTTCCCGAGGGTATTGGCATGCCAGATATCAACGATAGCGTTGGCTATCGGGTGGCCCTGGGTGTCGCGAACCTGGCCATAAAGCCACATCACCTCCCCCGCATCTTTACCATCATCCATGCGGGTATGCCCGTCTGCCAGCGGCGCATTTGCCACGTACAGCGGGCCTTCAATAGTACGAGGAGTGCCGGTTTCCCGCTGCGCTGCGGCATCAATAGCGTCCTGGCGCAGGTCGAGGAAGTGTTCAAGGCCGAGGCCCGCCGCCAGCAGTGCCGCTTCCTGGCGGCCGCCTAATTCATGCAGATAATTCACCGCATGCCAGAACTCTTCTTCAGTGACGTTATAGTCATCAATCAGCGTGCAGATGTTTTCCAGCAGACGGTGAACAATCGTTTTAAAACGTTCGTCGCCGCCGGTTGCATTTAAACCTGCACTTTCACGCAATAAATGTTGCACAGCATCTTGTTGTACGAATGCATTACTCATAATATTTCTCACTTATCGTTGTAGGATATTCGCCGAATAGTTTCGGCGCGAGGTTAGTTATTATTTTTATTAACGGTCGTCTTCGCGAATCGAGGAGAGATGACGACAGAGCGCCTCCACGCGAATTTGCATAAAGGGATATAACGGTAGAGCCATTAAAATTTGATGCAGCTCTTCAGCATCTTTTACATCGAAAATACTGACATTGGCGTAAAGTCCGGCGACGCGCCAGATATGTCGCCATTTACCTTCACGCTGAAGTTGTTGTGAATATTTTTTTTCTCGCTGCTTAATTTCCTCAATTTCGTCGGCAGGAAACCCCAGCGGAATATTCACGGTCATATCGACTTTAAATAGCATAAAAATCCTCCATTATCCTTTGCGTCTATAGAAGCGCAGTTTGTCTTCATCCAGTTCAGCGCCAAGACCCGGCGTTTGCGGTAGCGTCACTTCGCCTTCGGCGAACGTTAGCGGCACGCTGACAATATCGTCCTTCAGCAATAACGGGCCAAACATCTCGCTGCCCCACTGTAGGGGGAGCGTCGACCAGGCGTGCAGCGAGGCCAGGGTGCCAACGGTCCCCTCAAGCATCGTGCCGCCGTAAAGCCCAATTCCCGCAGCTTGCGCCACCTTCGCCAGCGCCAGCACGCTGTTTGGCCCACCCGCTTTGGCAATCTTCAGCGCATAGGCCCCGCTGAATCCCTGCTGTGCCAGGCGATAGCCTTCGTAATGGGTCGCTACCGCTTCATCGGCCAGAATAGCCGTGCCGATGTGATGGCTGAGGCGCACCAGCGTAGTGTTATCCTGAGCGCTAACTGGCTGTTCAATCAAATCGACCCCCATCGCCGCCAGCTCGCGGCAGCCCTTTGCCGCGACGGTGGCTTCCCACGCCTGATTCACGTCGACGCGGATGCTGGCCCGATCGCCCAGGGCTTCAACAATCGCGCGGGTATGGCGCAGGTCAGTCGCCAGCTCGCGCGCGCCGATTTTTAGCTTAAAGGCCCGATGGCGACGCTCCGCGAGTAACCTTTCCCCCTCGGCAATATCTTTCTCGGTGTCGCCGCTCGCCAGCGTCCAGAGAACCGGCAGCGAGGTCGTCAGCGCGCCACCAAGCAGCGCGGAAACCGGCAGGCCAAGCGCCTTTCCCTGCGCATCCAGCAGCGCGGTTTCGATCGCCGATTTGGCAAAGGTGTTGCCTTTAACCGCGCCGTTCATTCGCGCGGTCAGGGAATTGAGATTATCGGCAGGCTGGCCCTTCAGCAGCGGCATCAGGTAATGGTTAATTGCCGAAACGATAGCTTCCGGGCTCTCCACGCCGTAGCTCAATCCACCGATGGTGGTGGCTTCGCCAATACCGCAAATCCCGTCCGAACGGGTGATGCGGACGATCGCCAGCGTCTGACAGCCCATCGTGGTCATGGAGAGTTTGTGCGGTCGAATGGTCGGGATATCCACCAGCCAGCTTTCAATACGTTCAATGGTCGCGGTCATCTTTTTTTCCTGGTGATGAAATACATAACTTTTCATACCCCTGTTCATAACGTGGGGTAACGATTCTGTTGACAATAGGTCTGCACGGTCGGAACGGTCAACGGCGATAATCGAAATGTTGTGCGATTATCGACGCGGTTGTTAAATTGGGGTTAATAATGTGACCGACATGGTAAAAACAGTACAAGGAATCGCCGCGTTTTTCACCCGCGATATAGTGATGCCCCATGAACCTTTATCTTCAGTAAAAGAGGGGTGTATGAGCGAAAAAAAACCAGATACTCTCAGCGTCCGCCAGTCTGAACACGACCCTAACTTTATGCTGTCCCTGGCGCGCGGGCTGGAAGTCCTTAACGCGTTTACCCCGCAGCGGCAGCGCCTGACCATTTCCCAGCTTAGCCAAAAAACGCAGATCTCCCGCGCGGCTGTGCGCCGCTGCCTCTATACCCTCGCCGCGCTGGGAATGGTGCATAGCCCGGATGGCCGCAGCTATGAGCTACTCCCCCGCGTGCTGGCGGTGGGTCACGCTTACCTGGCCGGAACGCCGCTGGCGAAAGTCGCGCAGAGCGCCCTGGATAATCTGGGTAAAAACCTCGGAGAATCCTGCTCCGCCGCCACGCTGGACGGCGATATCGTCCTGTATATTGCCAGAGCGGCGGTGAATAACCTGCTCAGCGTAGATATTGGCCGCGGTAGCCGTCTGCCTGCGTGGGCCACGTCGATGGGACGCGTGCTGCTTAGCGCGTTGCCGGAAGAACAGCTTGAAGTGACATTGTCACGAGCCAGCTTGATCCGCTATACCCCGTATACGCTATGCGATCTGCCGGGTTTACGGCAGGAAATCGCCAGAGTGCGTATGCAGGGCTACGCGCTCGCTGACCGGCAAATTGAGGTGGGATTATGTTCGCTGGCGGTACCGCTGCTTTCCCGCAGCGGTCAGGTGGTGGCGGCGCTTAACGTTGGCGTTCCGGCAGGCTATACCAACGCCGCCGCGCTGAAGGAGAAAGCCCTCGCCCCGCTACGGCGGGCGGCGATGGCGCTTTCTCTTCAGCTGTAAGGGTTAATTCAGCTCCGGCGCCCTGGCCAGACTGCGCCAGATACCAGCCGCCAGCAGCAGAAGCAGGACACCGGCCGTCGCCAGCACGATACTGTGCGAATGAATAAACGCTGCCTTCGCCGCTTCGAGCAGGTTTTGCGCTGGAATAGCCGGCATCGACTGCGCCAGCTTAATCGCCTCGCTGATGGAGGAGGACGCCTGCTCCGCCGCTGCGCCGTCAACGCCCGACGGCAAAACAATCGATGAGGTGTAGCTGCGGGTCAATATCAGACCGAACAGGGCGATGCCCAGACCAGCCCCCAGCTCGTAGGCCATAGTTTCGATGGCCCCCGCCGCCGCCGCTTTCTCCTTCGGCGCTGCGGCCATAATGGCAGAGCTGGAAGCCAGCAGCGCGCTGGCGACGCTAAAGCCCAGCAGCGTCATCAGTCCCCAGGCCAACCACTGCTGGGTGCTGAAATCGGTCATCGACAGGCCGAGGAAGCTCAGCGCGCTGAGCAGCATTCCCCCGGTTGCCACCTCGCGCAGCCCCAGGCGCGAAACCAACATGCCGGCAATCGGCCCGCTAAAACCGCTGGCCACCATCACCGGCAGCATAAACAGCCCGGCCTCAAATGGCGTTTTGCTATGCACGAACTGCAGCTCCTGCGCCATCAGAAGTTCAAAGCCCACCAGCGTGATCAGCGCCGTCATCGCCATCATCACACCGCTTAAAATAATGCGATGGGTAAACAGTCGCATATCGACCATGGGCCGCGTCGCCATAAGCTGCTTGCGCACGAACCAGAACAGCATACCGGCGCCAGCAACCGCCACCAGCCCGGTTAACCACAGCGCCATTTGCCCTTTAAGCGCCGTTTTAGCGCTGAATACCAGCATCAATATGGCGGCGATGAGGATTAGCGCCTGGAATAGATTCAGCGGCTGTTCCCGTCGTGCGGGCTGACGCGGCACCACTTTGGCGTTAATCGCTATCACCAGCAGCACGATCGGCACGTTGATCAGGAAAACCGAGCCCCAGTAAAAATGTTCCAGCAGCATGCCGCCGATCAGTGGGCCAAAGGCCGCCCCGCCGGAACCCACCGCCGCCCACAGGCCAAGGGCCATATTACGCTGTTGCGCTAGCGCAAAAGTGCTGCGAATACCGGCGAGCGTCGCCGGGACGATCATCGCTGCCCCTACCGCCAGTAGCGCGCGGGACGCAATCAGCGTTTCGGCCGTCGGCGAAAACGCCGCCGCCAGCGAGGCGGCGCCAAAAATAGCGCTGCCGAGCAGTAGCAGGCGTTTAAAGCCTATTTTATCGCCCAGCGCGCCCATCGGCAGCACCATGCCGGCCATCACCAACGAGTAAATATCAATAATCCACAATAGCTCATTGCCGCTGGTCCCCAGCGCTACGCTAAGCGTTGGCGCGGCCACGTGCAGAACGGTGGCATCAATCGCCACCGGAATATAAACCAGCAAAATCGCCATCAGCGTCAACCATTGCCGAGACATACTACCTTTCCTCAAAGTTGAAAATTGGACAAGCGTCCAGGACGGCGATCCTGCCCCAATGTTGAACAAGTGTCCAACTTTTTGTTACTATCGACCAAAAACACGGGGGTTACCAGGCGTTATGAGCTACTTAAATCGCGATGCGCGACGGGAAGTTATTGTACTGGCAGCCATGCGCGTAGCGCTTAGAGGCGGATTCAGCGCCATGACCGTGCGCCAGATTGCCGCCGAAGCCGGCGTCTCCGCCGGTCAACTGCACCACCATTTCACTTCAGCAGGCGAGCTGAAAGCCCATACCTTTGTACGTCTTATCCGTGAAATGCTGGACATGCCGCTGGTCGCTGACGACGCCACGTGGCGGGAACGCCTGTTTTCCATGGTGGGCAGCGACGACGGCAAGCTTGAGCCCTATATTCGTTTATGGCGCGAAGCGCAGCTGCTGGCCGACAGCGATAGCGATATCAAAGGCGCATATCTGCTGACGATGAGTATGTGGCATGAAGAGACGCTGAAAATTATTCAGCGCGGAACCGAAGCAGGTGAGTTTACGCCAAAAGACCATGCGGAAAGTATTGCCTGGCGGCTCATTGCGCTGGTATGTGGCCTGGATGGTATTTACGCGCTGGGTATGGAGGAAATAGATGACGCCACCTTTAACCGGCATATCAATTATTTTATTTCGATGGAACTGTTCTGACCCAGGTTACACTTTGTAACAAATAATCCCCCTCTATTCTCCGCGCGTCGACTGCCGACGCGTTTTTCTTATCTATTCTTCATTCATTACAACAAACACATCGTTCGGCCCCATCTTTCATTCTTTTATATTAATTGACTGTTTTACATCTTTATTCTTTTTGACTGGTTAATGTTCATTCGAGGGCAATATGCTGAGCAAAAATGAGAAAAAGAATCATTATCTTTTAAGCGAGTGGAAACCTGAAAACGCGGCATTCTGGGAAAATAAGGGAAAGAAAATAGCCCGCAGAAATCTTTGCATTTCCGTAGCTTGTCTGCTACTCGCCTTTTGCGTTTGGATGTTATTTAGCGCCGTCGCGGTCAACCTCAATAAAATCGGTTTTAATTTCACTACCGATCAACTCTTTTTATTAACCGCTCTGCCTTCGCTTTCCGGCGCGATATTACGCGTACCCTACTCCTTTATGGTACCCATATTTGGCGGGCGCTACTGGACGGTATTAAGTACGATTATTCTGGTGGTTCCCTGCATCTGGCTGGGAATTGCCGTGCAAAATACCGCTACCCCGTTTTGGGTATTTATCATTATTGCCTTACTGTGCGGTTTTGCCGGAGCGAACTTTGCTTCGAGCATGGGAAATATCAGTTTTTTCTTCCCCAAAGCCAAACAGGGTAGCGCACTGGGGATTAACGGTGGGCTCGGCAACCTCGGCGTCAGCGTGATGCAGATGATCGCGCCGGCGGTGATTTTTCTGCCCATCTTTGCTTTTCTCGGTGTTCATGGGGTGCCTCAGGAGGATGGATCTCTTCTCGCGCTTAGCAACGCCGCGCTCGTCTGGGTACCGCTGCTGGCGATCGCCACCTTCGCAGCCTGGGTGGGAATGAACGATATCGCCAGCTCGAAGGCCTCCATTCGCGAGCAGCTGCCGGTACTGAAGCGCCCGCATATGTGGCTGTTAAGCCTGCTCTACCTTGCCACCTTTGGCTCGTTTATCGGCTTCTCAGCCGGTTTTGCCATGCTGGCGAAAACGCAATTCCCCGACGTGAATATTCTGAAGCTGGCTTTCTTCGGGCCGTTTATCGGCGCGCTGGCGCGGTCATTTGGCGGCATTATTTCCGACCGTCTCGGCGGCGTGCGGGTCACGTTGATCAATTTTATCTTAATGGCGCTGTTCACCGGCCTGCTGTTCCTCACCCTGCCCGGCACCGGCTCCGGCAGCTTTCTCGCCTTTTACGTGGTGTTTATGGGACTGTTCCTTACCGCCGGTCTCGGCAGCGGTTCCACCTTCCAGATGATCGCCGTGATCTTCCGCCAGATAACTATCGACAGCGTGAAGAAGCGCGGCGGCAGCGATGAACAGGCTCAGCACGAAGCGGTGACCGACACCGCGGCGGCGCTCGGTTTTATCTCCGCAATCGGCGCCATTGGCGGCTTCTTTATCCCTAAAGCCTTCGGCACCTCGCTGGCGCTGACCGGCTCACCTGTCGGGGCAATGAAGGTCTTCTTTGTTTTCTACGTGGTTTGTGTGCTGGTGACCTGGCTGGTCTACGGCCGTCGTAAACCGGTAAAAAAATAACGACATCTTTGCCGGATGGCGGCTGAAGCCTTATCTGGCCTACAGGATAGTGCGGTCTTGTAAGGCCGGACATTATTGGAGCAGGAGAAATGTCATGAGTAAACTACTGGATCGCTTTCGCTACTTTAAACAAAAAGGCGAGAGCTTTGCCAACGGTCACGGCCAGGTATACAACACCAACCGCGACTGGGAAGACAGCTATCGGCAGCGCTGGCAGTTCGACAAAATCGTCCGCTCAACCCACGGCGTGAACTGTACGGGCTCATGCAGCTGGAAGATTTACGTCAAAAACGGTCTGGTCACCTGGGAAACCCAGCAAACAGACTACCCGCGAACCCGCCCGGATCTGCCCAACCACGAACCCCGCGGCTGCCCGCGCGGCGCGAGCTACTCCTGGTACCTTTACAGCGCCAACCGTCTGAAGTATCCGCTGGTGCGCAAGCGGCTGATTGCGCTGTGGCGCGAAGCGCTGGCTCAGCACGCCGATCCGGTGCAGGCGTGGGATAGCATTATGCAGGACCCGGTTAAAACCCTCAGCTACAAGCAGGTACGCGGCAAAGGCGGGTTTATCCGCTCAAGCTGGAAAGAGCTGAATCAGCTGATTGCCGCCGCCAACGTCTGGACCATCAAAAACTACGGGCCGGACCGGGTGGCGGGCTTTTCGCCGATCCCGGCGATGTCGATGGTCTCTTACGCCGCGGGTACCCGCTATCTGTCGCTGCTTGGCGGCACCTGTCTGAGCTTCTACGACTGGTACTGCGACCTTCCCCCCGCCTCGCCGATGACCTGGGGTGAGCAAACCGATGTCCCTGAATCCGCCGACTGGTATAACTCAAGCTATATCATCGCCTGGGGCTCAAACGTCCCACAGACCCGAACGCCGGACGCCCACTTTTTTACCGAAGTGCGCTATAAGGGCACCAAAACCATCGCGATTACTCCGGATTTTTCGGAAGTTGCCAAACTCAGCGATCAGTGGCTGGCGCCGAAACAGGGCACCGACAGCGCGCTGGCGATGGCAATGGGCCATGTGATCCTCAAAACGTTTCACCTTGATAATCCTAGCGACTATTTCCTCAACTACTGTCGCACCTATACCGATATGCCGATGCTGGTGATGCTTGAGCGCCGCGAGGAGGGTTTCTACGTTCCCGGCAGGATGGTCCGCGCCGCCGATCTGGTCGACGATTTGGGCGAAAGCAACAACCCGGAGTGGAAAACCGTCGCGTACAACAGCGCAGGTGAACTGGTGGCGCCAAACGGTTCGATTGGCTTCCGCTGGGGAGAGAAAGGCAAGTGGAACCTCGAACAGCAGGCCGCAGGGCAAGCGATTGAACTTAAGCTGTCGCTGCTGGATAGCCGTGACGACGTGGTGACGGTGGGCTTTCCCTACTTCGGCGGCAACGAAAACCCGCACTTTCGCAGCATCAAGCAGGATCCGGTGACGCTGCATCAGCTGCCGGTTAAGCAGCTCCCGCTGGCCAATGGCGAAACGGGACTGGTGGTCAGCGTTTATGATCTCATCCTCGCTAACTACGGGCTCGATCGCGGTTTAGACGACCCCAACGCCGCCAGGGACTTTGGCGAAATGAAAGCCTATACCCCGGCGTGGGCCGAACAGATCACCGGCGTCCCGCGCCAGCACATCGAGCAGATCGCCCGCGAGTTCGCCGATACCGCACATAAAACCCACGGACGGTCGATGATTATCCTCGGCGCCGGCGTCAACCACTGGTACCACATGGATATGAACTACCGTGGGATGATCAATATGCTGGTGTTCTGCGGCTGCGTCGGCCAGAGCGGCGGCGGCTGGTCGCACTATGTCGGCCAGGAGAAACTGCGTCCGCAAACCGGCTGGCTGCCGCTGGCGTTCGCGCTGGACTGGAATCGTCCGCCGCGCCAGATGAACAGCACCTCTTTTTTTTACAATCACGCCAGCCAGTGGCGCTATGAAAAGCTAACCGCCCGGGAGCTGCTGTCGCCGCTGGCGGACGCCAGCCAATTCAGCGGTCATCTGATCGATTTTAACGTTCGCGCCGAGCGCATGGGCTGGCTGCCTTCCGCGCCGCAGCTGGGGGTTAACCCACTGACCATCAAGGCGCAGGCCGCCGCAGCCGGACTGACCCCCGCCGACTACACCGCCCGGGCGCTGAAGTCCGGCGAGATCCGCTTCGCCTGCGAACAGCCGGATAACGGCAAAAACCATCCGCGTAATCTGTTTATCTGGCGCTCAAACCTGCTGGGCTCTTCCGGCAAGGGCCATGAGTATATGCTTAAATACCTGCTGGGGACCGACAGCGGTATTCAGGGCGAAGAGCTGGGGGCTACCGATGAGGTGAAGCCGGAAGAGGTGGAGTGGCAAACCGCGGCCATTGAGGGCAAACTCGACCTGCTGGTGACGCTCGACTTTCGCATGTCCAGCACCTGTCTGTTCTCCGATATCGTTCTGCCAACCGCCACCTGGTACGAAAAAGACGATATGAACACCTCGGATATGCATCCCTTTATTCACCCGCTCTCCGCCGCCGTTGACCCGGCGTGGGAGGCGAAAAGCGACTGGGAAATTTACAAAGATATCGCCAGAACCTTCTCTGAAGTCTGCGTCGGCCACCTCGATAAAGAGACCGACGTGGTGCTGGTGCCACTGCAGCATGACTCCCCGGCGGAACTCTCTCAGCCCTTTGACGTGCTGGACTGGCGGAAAGGCGAATGCGAGCTGACGCCGGGTAAAACCGCGCCGTCGATTGCCGTGGTTGAGCGCGATTATCCGGCGACCTATGAGCGCTTTACCTCCCTCGGCCCGCTGCTCGACAAACTCGGCAACGGAGGTAAAGGCATCACCTGGAACACCCAGAACGAGGTCGATTTCCTCGGCAAGCTCAACTACGTCAAGCTGGATGGCCCGGCTAAAGGCCGCCCGCGCATCGACACCGCCATCGACGCCTCGGAAGTGATCCTCGCCCTCGCCCCGGAAACCAATGGTCAGGTGGCGGTCAAAGCCTGGCAAGCGCTCGGCGAATTTACCGGCCGCGAGCACACGCACCTGGCGCTGAATAAAGAGGATGAAAAAATCCGCTTCCGCGACATTCAGGCCCAGCCGCGCAAAATTATCTCCAGCCCGACCTGGTCCGGCCTCGAGAGCGAGCATGTGTCGTACAACGCCGGCTATACCAACGTCCACGAGCTGATCCCCTGGCGCACCCTTTCCGGCCGCCAGCAGCTCTATCAGGATCACCCCTGGATGCGCGCCTTTGGCGAAAGCCTGGTGGTCTATCGTCCGCCCATTGACACCCGCAGCGTCAGCCAGATGAAAGCGATCCCGCCTAACGGCTTTCCTGAAAAAGCGCTCAACTTTCTGACGCCGCACCAGAAATGGGGCATTCACTCCACCTACAGCGAAAACCTGCTGATGCTAACTCTGTCGCGCGGCGGGCCGATCGTGTGGATCAGCGAAACCGATGCTCGCGAACTTGGGATTGAAGATAACGACTGGATCGAGGCCTTCAACGCCAACGGCGCGCTCACCGCTCGCGCGGTGGTCAGCCAGCGCGTACCGCCGGGGATGACCATGATGTACCACGCGCAGGAGCGTCTGATGAATATTCCGGGCTCGGAAGTCACCGGACGGCGCGGCGGGATCCATAACTCGGTGACCCGCGTGTGCCCGAAACCGACCCATATGATTGGCGGCTACGCCCAGCTGGCTTACGGTTTCAACTATTACGGAACCGTCGGCTCCAATCGCGATGAGTTCATCATGATCCGCAAAATGAAAAATATTGACTGGCTGGATGACGAAGGTCGCGACGGGATACAGGAGGCGAAAAAATGAAAATACGCTCACAGGTCGGCATGGTTCTCAATCTTGATAAATGCATCGGCTGCCACACCTGTTCCGTCACCTGTAAAAACGTCTGGACCGGACGTGAAGGAATGGAATACGCCTGGTTTAACAACGTCGAAACCAAACCGGGCATCGGTTATCCAAAAAACTGGGAAGACCAGGAGGTGTGGGAAGGCGGCTGGGTGCGCGACGTTAATGGTAAAATACGCCCACGTCTGGGCGGCAAAATGGGCGTCATCACCAAAATCTTCGCCAATCCGGTGATACCGCAAATCGACGATTATTATGAGCCTTTTACCTTTGATTATCAGCACCTGCACAACGCGCCGGAGGGGAAACATTTGCCCACCGCCCGTCCGCGTTCGCTTATCGACGGTAAGCGGATGGATAAAATCATCTGGGGGCCCAACTGGGAAGAGCTGCTCGGCGGCGAGTTTGAAAAGCGCGCCCGCGACCGTAACTTCGACAAGATTCAGAAGGAGATGTACGGCCAGTTTGAAAACACCTTCATGATGTATCTGCCGCGCCTGTGCGAGCACTGCCTGAATCCGAGCTGCGTCGCCACCTGCCCGAGCGGCGCCATCTACAAGCGTGAAGAAGACGGCATCGTGCTGATCGACCAGGATAAATGCCGCGGCTGGCGTCTGTGCATCAGCGGCTGCCCGTACAAAAAAATCTACTTCAACTGGAAAAGCGGTAAATCGGAAAAATGCATCTTCTGCTACCCGCGTATCGAATCCGGCCAGCCCACCGTCTGTTCGGAAACCTGCGTGGGGCGTATCCGCTATCTCGGCGTGTTGTTGTACGACGCCGATCGCATTGAAGAGGCCGCCAGCACCGAGCGCGAAACCGATCTCTATGAGCGGCAGTGTGAGGTGTTCCTCAATCCCCACGACCCGGCGGTGATTGAAGAAGCGCTGAAACAGGGGATTCCACAAAACGTGATTGATGCCGCCCAGCGCTCGCCGGTGTACAAAATGGCGATGGACTGGAAGCTGGCGCTGCCGCTGCATCCGGAATACCGCACCCTGCCAATGGTCTGGTACGTGCCGCCGCTGTCGCCGATTCAGTCCTACGCCGACGCCGGCGGCCTGCCGAAAAGCGACGGCGTGCTTCCGGCCATCGAAAGCCTGCGTATTCCGGTACAGTATCTCGCCAATATGCTCAGCGCGGGCGATACCGGCCCGGTGCTGCGCGCGCTGAAGCGCATGATGGCGATGCGTCATTACATGCGCTCGCAAACGGTGGAAGGCGTCACGGATACCCGCGCCATCGAGGAAGTGGGCTTAAGCGTTGAACAGGTCGAGGAGATGTACCGCTATCTGGCGATCGCCAACTATGAAGACCGTTTCGTGATCCCGACCAGCCACCGCGAAATGGCGCGCGACGCTTTCCCCGAGCGCAACGGCTGCGGCTTTACCTTTGGCGACGGCTGCCACGGCTCCGACACCAAATTCAACCTGTTCAACAGTAGCCGTATCGATGCCATCAACATCACCGAAGTACGCGATAAAGCGGAGGGGGAATAATGCAAATCCTCAAAGCGATCGGCCTGCTGATTGAGTACCCGGATGAGTTTCTTTGGCAGTGCAAGGAGGAGGTGCTGGCCATGGTGCGGCACGACGCCCCCATGCTCAACGACTTCGTCGCGGAAATGCTGAATGCTCCGCTGCTGGATAAGCAGGCCGAATGGTGCGAAGTGTTCGACCGGGGCCGCGCTACGTCGCTGCTGCTGTTTGAACACGTGCACGCCGAGTCCCGCGATCGCGGCCAGGCAATGGTCGATCTGCTCGCTCAGTATGAAAAAGCGGGTCTACAGCTAAACTGTCGCGAACTTCCAGACCATCTGCCGCTGTATCTGGAATACCTCAGCATCCTGCCGGAAAACGAAGCGCGTGAGGGGCTGCAAAACGTCGCGCCGATTCTGGCGCTGCTGGGCGGGCGGCTCAAGCAGCGCGAGGTAGCGTGGTACCCGCTGTTTGACGCCCTGCTGAGCCTCGCCGGGAGCCCCCTCTCAAGTGACAGCGTCACGCAGCAGGTTAACAAAGAGTCCCGTGATGATACCCGGCAGGCGCTGGATGCGGTCTGGGAAGAAGAGCAGGTGAAATTTATCGAAGATAACGCCACAACCTGTGACAGCTCACCGTTACAGCAATATCAACGACGCTTTAGCCAGCACGTGGCGCCGCAGTACGTCGACGTCAGTGCGGGAGGCCCGAAATGATACAGTACCTGAACGTCTTTTTTTACGACATCTACCCCTACATCTGCGCGACGGTCTTTTTTCTCGGCAGCTGGCTGCGCTATGACTACGGTCAGTACACCTGGCGCGCCTCCTCCAGCCAGATGCTCGATAAACGCGGGATGGTGATCTGGTCGAATCTTTTTCATATCGGCATACTCGGCATTTTCTTTGGCCATCTGTTCGGCATGTTAACGCCGCACTGGATGTATGCCTGGTTTTTACCGATTGCGGTCAAGCAGCAGATGGCGATGGTGCTCGGCGGCGTCTGCGGCGTCCTGACGCTGATCGGCGGCGCCGGTTTGCTCTGGCGTCGTTTGACCAACCAGCGCGTTCGCGCGACCTCGACCACCCCGGATATCATCATCATGAGCATTCTGTTGATTCAGTGCCTGCTCGGGCTGAGCACGATTCCTTTTTCGGCGCAGTATCCTGACGGCAGTGAAATGATGAAGCTGGTTGGCTGGGCGCAAGGCATCGTGACCTTCCGCGGCGGCTCGTCTGAAATGCTCAGCGGTGTCGCCTTTGTTTTCCGCGTACATCTGGTACTGGGAATGACGATTTTCCTGCTGTTCCCGTTCACCCGTCTGGTTCACGTCTGGAGCGCGCCGTTTGAATATTTCACCCGCCGCTACCAGGTGGTACGTTCAAGACGCTGAGTCTTATCCTCACCCCAACCCTCTCCCCGCAAGCGGGGAGAGGGAGAAAGGCAGCCTAAAACCCACTTTAAACGCTACACCAGGTTCCCGGTTATCGACGCGCTCGGCGGTATCTTCAGTAGACTTTCGCTTTTACCTTATGCCGAGTGCTTTTCTGAATTGTCAATTGTCCCCAATCCAATAAGGTATAGTAGCTTTGAGCTGATCGTCTGGCGAAAGAGCATCACAAACTTAGTTTATTGACTTTGATTTGTATAACCCGCATTGCAGCGAGAAGCATTATTGAAGAATCAACGAATCGCACTTCGAACACAGTAAACAATAGACACGCATTCGTTGGCGTAAAAACGAAAATTTCCGTGAGGAAAGATGAAGACACAGCGCAAATTCTACCGAATTGCCTTCGGAATAGTTGGTTTTTTATTACTCACTTATATTAGAGTGCAATTAGGTTACAATCCTCTCAACCCACTCCTTGCCGATTTATGTTTTTTAGCTGCGGGGTATGTTTTCATCTATTTTGTTATATTTTCACTGATTGAATCCGGTGTGGAAAAGATGGGCTCCTTCCATCAAAAATACAATAAAGACAACCTGCATAAACAACCTCTTAAGTGTTTCATGCAGCATCAATCGACAGTCGCTGGAGGATACAAACTGGTTTTTAACCTTGGGTATATTTTAATCACTTACCTGATATTAAAACAACACCTGTGAAATCTCCACAGCCTCGTATCGAAAAGAAACAATATATTCGTAGAACACAATGAAGGATTGCCAGACCATTACAAAATCAGCAGCTTGACGTTCGATTATACATGGCATTTATCTCCGCCTGACAGGCTCGCCCTAAGTGAAGCATTATGGGCACAAACAATTTCACAGAGTCAGGTTTCAATGATTCACTTAACCTGACTCTGTCACTTAAAATAGCTGTTTTTAACGCTTTCCCCGGCCCTACTTTCCGGCTTCGGGATGGGTATCAAACGCCGCCATCACTGCCGCCAGTTCCGCTTCGCTGAAGCCATATTTGGCATCATCCACGCCGAGGCCAAAACGCGTTTGCAGCGCTTCATACAGCGCCGGAACATCCGCTAAATCCCGCTTTTCGACCACATGGTTTTTATCCCAATGGGTAAAGTGGAAATTGGTCAGCGTCATCTTGCCGCCATCCGGTAAGTGGCGGCACATCAGCAGATGATGGCGGAAGTGCGACTGCGGCCAGTGCGCTGACCAGAAGTTGCCCATCACATAGTCGGAAGCGTACTGGCGACCTAAGTCAAAATGGTACATCGACTGCCAGTGGCCGTGATGGCTGAACTGCAGGGTCCACTCTTCCCCTTCGTAGATCAGGCGATACTCACCGTGCGGGGTCGCTTGTTCCACATCGGCCAGCAGCTTGATCGGCGCGGTCAGGGTCTGGCCGCCGAAACCAACGTCAGCAATCCAGCGTTCGCCCTCCACGTCCACCAGCAGCAGCCGATGGGTACGCGGCGGCATATGCGGCGGATTGGCCAGCACCACGCGGCCCAGAAGGCTGCGCACATTGAAACCAATTTCGCGCAGCGCTCTCTCCAGCAGGCCGTTTTGCTCGAAGCAGTAACCGCCGCGACGACCGTGAATCAGCTTATCTTCCAGGGTGCGATCGTCGAGATGTATCTCTCTTGGCAGCAGCACATCCAGATTTTCAAAGGGGATCGCGCCGTTATGGTGAATATGCAATTCGCGCAGGGTATTAAGTGAAACACCCGGGGTGCCCGTCCAGCCCAGACGAGAAAAATAGGCGCTTAAAAAGGGACTCATCAATGCCTCCAGCAATCGGTGTCCGACATTTATAGCCTGTTTTTCCCGCCTGACCAGCTATTTTGTGCGATCGCATTTATCCGCGCGTGCCTCGCTGCATCAGCGCCAGTGCGCTGAGCATCAGCCCGAGACCGGTAAGCAGCGTCAGCGACGCCATTGCCATTCCCTGCCCCGCCGAGCCCTGCTCAAACTGGCGCCAGATAAACACCGCGACGGTTTGCGTTCCTGCTGGCGCGAGCAGCAGCGAAGTTACCAGCTCGCGGGAGGCGACGGCGAACACCATCAGCATCGCCGCCAGCAGCGCCGGGAAGACCAGCGGCAGAACGATCAGACGCAGCGCCTGCAGGGCCGTCGCCCCATGTACCCTTGCCGCAGGCTCAAGATTATTGCCAAGCTGGCGCAGCGCGCTGCCGACGTAGCGTACCGGCCAGGGCAGCAGCAGACAACTGTAGGAGAGCAGCAGCATAAACCAGCTGTTGTAGGGGGAAAGCGGCCAGAACGGCTGATTCCACAACAGAATCAACCCGACGCCTACCACCACGCCCGGCAGCGCCGCCGGCAGCAGCGATAAGGCATCGACTATCGCGCTCCCCTTGATTTTTTGCACCACAACCAGCCAGGCGGCGAGCAGCCCCACCAGCCCAACAACCCCAGCCGAAGCCAGCGCCAGCGAAAGGCTGGTTGCCAGTGCCGACAGCGCATCGCCCTGCTGGGTAAACAGCGCGGCAAAATGGCGAAGAGTAACGTTGTCAGCGTGGATACCGCCCGACAGCGTGCTCATCAGGCTGGTCAGCACCATCGACGCGCCCGGCAGCACCACCGCCAACCCACCGACGCCCGCCATCACTAGCATCGCCGGAAGCGCCAGCCAGCCCAGCTCCGCCCCGCTATTCTCCCCCGGTTTACCGGTGACGCTGGTTACCTCTTTACCGCCAGTCAGCCGTTTTTGCAGCCACCAGGCCAGCAGCGCCACCGCGATCAGCAGCAGCGAAAGCAGCGATGCGCCGGGCAGATCGACAGGCCAGTCGGCAAGCTTTTTCTCAATGCCTACGGTCAGCATGACCAGCCCCGCCCGCGACCCGAGGGCCGCCGGAACGCCGTATTCCTCAATCGCCAGGGTAAACGCCAACAGCATCCCCGCCGCCAGCGCCGGCGAGAGCATCGGCAGCGTGATGTGCCAGAACGCCCGCCAGGCGCTGGCGCCGTGCACCCGGGCGACAATCGCCAACCGCTGACCGCTCGCCAGCAGGCTGCGCGAAACGGCAAAATAGACCACCGGGAAAATATTGAGCGTCATCACCAGCACAATCCCGGAACGGCTAAAAAGCAGATCGTTAAGATCCCAGCCGGTCAGCTGCTGCAGATAGCCGTTGCTTTGCAGCATCAGCATCCACGACAGCGCCGCGATGTAGGGCGGCGTCAGAAAGGGGATCAGAAAGAGCAGATCCCACAGTCGCGGCAGCGGGATAGTAAACAATCCGCGCACGACGCCCAGCGGTAGACCGATGACCACGCTCATCAGCGCCACGCCGCAGGCCACCCACAGGGTACCGCCGAGCATCGTAGGCAGCTGCGGGTCGGCAATCAGCGTTGACACGCAGCTAAACGCGCCGCTCAGCGAGCCGGCGCTAAACCGGGGAAAAATCGCCTGGAGGACGATAAAGAGCAGCGGCAACGCCACCAGCACCAGCAGTGCCGCCAGCGTGCCCGCTGAAATAAGTCTCTGTTTCACGATATATTCCTGGATACGATCTTACCCGGCTCGCGCTGCGCTTAGCCGGGCTACAGGGTCACAGCCGTCTGCGGTCCGGCAGCCCGGATAGGTGCGCAGCATCGCCTAGGGAAAATTTGCCGGGGGGCGCCATGCCCCTGCGTTACGTCTTCCCGGTGGCGCTGCGCTGACCGGGCTACAGGGTCACGGCCGTCTGCGGTCCGGCAGACCATATGCGTGCCAGCGCCGCCTCCGGGGAATGTGCCCGAACCAAATTTCGCAGCTTGGGGAAAAGTCGGTTTACTGGGCGAAAAGCGTATTAAAGCGGGAAAGCACCGCACTACGTTCGCTAGTGCCTTCGCCGGCGGTCGGCAGAATTTTCAGCTCGTTGAGCAGCGGGCGCTTCGCCGGAATATCGCTGCGGGCGGGCATAAGCCAGGCGTCGGCGACCAGCGCCTGGCCTTCCGGAGACAGCACATAATCAATAAAGGCCTTTGCATCGTCAGCATGCGGGCTGGTTTTGAGGATCATCATCGGCCGCGGCGCAATCACCGTGCCGCTGGCCGGGAAAATCACCTTTAGCGATTCGCCCTGATGGATATTGCCGTAAGAGACATAATCAACCGCGCCGAATACCGCCGCTTTCGCGCCCTGCATCACCGGCGTCACCGCCTGGGCATTCGGCCCGCTGACCACCATGCCATTCTTCTTCAAGTCTTTAAACAGCGCCCAGGCCTGGTCGCCCATGCCATTCTGTAACCCGATCAGCAAATCCAGCGATGCGCCGGAAAGCGCCGGGTCCGGCGTCGTCACTTTGTCTTTGAACGCCGCTTCGGTCAGGTCGCGCCACTCTTTCGGCTCCGGGGTGCCGCTATTGGTATTCCAGACGATCCCCAGCGCCGAAATCCCCTGGGCAACGTAATCGGCGGATTTCAGGTTCTCCGGTACCTTATCGGCGTTGCTGCTCTGATATGGCAGCAGCCAGCCGCGGTGATGCAAATCCTCCGCCGTATCCCACGAAGCGGAAATCAGCACATCCGCCTGCGGGTTGGCCTGCTCGGCCTCAAGACGCGCCATCACCTTACCGGTAGTAGCCTGGAAAATATTTACCTTCACCCCGGTTTTCTTCTCATAGCCGCTGGCAAGGCTTTTCGCCAGCGAGCCCGGCCCGGCGGTGTAGACGGTGAGCGCGTGGGCGCAGGAGATCGTGGTGGCGGACAGCATCATCGCGAGCGCAGCTCCTTTGGTAACGGTAATAACGGTTTTCATACGGATTCCCCTGAGGTTGAAGTCACGGCGCGAACGGCGGCAACGCAGCCCGCAGATAAATGAACAATCTTGTCGGCCAACAGTTCGGCTTCGCGACGGTCGTGGGTGACGTAGACGGCAGTGATGCCCAGCTGGCGCAGCAGGCGGCTCATTTCGACGCACAGCGACTCGCGTAGTTCGCTGTCGAGATTGGAGAGCGGCTCGTCGAACAGCAGCACGCGCGGTTCTGCGACAATGGCGCGGGCCAGGGCAACGCGCTGCTGCTGTCCGCCGGAAAGGCCCGACGGTTTACGCTCGGCGAAGCCGCTGAGACCGACCATTGCCAGCGCCTCCTCGACCCGTCGCTGTCGTTCCTTGTGCCCGATGCCGCGCATGCGCAGCGGGAAAGCCACGTTCTGCGCCGCCGTCATATGCGGCCACAGGGCGTAATCCTGGAAGACCATGCCGAGATCGCGCTGCTCCGGCGGCATACCCCAGCCGGCTTTCGCCACCAGCCGAGCGCCGAAGTGAATGCTGCCGCTGGCGGGTACGGTTAATCCGGCGAGCAGGCGCAGCAGCGTGCTTTTGCCGCAGCCAGAAGGCCCCAGCAGCGCCACGATGCTGCCCGCATCGATATGCAGATCGATCTGATTAAGGACGGTGTTGGCGCCGAAGGCGAAAGAAACGCCGTCAAGCTTAATGCTGGTAAGCGCGCGCATTTTCGCCCTCCCGTTGGGAAAGCGTGGCTCTGCCGGCGGTCAACATCCGCCGGCCCGCGCTCACCTGTGTCAAAGACAGGGGAGCTAACATATTGTTATCCTCTTTGGGACTTAGTGACGCCGACTATAGGGAGCCTTGATGACGTATTGATTACATTTTCATTGCGGATTAACGTGTTGTCTGGCATCAGACCCATTTACCAAGGAACGCATATGAGCCGTTTTCGCCACGTGGAACTCCAGTACGCCAGTCGCCTGCTCAACCATGGCCCAACGATTTTAATAACCAGCTACGACGCCCATACTCAGCGCCGCAACGTTATGGCCGCCGCATGGTCGATGCCGGTGGAGTTCGCCCCGCCGCGGCTGGCTATCGTGGTGGATAAAAGCGCCTGGACGCGGGAAATTATTGAGCGCAACGGCACGTTCGGCATCGTCGTCCCGGGCGTCGAGGCCGCCAGCTGGACCTACGCGGTCGGCAGCATCAGCGGACGCGATGAGGATAAATTTAACGCTTACGGTATTCCGGTGGTGCAAGGCCCGGAGCTGGGATTGCCGCTGATTGAAGAAAAGTGTCTGGCGTGGATGGAGTGCCGACTGCTGCCGGCAACGGCGGCTCAGGAGCAGTACGATACGCTGTTTGGCGAAGTGGTTTCCGCCGCCGCCGACGAACGCGCGTTTGTCACCGGACGCTGGCAGTTCGACGATGATAAGATCAATACCCTCCATCATCTCGGCACGGGCAACTTTGTCGCCAGCGGCCGCCACGTCCGCGCCAATACGCCAGAAGAGTAGCCCGGACAGATGCGCAGCATCGCCTTCGGGGCAATTCTTCACCACCCTGCTCGTCTCTCCCGGGGGCGGCGCGCAGCGCCTGCCCGGGCTACCGGGCCGCAGACCGCTGAGAACGCGTAGCCCAAACAGATGCGCAGCATCGCCTCCGGGAGGTGTACTAGCGTAGCAAACGCCGCCGGTCTTCGCTGGGAGTCAGGCCAAAAACCTTTTTATATAAAGTGGTAAAGTGATTACTATTGGCAAAGCCGCATAGATAAGCCACTTCGGTAATCGTCATATCGGTCTCGCGTAATTTTACGCGCGCCGAAACTAATCGTAGACGCTTTAAATAGTTATCCGGCGTCAATCCCGTCGCCTCTTTAATATGGCGAAAAGCGGTACGCGTGGTCAGATGGAATTTCTCCGCCAGCTGCTGCCAGTTATGATCTTCAAAACAGTGCTCCTGTAGCCAGGTCAGCAATTTATGCAGCTTATATTTAGTGGTGCTATATTCGGCTTCGGTTTCGGCATGCAGAATCGTCGTCACCAGCTGGAAAAACGCGGCTTCGCGCAGGGCAATATTTTGCCCCTGCCGCAGCTCGGCAGAAAATATCTTATCCACCAGTTCCTTGCAGATATGGCGGGTGTCCGGCGCCAGCCAACCGTAGCAGGACGCATTCTGCGCAGAGAAAGTCTGTAATAAAGTATCTAGAGGCTGTAAATAATGAAACCCTACCAACGGGTTAATCAGCACATTAATTAACTTAAGCGTCCCTAGCTCATCATAATAATGAACGTCACCTGGCTGAACGTAAAAAACGTCGCCCTGTTGAATATATAGTGGTCTGCCATTAATAACATGTAAACCGTGCCCTTCCTCAACGATCACCAGCTCAGCAAATTCATGACTATGTTCATGGCTATTATCTTCCGGATCGCTGGCGTACATGCCCAGCTTATCCTGCGGATGGGTGAAATAATACTCAACGGTCAACATCATCATCTATAAAGTCCAAAACGGCATACGGCGCAGAGGCAAGATAATGCATTTTCCCGACCGCCACGAGCAAGATTTTTGGAATTGTGATCGGCAACCCGCCCATCTCATTATCAGTGCCAATCTGGCAAATGCATTGGCATTGCCAGAGTGGTTGCCCCCGGGGCCGGCATCTTATGCTGCGGACAAATAAATACAGAGGACGCAGTATGTCACAGGCAATTCAGCATAATTCTCAGGTCTCGATGACCCGCCACCCGGATTTTCTACGCACCGCCGAGACGCTCCGGCCCGCGCTATGTCGCCAGGCGTACCCGCCGATCGCCGTGGTGGAAGCCCACGCCGACGCCACGGCACTGTTTGGCTGGCGCGCCGAACCGGTAAGTTCCCTGGCCGCGTTTTATCAGTGCGAGCTGAGCAGCGGCGATAGCGTCATTATTGATTTTGGCAGCCACTTTGTTGGCTACCTGCATTTTCTCTGTCAGAGCGTCGGGAGCCCGCCGGACGCTCCGGCCCATCTGCAGTTCACCTTCGGCGAAACGCTGAGCGAAGTGTGTGAGCCGTTCAGCGATTACCAGGGCTGGCTAAGCAGCAGCTGGCTGCAGCAGCAGGATCTGTGGCTTGATGTCCTGCCGGCCGAAGTTGATCTGCCGCGCCGCTACTGCTTCCGCTATCTGAAGGTGGAGGTCAAAGCCGTGTCGCGCAAGTTTCGTCTGCAGTTCAACCAGATTCAGGTGAATGCCGTTACCTCCGCCAGCGGCGCATGCCCGGCAGCGACAACCGCCGACCCGCAGCTCAAGGCCATCGACAGCGTTGCCGTTCTGACCCTGCAAAACTGCATGCAGGAGGTGTTTGAGGATGGCCCCAAACGCGACCGCCGCCTGTGGCTCGGCGATTTACGTTTGCAGGCGCTGGTGAACGATGTGACCTTCGCCCGTCACGATTTAGTACGCCGCTGCCTGTACCTTTTCGCCGGGCATACTCGTGAGGACGGTATGGTATCGGCCAACGTGTTCGTGCAGCCGGATGTCATTGCTGACGATACCTTTCTTTTTGATTATTCTCTGTTTTTTGTTGACGTTCTCTACAACTATCTGCAAAGCGCGGAGGATATTGCTACGGCCCGCGAGCTGTGGCCCACGGCCCGTCGTCAGATTGAACTGGCGCTGAAACGCTGCGACGCCTCCGGGGTTGTGCGCGATAGCGACGACTGGTGGGTGTTTATCGACTGGCAGGCATCGCTGAATAAACAGGCTGCAGCGCAGGGCGTGCTGATTTACTGCCTGCAGCGCGCCGTCTGGCTGGCGGAGCGTTTCGAACCTGAGCTGGCCGTCAGCTATCGCCAGCGTTTACAGCAGCTTAAAGCTGCGGCCCTCGATGTCTTATGGGACGAGCAGCAAGGCTTCTACATCAGCGGCGAGCAGCGGCAGGTCTCATGGGCATCGCAAATCTGGCTGGTACTGGCGGAAGTCGGTACTCCTCAGCAGCGCCGGGAGATCATGCATAATCTGGAGCAAAATCCCCCCGCGATCGCCATGAACACGCCATACCTGCGTCACCACTATATTGCCGCCCTTCTGCAGTGCGGGCTGCGCGACGACGCTATTGCGCAGATCAAAGCCTACTGGGGAGCAATGGTCGACTACGGTGCCGATACCTTCTGGGAAATCTTCGATCCGGCGCATCCTGATTTTTCCCCTTATGGCAGCAAACTGATAAACAGTTATTGCCATGCGTGGAGCTGCACCCCGGCCTGGTTTATTCGCCAGTACGGACTTTAACAACAACGATAAGCGAGTTTACTTTTATGGCAGAAACAACCTTTACCCTTTGGCGGCAGCGCCTTGGCTATGGCATCGCCGACCTCTCCTGCAACCTTGTGTGGCAGATGATCTCTCTTTATCTGATGTTCTTTTACACCGACGTGATGGGCCTGCCCGCTTATTACGTTGGCCTGATGTTCCTCGTGACGCGCCTGGTGGACGGCGTTGCCGACGTGCTTATGGGGCTGGTTATCGACAATACCGCCACCCGCTGGGGGCGCTGCCGTCCGTATCTGCTGATTGGCGCGATCCCCTTCGGACTGCTGTGTATTCTGGCCTTTTACGTGCCTGATTTTGGCACCACCGGTAAGCTGATCTACGCTTTTGTCACCTATCTGTGTCTGTCGTTTCTCTATACCCTCGTTAATATTCCATTCTGCGCCATGCTGCCGTTTCTGACGAACGACTCGCGGGAGCGCACGACGCTGTCGGCGGTGCGCATTCTGCTCGGCTCGCTCGGCGCGACTATTGTCGCGGTCGCCACTCTGCCGCTGGTTGGCGCGCTGGGGAAAGGCAATCAGGAGCACGGCTTCTTCTATACGGCGGTGGTTTTCGGCGTTATTGCCACCTTTTTTCTGCTGGTGAGCTTCCGGAACGTTAAGGAAAATATCAGCATTACTCAGGAGCGCATGACCTTAAAACGCGCCTGGGTCAGCCTGCGCGCCAACCGTCCATGGTTCGTCTTCGCCATCAATATTTTCCTGATGTGGGGCGCGTTTTTCTTCCAGACCGGGGCGCTGGTCTACTTCTTCCATTATTACGTCGGTAATAACGATCTCACGGCGATCGTCGCCGGGATCTCCACCTTCGTTCCTCTGCTGGGTACCCTCACCGTTCCGCTGCTCGCCAGCCGGATGAAAAAGCGCCACGTCTATCTGGTCGCCAGCGCGATCAACCTGGTCGGCATGGGCATGATGATGGCGGCAGGCGTTAACAGCTGGGGTCTGGTTGCCGGAGCGGTCGTACTCTCGCTTGGCGCCGGACAGCGCACGGCAATTTACTTCTCTATGCAAGCCGATCCGGTGGATTACGGAGTATGGAAAACCGGCATCAATACCGCCGGCATTTTGACCTCTATCAACGGCTTTCTTGGCAAGGTGGCGATGGCGGGCGCGGGAGCCATTACCGGGGTCCTGCTCTCATCCGGCGGTTATATCGCTAACCAGACGCAAAGCGACGGCGCGATGCTGGCGATAAAAGCCTGCTACCTCTATATCCCGGCGCTGCTGATTGTGGCTTCAATGCTGTGGATTGGTCGCTTCTACCGACTCGACGATCAGTACGAGCAGATCCGCGCCGACCTTGACGCTGGACGCCGTGCGCCGTCGAACCCATCGTCCGTTGCTGGAGAAAACCACGCCCTGTAAGGCGCAGCACCCCCTACATACCTCTGAAAAAATAAGGATTGATATGCGTATCTCTTTGATTAGCGCAGCGGTTTGCTGCGCCCTTTTTTCGGCTTACGGCGCGAGTGCGGCCCCGCTCACCGTCGAACAACGGCTAGCGCAGCTGGAGGCCCGGCTTAATCATGCGGAGCAGGAGGCCGGAGAGGCCAAACGTCGGGCGCAGCAGGCGGAGCTGCGCACCAGCGCCGCGGAACAACGCGCGGCGGCAGCGGAAAAGCAGGTGCAGACCCTCAGTCAGCGCACCGCAGCGACCGAGCAAAAGCAGCAGGCTGCTGACAAACAGCTGGCGAAAAGCAGCCTCAGCGATGGCTTCGAGTTCAACGCCTACGCGCGCTCCGGGATGCTGGTTGACAGCCATGGTAAAGGCGCGCGCGGCGGCCCGGGTGTCTCCCCGGCCAGTTCGCTCAACGGCGATGCCCACGTTGGCCGTCTCGGCAACGAGAAAGATAACTACGTGGAGCTCAGCTTCGGCAAAAAAATGACCTTCAGCGACGGGTCATGGGCGCACTTTAAAACCATGCTTGCCGACGGGGCAACCAACCCGGATCCATGGGTACAGGATAACGACAGCCACCACCTGAACGTGCGTCAGCTGTACGTCGAGATGGGCAATTTCGCCGATTTTTCCGGGCCGTTCAGGAGCGCTTCCATCTGGGCGGGCAAGCGTTTCGACCGCGATAATTTCGATATCCACTTTACCGATAGCGATATTATGTTCCTCGGCGGTACCGGCGGCGGGATCAATGACGTGAAGTGGGGTGATACGCTGCGCGGCGATTACTCGGTCTATGCGCGTAACTTCGGCGATCTGGGTAGCGATAACTACCAGGATAACGATATACAGAACCTGATGTTCACCGCCAATCACTTCTGGAACAACTGGCAGCTGATGACCACGGCGATGACCGCCCAGGGCAATGATGACCTGAAAGATAATACCTCGACCACCGGCAGTTACGCTCTGCGCAGCGATAATACGGCGAAAAACGGCTACTACGCGATGCTGGCGTATCACGACAAACAGCAATTCTATGGCCTCGCGCCGGGCGTATCGGAGAGCGCCCTGCAGTACGGCGGCGGGCTGGGCGCCGAGGCGCGCCAGCCCGGCAGCGATGGCGATCTTACCGAGAATGCTAAGTCCCTGCGATTTGCGTCCTACGGCATTTTGCCGTTGGGGAAAAACTGGCAGCTTGCACCATCGGTTATCGCCCAGCATAGCGAAGATCGCTACCGCGATGGCGACCGCTACGATTGGGCAACCTTTAACCTACGGGTTTCCCAGGGCATCACCCGCAACTTCGCCCTGCTATACGAGGCGTCCTGGCAATATATGGACCTGAATCCCAACGGCCGAACCTATCGCTACGACAGCGGCGTGCATCAATACCAGGCGGTGAGCGGCGATTTTTACAAGCTGACCTTCGCCCCGACGTTCAAAGTGGGCGATGTGTTTGATATCAAAGCGAGGCCGGAGATACGTTTCTTTGTCACGTGGATGAATTGGGATAAAGACCTGGATCGTTATGCGATCAACGATGATTTCGGCAGTAAAGGCTTTACCGCCGGAGGAAACTGGAACTTTGGCGTGCAGACGGAGATTTGGTTTTAATAAAGTAGCCCGTCCGGGGCAAACGCCTGGACGGGTTTATTTAAATACACGTTGTCACTTTGTCACTATGCCAGTTCTGTATGAAGTAAAATAAACTAATAAAATAAAAACCATAACAGGCTATAAAGATAAAGGTTGTTTTTATAATTCCAATAAGTGACTTTCTTTTTTTCTCAACGATGAGAAGATCGTGAAACCTTTCTTGCTGTTGTTGTGGTGTTAAATTATTAAGTATTTTATTTTTTATATCATCGTGAATCTTTTTAAACGTTCGCTTTTCACCTGGAAAGCTACCGTGTAGAAGAAACAAAAAAATAAAGAAAAGCATAACGAAAGCCAATATCTGAATACTGGGATCAGTTACTCCCCAGCATCCAAGGGTAGCAATAAACAACCAGATACCATGAGTGTTTGCTCGCGCTCTAAACCTATCAATATGAGCGCTGTATTTCTCGATTTCTTTCAAAATAGAATCGTTGGTTTCCATACGTAATACTCTCCTTTTAAAGGCTCCGGTTACGAAAGAGGGCAAACTCTGCCATTTTCCTTGCGAAGGATAACCTTTCAAATAACCTTCAACAAGTTGATAATCAATGGATTGCCCTGAAGCAATAAAAGCAGCTTTCTGGATGCGCCGGTAGGATGACGTCGTTTCGTTTCCCAGCTTTTAACCAGCTCATAGCTAACGCCAACGGCGGCGGCGAAGTCCTGCTGTTTTAAACCTGTGGCTTCACGTATCGCTTTCACATCAACTTCGCTGAAGGTATGAACGTGGTGCACCTTCGGCGTTTGCTCACCCTTCTCAATCCTGACCATTTCTTCTGCACTAGCCAGCAGATCGGCAAACAATTCGTCTTTCATACACACCTCAGTTGGCTCTCTGGCGCTATCGATGTTTCGTTCATTAATAGCTCAGCCTCACTTTATGTTTATTGGCTAGTTTAATAACTCAGCAACCTGCCTTAACATCTTTTTCTGCTCCTGGCTTAACTCATCCTGTTCATTTTTAGGATAGATGAGCGCCAGGTAGATTCTTCCCTTTATCGTTACATTATAGTAAATCACCCGCACGCCGCCGCGCTTTCCCGTTCCGGGACGACTCCAGCGGATTTTACGAAAACCTCCGGTTCCCGAAATGGTGTCACCTGCCTCAGGATCATTGATCAGGATTTCCTGAAAGGCCCGAAATTCATCATCCGGTAACAGCGCCTGGCGTCGTTTACTGAAGCCTTGTAGTTCAATAAAAGTAAACATCTCATTCCCTGATGTCCTTACGACTTATCAGACAAAATACATGTACAGGGTACATTAATCAAGAGGTTTTATGTACCTTGTACATGGTGTCGCGTTTGCCCACGACAAGATGTATCGCTCATGACTTCGCTTCAGTGCCCCCTCTCCCGGGGGCGGCGCACAGCGCCTGCCCGGGCTACCGGACCACAGACCGCTGAGAACGCGTAGCCCGGACAGATGCGCAGCATCGCCTCCGGGAATGCTAATCGCCTCCGGGAAAGAAACCGGGTTACATGCTATAACCCGGTTTTTTAATCAGCTGTTCCATCTGCGGGGCGATTTCGCTGTCCCACACCTGTTGCCAGTCGCTCTCTTTAATTTCATTCAGGGCCACGCTCACCGAGCGCTCTTTGCTGTTGAGATGGCGAATCACCACCTCGGTAATATCGGCGGCCAGCGCCGCTTTTTGTTCATCATTCAGGTCGCGGGGAAAACATTTAATATCAATATGCGGCATAGCAGGCTCCTTTATTGTCAGGATGATAAAGCTAGCATAACCCGCATCATCTGGATCGCTTTTTGTGCTTTAAATCAGCTCGTTGCGGCGAAGAACGGCTTCGAGTTTGGGATGGCGATACACCGCATCCGCCACGGCGACGAATTTTGGCGTTTGCGCCGCAAACCACTCCCGTCGCGGGCCCCAGGCACACATTGCCGCAATATAGCAGTCCAGCAGAGTTATTTCCGCCCCCAGCGCATACGGCGCGGCGGCAAGCTGCTCCTCCAGCCACTGATAAAGCGATTTGCGATAGCTGATGCAGCTTTCCCGCAGCTGCTCTGGCGCATCGGCGGTCCAGCGCTCCGGGTAATCCGCAAAGGTAAAGGTGGGATAAACGTTCGCCACCAGCCAGATGAGCAGACGCTGAAAGGCATGCCGCTGCGGCGATCCCGGCGCCGGAGCCAGATCCGGTCGCACGTCGAGGATCATCAGAGCAATCGCCGCGGATTCGGTCATCACGCTGCCATCTTCAAGCGTGAGGGTCGGCACCTGACACAGCGGGTTAATCAGCTTGAGACGGTCGCGCTGCGGGCCCGGTTGGTCAAAGCCCTCAACGTTGACAAAATGGTACGGGATATCGGCCAGCGTCAGCATCAGTTCGCTTATCGTTGAGCCCCAGCCGGGTACGCCATAGACGGTGATCATATTCTGCGCCCTCAAGAAATTTGCCGCCCGTGAACAGAGCGGCGACGGGTTTAGCAGCCTTGCAGTATAGGTTTGATTGAGCAATATCGCTATGGAGTCTCCCTCGCTCAGGCTAAACCACAGCGCTACGCCGACTCGCGCGCCACAAGGTGAAAGCCAATATCAATAATCGCGTCCCCTTCTTCGCCGCCTTCTATGCGGTCGGCAAGCAGCGTAGCCGCCTGCTCGCCAATGGCGTGACGGTCGACGCTGACGGTGGTGATCGCCGGACGATTGCTGGCGGCGAAATCCAGATCGCCAAAGCCGATCACCGCCAGATCCTGCGGCACGCGCAGCCCCCGGCTTTCCGCTTCCATAATCGCTCCCTGGGCAAGGGTGTCGGAACTGCAGACGATAACGTCAAACTCGCCATCGGCGAGCAGTTCGGCCAGACCGCGTCGCCCCAGCGCCAGCGATGCCGGAAGCGGCACCTCGACCTGCGGGGCAACGTTAATTCCACTTTTGGCCAGCCGGGCCAGGAGCCCCTGCTTTCGCAACGTCGCGCGCGCATCGCCTGCCCACAGCAGTCCCGGGCGACGGTAGCCTTTTTCCAGCAAATATTCGCCAATGGTTTCACCGACTTTTTCATGCGAAAAACCAACCAGCATATCCAGCGGCGTCGGGGTGAGATCCCAGATTTCCACCACCGGCGTGGCGGCGTTGAGGATCGTCCTCTTTAACGCCGGAGCGTGCTGAATACCGGTCAACACCACGCCATCCGGACGCCGGGAGAGTAAGGTTGCTACCAGCTCGGCTTCGGTCTGACGGCTATAGCCCGCCACGCACAGCAGCATATGATAGCCGCGCGCCGCCAGGGTATCGCTCAGCGCCTGGATGGTATCGACAAACATATTGTTATTAATTTGCGGCACCACCACCGCCACCAGTTTGCTGCGCCTGGAGGCAAGGCCGCCGGCCAGCGCGTTGGGGATATAACCCGTGGCCTGCACCGCCTGCATCACTTTCTCTACCGTTTTTGGCCTTACCAGCTGCGGCGTATTCAGCGCCCGACTGACCGTCATCGACGACAATCCGGCGCTGCGGGCCACATCATCCAGCGTCGGCGCGCGCGTCGGTTTTCTGCTTTTCACGACTAAGCCCCTGTGTTGAGTCGTTTCCTGTGGCCATTATTGATGATGGTCCAGGCAATTGCCAGCGCCCGTCCGTACATCCCTAATAGAATCAACGACCTGCCGAATTAAATGTTATCGCTATCATTATGATTTGTGAGTTTTCACAAACCTTTTTGGAACGTGAACTGCGCTGCATAATTTTACCCTTTATAACCGCTAATTGTGATCGTTTGTACAAATTAAAATCACTGTCGTAGCACCAGGATAATTTCAGGATTAAAAATGTTAGCGCAAACATTTTATTACCAAAAGGGAACTCACTATGACCTCGAGCGCTAATTCCGACTCCGTGACCTACGCCAAAGCTTCCGGCGTCAAAACCGCCGCTGAAACCGGCGACCGCATTGAACATGTCAAACTGTCGCTGGCCTTTCTGCCGCTGGCCACCCCCGTCAGCGATGCAAAGGTTCTGACCGGTCGGCAAAAACCGCTGACCGAAGTAGCGATCGTTATCGCGGAAATCCGCTCCCGGGACGGCTTTGAAGGCGTTGGCTTCAGCTATTCCAAACGCGCGGGCGGCCAGGGCATTTACGCCCACGCCACGGAGATTGCCGATAATCTGCTCGGCGAAGACCCGAATGATATCGACAAGATCTACACCAAACTGCTGTGGGCCGGCGCATCCGTTGGCCGCAGCGGCATGGCGGTGCAGGCAATCTCCCCTATCGATATTGCGCTGTGGGATATGAAAGCCAAACGCGCCGGGCTACCGCTGGCGAAACTGCTCGGTTCGCATCGCGATTCCGTGCAGTGTTACAACACCTCCGGCGGCTTCCTGCATACCCCGCTGGAGCAGGTGTTGAAAAACGTGGCTATCTCACGCGAGAACGGGATTGGTGGGATAAAACTGAAAGTCGGTCAGCCGAATACCGCTGAGGATATTCGCCGTCTGACGGCAGTACGCGAAGTCCTGGGCGATGACTTCCCGCTGATGGTGGACGCCAACCAGCAGTGGGACCGTGAAACCGCTATCCGCATGGGGCGCAAAATGGAGCAGTTCAATCTGATCTGGATTGAAGAGCCCCTTGACGCCTACGATGTGGAAGGCCACGCACAGCTCGCCGCCGCGCTGGATACGCCGATTGCCACCGGCGAGATGCTGACCAGCTTCCGCGAACATGAGCAGCTGATCCTCGGCAACGCCAGCGACTTCGTGCAGCCCGATGCGCCGCGCGTCGGCGGCATCTCCCCGTTCCTGAAGATTATGGATCTGGCGGCGAAGCACGGTCGCAAGCTGGCCCCGCACTTCGCGATGGAGGTACACCTGCATCTCGCCGCCGCCTACCCGCTCGAGCCCTGGCTGGAGCACTTCGAGTGGCTGAACCCGCTGTTTAACGAACAGCTGGAACTGCGCGACGGGCGGATGTGGGTTTCCGAACGCCACGGTCTGGGCTTCACCCTGAGCGAACAGGCCCGCCGCTGGACCCAGCAAAGCTGCGAGTTTGGCAAACGCCCTTAACCGAATTCCCCGCATGGCGGCATAAGGACTACAGGCCCCGTAGCCCGGCCAAGGCGCATCAGGCGCCGCCCCCGGGAGAATACCGCATTCTCCCGGAGGCGATGCTGCGCATCTGTCCGGGTTACCGGTCCGCGGACGACTGAAAACCCGTAGCCCTGCCGGGGAAATACCTCTTATTGGCTGTACCCACAATAAACAACCCTGCAAAGGAGTTGAAGATGACTACACCCTTAAAACGCAGCAACGTGCGTTACGGCATATTACTGTTTTTATTTCTGGCTACCGTATTTAATTATGCCGACCGGGCAACGCTGTCCGTTGTCGCGCCTATTATGAGCAAAGAGTTAGGTTTTGATCCCGAGGCGATGGGGCTGGCTTTTTCAGTTTTTGGCATCTCCTACGTCATTATGCAAATACCCGGCGGCTGGCTGCTGGATAAATATGGTTCGCGGCTGGTCTACGGCTGCGCGCTGATTGGCTGGTCAGTCGTCACCATGTTTCAGGGAACGATCTATCTGTTCGCCAGCCCGCTGATTGTACTGGTGATTCTGCGCCTGATGATGGGCGCGATAGAAGCCCCCGCCTTTCCCGCTAACAGCCGTCTGAGCGTACAGTGGTTTCCCAATAAAGAGCGCGGGTTCGTCACTTCGGTCTATCAGGCCGCGCAGTATATTTCCCTGGGGATTATTACGCCGCTAATGACGATTATTCTGCATAATTTAAGCTGGCACTATGTATTTTATTATATTGGCGCTATCGGCGTGGTGCTGGGGATATTCTGGCTGGTAAAAGTAAGAGATCCCTCTCATCATCCAAAAATTAACCAACAGGAGCTCGACTATATTCGCGAAGGCGGCGGCGAGCCGGAATTAGGCACGAAAAAAACGCAGCAGAAATTAACCCTCGCGCAAATCAAAAGCGTCTGCGTCAATCGTATGATGATCGGGGTATATATTGGCCAGTTCTGCGTGACGTCAATCACCTGGTTCTTCCTGACCTGGTTTCCGACCTATCTTTACCAGGCCAAAGGCATGTCGATTCTCAAGGTCGGCTTTGTCGCCAGCATCCCGGCCATTGCCGGATTTATCGGCGGCCTGCTGGGCGGCGTGTTCTCGGACTGGCTGCTGAAACGCGGCTATAGCCTGACGACCGCCCGCAAGTTGCCGGTGATCTGCGGCATGCTGCTCTCCTGCGTCATTGTGGTCGCCAACTACACCACTTCGGAAGTGGTGGTGATCGCCGCCATGAGCCTGGCTTTCTTTGCTAAAGGGTTCGGTAACCTCGGCTGGTGCGTGCTGAGCGACACATCACCCAAGGAGATGCTGGGAATTGCCGGTGGGGTGTTCAATATGTGCGGCAACCTGGCGAGTATTATCACGCCGCTGGTTATCGGCGTGATCCTCGCGAATACTCACTCCTTCGATTACGCCATCCTGTACGTCGGTTCCATGGGCGTACTGGGCCTGTTCTCCTACCTGTTTATCGTCGGGCCGCTGGATCGCTTAACGCTGACCCCGCGCGCCGCCTGATTTAAAACTCTGGCGAGCATTCGCCTCCGCTGTTTCGCATCACACTCCTGCGAAACAGCGGTTTTTTAGTAGGTAATCCCCGGCGGATTCACCTCCGATTGCCTCACCTCTTCGCCCTGCTCACCCCAACGGGCCAGCACTTTCTGATACTCTCCGCGCGCTATCGCGCCATCCAGCGCGGCCTGAAGCGCATAGACCAGTCCGTTACCCTTCCTGGTGGTGGTGGCGACATAAGCCTTTTTCGGCCCCAGCCCGACGACTTTGGTTTTACCGCTGAGCGCCGCTTTGTATGCGGCTACCGACTGCGGCCCAAAAAACACGTCCGCGCGACCGGACTGAATATAGAGATTGCCCGAAGCGTCATCGGTCAGATAGACCGGTAGCGCAGGTTGTCGCCCGGCGGCTTCGTTTTCGGCGTTCCAGCCGAGCAAAATTCGCTCCTGGTTAGTCCCGGACCCGACAATCACTTTTTTACCGGCGAGATCCGCCGGGCCGCTCACGCTGGCGATGTCGCTGGTCGATTTTACGGAAAAGGCCAGCGAATCGACGCGATAGGTCGCAAAATCAAACTTCGCTTTCCGCTGCTCGGTTACCGCAATATTCACCAGCGCCACGTCGTAGCGCCCGGAAGTAATCCCCAACGGCCAGTCCTCCCAGGCGGTGGGCACCAGCTTTAGCTTCAGCCCGAGGCTGCCGGCCAGCAGTCGGGCGATATCCGGGTCGCTGCCGATACGCGTGCGGTTATCGCTGGCCAGTAGCGCCAGCGGCGGCGAGTTGAGCGCTGAAATCGCCACCGTTAAAGTACCCGGTTCGACGAAGGCGTAATCCGCCGGGATCTTCGCCACCGCCTGCTCATCGCGGGTTACCGGCAGCGGCTGCTCGTTGGCGCGCAGGTCGATAGCCGCCTGCGATGCCGCAGATAAAGAGAGTAACGCCAGGGTCAAAAATCCGTTTCTCATGCCGCTAATACCCTCGATAAAAACTGCTGCGTACGCGGGTGCTGCGGATGGTTCAGCACATCGTCGCTGCTGCCCTGCTCGACTATCTTGCCGTCGACCATAAACACCACCCGATCCGCCACCTCTTTCGCAAAGCCAATTTCGTGGGTGACCACGACCAGCGTGGTGCCGGAGCGCGCCAGCTTTTTAATCACATCCAGCACTTCCCCCACCAGCTCCGGGTCAAGCGCGGAGGTGGGTTCATCAAACAGCATCACTCGCGGGTTAAGCGCCAGCGCCCGGGCAATGGCGATGCGCTGCTGCTGACCGCCGGACAGGTGCCGCGACCAGGCGTCGGCTTTATTGCGTAGTCCAACTACGTCCAGCAGTTCGTACGCCCGCGCGATAGCCTCCTTACGGGTCGCCTGTTTATGGGCGATGGGGGCTTCAATCAGGTTTTCCAGCACCGTCAGGTGCGGGAACAGGTTGAAGTTTTGAAACACGTAGCCAACGTTGATCCGCTGGCGAAGGATCTCCTTCTCTTTCAGTTCGTAGAGCTTGTCGCCTTTACGGCGATAACCGATATAGTCGCCATCGATCTGAATAAAGCCTTCATCAACGCGCTCCAGATGATTGATCGCCCGCAGTAGCGTCGATTTTCCCGAACCGGACGGCCCGAGGATCACCGTCACCGTACCGGGTGCTATTTCCAGCGATACATCGTCCAGCGCTTTATGGCGGCCAAAGTATTTGCTGACGCCGGTAATGGAGATATGACCGTTACGAGAGTTGAGCATGGGCGGACTCCTGCGGTTGGGGACGATGAACGGTTTCAACAACGCGACGGCTGCTGCGGGCGCTATTGACCGCCGAGCGGCGCTCGCTGCGGGCCAGGCCGCGCTCGACCAGATACTGAATCAGCGACAGCACGCTGGTGATCGCCAGGTACCAGGCGGCGCCGACCATCAGCAGGGGGATCACTTCCTGGGTGCGGTTATAGATCATCTGGATGGTGTAAAACAGCTCCGGCATCGCCAGCACGTAAACCATCGCCGTCCCCTTGGCGAGGCTGATAATTTCGTTAAAACCCGCCGGTAAAATGGTGCGCAGCGCCTGCGGCAGGATAATGCGCAGCGTGCGGCGGCTGGCCGGAAGCCCCAGCGCCGCCGCCGCTTCATACTGCCCGTGATCGACCCCGAGGAAACCACCGCGAATAATTTCGGCGGTGTAGGCGCTTTGTACCAGGGTCAGCCCGACAACGGCGGTAGAAAACTGCCCCAGCACGCTAATGGTCTCAAAGCTGGCCCAGCGAATAGCGGTGAACGGAATGCCGATCGACAGGGTGTCGTAGAGATAAGAGAAGTTGTAGAGAATAATCAGCACCACGATCAGCGGCAGCGAGCGAAACAACCAGATATAGCCCCAGGCAAGGCTGCTCAGCAGCCATGAACTGGAGAGTCGCGCCAGCGCCAGCAGTCCGCCGAAGATAACGCTGAGCGCCGTCGCCAGCAGGGTCAACAGCAGTGTCTGCCCAAGGCCTTCGAGGATCACCGGGTCAAAGAACCAGCGGGCAAAGACGCCCCACTCCCAGCGCGGGTTAAAGGCAACTGATTGAATCACCACCGCCAGCACCAGCAGCGCCAGCACCGCGCCCACTGCCCGCAGCGGATAGCGCGCGGGGACAACCTTAATCGTTTCCTGAGTATGCATATTGGCTCCTTAAGCGCTCTGGCTCAGCGCGCTGACCGCCAGCGCTTTCGTAAAGCGCAGCCGACCATCGAACGGCGGCAAACTGTACTCTTCCGGATCGCGGTTGAGGTCAAACTGCGCCTCGTAGCCCTGGCTCAGATAGAGCCGCACCGCTTCCGGCTGACGAAAACCGGTCGTCAAAAAGATATGGCTGTAGCCCGCCAGCAGCGCCCGACGTTCCAGCTCCTGCACCACTTTCGCCGCCAGCCCCTGCTGGCGCAGACGACGATGGGTCCAGATCCGTTTGATTTCTGCCGTATGGGCATCTTTCGGTTTATACGCGCCGGTAGCGATAATTTCCCCCTCCCGCTCCAGCACGATAAATAGCCCCTGCGGCGCCAGATACCATTCAGTCAGCTCGACTTCGGCATCGCGGGAAAAGTAGTCGCCGTAGCGCGCGGCGTACTCTCCGAACAGGCCCTCAATAATCGGCTGCAGCTCCGGCGCTTCCGGAGAGACATCGCGGAATAGATCGCTCATCATGCCTCCTGTTAATCGCCGAGTCCGGCCGGGTTAATTTCCGATTGCGGGATGCTCTCCACGCCTTCGCCCCAGCGACTCAGCACCTTCGCGTAATCGCCGCTGCGGATAGCGCCGTTCAGCGCCGTCTGTACCGGTTCAACCAGACCGCTGCCTTTTTTCACCGTCACGGCGATATGCGCCGCCTTCGGCCAGCCGCCGTCAACGCTGCCCACCAGCCTGGTTTTGCCGGTCAGCGCCGCTTTCCACGCGCCGATTACGTTCGGGCCGAAGAAGGCGTCGGCTCGCCCGGACTGCAGCGCCAGGGTCTGGGCGGCGTCGTCTTTGGTGTAGACCGGCGTAAACGGCTTCAGCCCCTTCTTGAGATTCTCGGCGTTCCACGCCAACAAAATCGCTTCCTGGTTGGTGCCGGAGCCGACGATAATCCGCAGCCCGGCAATATCTTCGGCTTTTTCAATTTTGCTCAGCGGACTGGTGCTCTTGACGTAAAAACCCAGCGAATCTTTGCGGTAGGTGGCGAAATCAAACTTCTCTTTGCGCTCTTTGGTCACAGTGATATTGCTGACCGCCGCATCATATTTGCCGGAGGCGACGCCGAGCGGCCAGTCTTCCCACGAGGTGGGCACCACGTTTAGCTCCAGCCCGAGGCTGTCGGCCACCAGGCGGGCGATATCCACCTCGCTGCCGAGCAGGGTTTTGTTATCATCAGAAAACACGGTCAGCGGCGGCGAATTCAGCGCGGCGACCGCGACGGTCAGCTTACCCGGCACCGCCAGGTGGAGACCCTTCGGCAGTTGGGCGATAGCCTGCGGATTTTTTGCCGTGTGAATCGGCGTTTTGTTGGCTTCGAGGCTCACGCCGGTGCCGTTGATCGTGACGTTCTGCGCCCAGGATGACGCGCTCACGGCCAGCGCCAGCGCCAGTAATAGCGATTTTTTCTGCGTTTTCTGCATAGCGGGTGTTCTCTATTATTGTTTTTGGAATTGATTGACGGGCTCTGCCAGCCCTAAACTTTCGCGCAGCGTGGTGCCGGGATATTCTTCACGGAATAATCCACGCTGCTGCAGGATCGGTACCACCTGGTCCACAAAGCGCGGGAAGGTATCCGGCGTACCGCCCTGGATAATAAAACCGTCCGCCGCGCGCTGTTCAAACCACTGCTGTAGCCCATCTGCCACCTCTGCGGCGGTTCCGGCAAAACGCGGTCGCGGGCTGGCTGCCTCCAGCGCGACCTGGCGCAGGGTCAGGCCGCGTTCGCGGGCGTTGCGTTTAATCTCATCGGTGGTGCTGCGAAAGCTGTTCTGCCCGAGGTCGCCGATATCCGGGAACGCCTCATCCAGCGGATATTGGGCGAAATCGTGATGCTCAAAATAGCGGCCGAGATAATTCAGCGCGTCCTCAATCGATACCAGCGCGGCGGTGGTCTGGTATTGCTGTTCCACATCGTCGGCGCTATCGCCAACGATCACGCTGACGCCCTGGAAAATGTGTAGTTCGCTCTCCCGGCGGCCGTACGCGTCGAGCTGGCTTTTGACGTCGCGATAAAAGGCCTGCGCTTCCGCCAGCGATTCCTGATGGGTAAAAATAGCGTCGGCATGGCTGGCGGCTAATTTTTTACCGTCTTCGGAAGCGCCCGCCTGAAAGATAATGGGTCGGCCCTGCGGCGTGCGGGCAATATTTAGCGGGCCGGCCACTTTGAAGAAATCACCGTGATGATTAAGCGTATGCAGCTTATTTTTATCAAAGAACTGGCCGCTCTCTTTATTACGAATAAACGCGTCCTGTTCCCATGAATCCCACACGCCTTTAACGACCTGAAGATATTCATCGGCGATGCGGTAGCGCAGCGCATGATCGGGATGCTGCGCCCGGGAGAAGTTTTTCGCTGAGCCTTCGAGCGGCGATGTCACCACGTTCCAGCCAGCGCGTCCTCCGCTCAGATGATCGAGGCTGGCGAACTGGCGAGCGGTGGTAAAGGGCTCGCTGTAGGAGGTCGACAAGGTGCCGACGAGGCCTAAACGCGAGGTTACCGCTGCAAGGGTGGATAATACGGTGAGTGGTTCAAAACGGTTTAAAAAATGCGGGATCGATTTTTCATTAATATATAAGCCATCGGCAACAAAAATAAAATCGAGCTTGCCCTCTTCCGCTTTTAACGCCGTCTGCTTCACGAACTCAAAGTTAATACTGGCGTCGGCCAGCGCGGCCGGATGGCGCCAGGCCGACATATTTCCCGATGCGCCATGTAAGATAGTGCCAATGCGCAGCTGTCGTTGTTCAGACATCGTTAATCCTTAGTCTATGACCCTGAATAATTAAAGTTCTTTCAACGCCTGCTCTGCCAGATCGGCAAAGTAGTGCGCCGCCGGCGCGATTAAGCGCTCATCCGGGTTAAACGCCGGATGGTGAAGACCAAACTCGCTGGCGCTGCCGATGCTGACGAACGCGCCGGGAATATGCTGAAGATAAACGGCGAAATCCTCTCCGCCGAGATGGAGATCCGCATGGTGCGTGCGGTAGCCGGATCGATCGGCCACGTGGCTGGCGAAAGCCGCCCAGCGTTCATCATTGACCAGCGCGGTCGGCCCGGCGTACCAGAAGACATCGATCTGCGCGCCGAAGGCGCTGGCGAAGCCGGCGGCAATCTCGCTCACCCGCGCCTTCACCCGCTGCTGGACTTCGCTGCTGTGGGTGCGCAGCGTACCTTCCAGCTCGACGCTTTCCGGCAGGACATTCCACGTATTGCCGCCCTGAATCCGCGTGACGCTCAGCACCACGGAATCGAGGGTGTTCACTTCGCGGCTGGCGACGCTTTGCAGCAGGGTCACCAGCTGGCTGGCCAGCAGAATGGCGTCCTTCCCTTCATGAGGCCGGGCGGCGTGAGCGCCTTTGCCGGTCACCTTAAACACAAAGCGATCGACGTTGGCATAAAACGCGCCGCCTCGGGTGGCGAATTCCCCCACCGGCAGCCCCGGTTCATTATGCATAC
Organism: Klebsiella sp. GW_Kp181; assembly: GCF_040062315.1. NCBI lineage: Bacteria > Pseudomonadati > Pseudomonadota > Gammaproteobacteria > Enterobacterales > Enterobacteriaceae > Klebsiella > Klebsiella sp. GW_Kp181. The sequence goes on from NZ_JBEAFR010000002.1 coordinate 275,719, forward strand.
CGAAAATGGCGGAAACGCCCTCCAGCACGCCGGCGCGAATCAGGGTTTTCGCGCCGCCGAAGCTCTCCTCCGCCGGCTGGAACAGAATGCGGACGCGTCCCGCCAGCTGCGCTTCGCGTTGTTTCAGCAGTAAGGCCGCGCCAAGGATCACGCTGGTATGAATATCATGCCCGCAGGCGTGCATCACGCCGGCATTCAGCGAGCGAAACGGCACGCTGGCCGCCTCTTCGATAGGCAGCGCATCAATATCGGCACGCAGGGCAATCACCTTATTGCCGCTCCCAACCTCGGCAACCGCGCCGGTTTTCAGATCATATGGCAACAGGCTGATGCCGCCGCTTTGTAGCCAGTCGCGAATACGCGCGGTGGTGTCGACCTCCTGCAGCGAAAGTTCCGGATACTGATGCAGCTCGCGCCGCCAGCGAATTAACTGTTCAGCAAGGTTCATGGCTGGACCTCCGCGCTCAGATGCGCCCGGGCCAACAGACGCAGGGAGTTAAGGCGCGCAGCGCCGTCGCTAATGGGCGTGTCGATAATAAATTCGTCGATGTTCCACGCCGACTGCAAGGCATCCAGCTGCGCTTTCACCTGCTCGGGGGTGCCGAACAGCACGGCCGATTCCCGCCGGGCGATACGCGTCGGCCTGCTGCCCGCCTGACGGGCAAAGGCGGCCGCCTGCGCTTCGCTGCCGACGGTCACCCGCTGACCGTTTTCCAGCTCAACGCCCCACGCTTCGACGGATTTTGCCAGCGCCACGGCCGCTGCGGCCTCTTCGGCCACAATAACCTGAACGGCGATAATGGCGTCGCGACGGCTCAGTTCGCGCCAGCGGGTTAACACCTCCCGCAGCAGCTGTTTATCGCCGTTGAGATGGGCGGCGAAGACGAAGTTCCAGTCCAGCTGCGCCGCCAGCTGCGCGCTCTCCAGGCTGGCGCCGAGCAGAAAACCGTCGGCGCGACGCGGCGGGATTGGGGTTGCGCGGACGCTCTCTTCACCATCGGTTTCGGTCAGCGACAGCCAGTTGTCGAGCTGCGCCAGCTGGTCGGCAAAACTCCCCTTTTGCTGGAGATTAAGTCCCTGCTGCAACGCGCGAGTGGAGAGCGGCAGTCCGCCGGGGGCTTTGCCCACGCCCAGATCCACGCGGCCCGGGGCAAGAGAAGCCAGCATATTGAAGTTCTCCGCCACCTTATATGGGCTGTAGTGCTGCAGCATAACGCCGCCGGAGCCAACGCGAATGCTGCGGGTCTGGCCGAGGATCCAGGCAATCGCCAGTTCCGGCGACGGGCTGGCGAGCTGGTCGGTGTTGTGGTGTTCGGCGATCCAGAAACGATGATATCCCCAGGCTTCCGCCTGTTGCGCGAGCGTTAATGTGCGCGCCAGCGCCTGGGCGGCCGTTTCTCCGGCCGCCAGCGGGCTTTTATCCAGGATACTGATTCGATAAGACATTTCGCAGGCTCATGTGAATTAACATGTCTGCATTATTAGAAGCGCCCGCGGCTGGAGAGAAACAATTTATTTACATGTGCTCTGCCGAAAATTAGATATGCGGTGAGGTAAATGTCCCCGGAGGCGATGCCACGTCACGACACATTCCCCGGGTTGCGGCGTAAACGCCTTACCCGGGCTACGAGTTCTAAAAGTGTTACCTATGTTCCCGGTCTGATCTGTCACCTATGTATCCGGTCATACACGGCGCCGCCCCGGAAAAGAGCGCAGAGTGGCAGAATTTCCCGGAGGCGATGCTGCGCATCTGTCCGGGCTACGCGTCCTCAGCAGCCTGCGGCCCGGTAGCCCGGGCAGGCGCTTTGCGCCGCCCCCGGGGAAAGAGCGCAGAGTGGCAGGATTTCCCGGAGGCGATGCTGCGCATCTGTCCGGGCTACGCGTCCTCAGCAGCCTGCGGCCCTGTAGCCCGGGCAGGCGCTTTGCGCCGCCCCCGGGAAAAGAGCGCAGAGTGACAGACTTTCCCGGAGGTGATGCTGCGCATCTGTCCGGGCTACGCGTCCTCAGCAGCCTGCGGCCCGGTAGCCCGGGCAGGCGCTTTGCGCCGCCCACGGAAAAAGAGCGCAGAGTGACAGAATTTCCCGGAGGCGATGCTGCGCATCTGTCCGGGCTACGCGTCCTCAGCAGCCTGCGGCCCTGTAGCCCGGGCAGGGGCTTTGCGCCGCCCCCGGAAAAAGAGCGCAGAGTGACAGGATTTCCCGGAGGCGATGCTGCGCATCTGTTCGGGCTACGCGTCCTCAGCAGTCTGCGGCCCGGTAGCCCGGGCAAGGGCTTTGCGCCGCCCTCCGGAAAAAGAGCGCAGAGTGGCAGAATTTCCCGGAGGCGATGCTGCGCATCTGTCCGGGCTACGCGTCCTGAGCAATCTGCGGGCCTGTAGCCCGGCTAAGCGCAGCGCGAGCCGGGGGATTATCGGCTATTCTGCCGAAGCTCGCGCACCAGCGCCTCGGTCTGCTGCTGGTTGCGTAAGCGCACAAAGCGAATATGTCGATACTGCGGATCCTGCATATCCGCCAGATAGCGGCGGCGATTATTGCGCCAGGTTTTTAGCGTCCAGAGAATAATGGAGTCCCGGCTAAAGAAGGAGCGGCGGAAGGTTTCACAGTTACCGGTGCCAGGCCACAGTTCCTGGCGTCGGCTGGCACGCGATGCCGCGCGCCAGATAGCCTGGCGCATCGTGCGCCAGAAGCTGTAATCCACCCACACCACCAGATCCACGTCGCGCCATTTTACCGGACGACTGCGGTTATAGTTGCCGTCAAGCACCCAGCCTGGCGCGGCGAGCGCGGCGGCCAGCTTAGCGTAGAACTCATCGTCCGGCGTCCCTTGCCACTCGGGCAGCCAGTAGAGCACATCCATTTCGATATAAGGCAGAGACAGTTCCTGAGCCAGCCGACGCGCGAGGGTAGATTTGCCGACGCCGCTGGTCCCTACTACGTTGATTTTCATCGTGGCCTCTCGGGCAAAACGCGGGCGGAAAAGCATAGCGCAATACCGTTAAAACGCTGAGCAAAATTTCCAGGGTGCCGGGGAAGGACTTAAACCTGCCGATCTCATTGATATTTAAGCAAGTGCTGTCGACAAATCTTTTACGTGCGTCCATTTTCCGATACGTGTAGGATTCTCCGCCATGCTCGCTTATCTCATTCATCAGAATGATGGGAGAGCCAGCAGCACGAACCACTTCATGGACATTGACAGGAAAATAGCGACATCAATGAATACAAAACACTCTAGCGTGGCGGAGCAGCACGCTGCCAAACGCCACTGGCTAAACTCGCAGGAGTCCGGCTACCACAAGGCGATGGGCAACCGTCAGGTGCAGATGATTGCCATCGGCGGCGCGATTGGTACCGGCCTGTTCCTCGGCGCGGGCGCGCGCCTGCAAATGGCGGGACCGGCGCTGGCGCTGGTTTATCTGGTCTGCGGCCTCTTCTCGTTCTTTATTTTACGCGCGCTTGGCGAGCTGGTGCTTCATCGCCCTTCCAGCGGCAGCTTCGTCTCCTACGCCCGCGAGTTCCTCGGCGAAAAAGCGGCTTACGTTGCGGGCTGGATGTACTTCATCAACTGGGCGATGACCGGGATTGTCGATATCACCGCCGTCGCGCTGTATATGCACTACTGGGGCGCGTTCGGCGACGTTCCGCAGTGGGTCTTTGCCCTCGGCGCGCTGGCGATCGTCGGCACCATGAATATGATCGGCGTGAAATGGTTCGCCGAGATGGAGTTCTGGTTCGCGCTGGTCAAGGTACTGGCAATCGTGGCGTTTCTGGTGGTCGGGACTATTTTTCTTGGCACCGGCAAGCCGCTGGATGGCAATGCCACCGGTTTCCATCTGATCACCGATAACGGCGGTCTGTTCCCGCACGGCCTGCTCCCGGCGCTGGTGCTGGTTCAGGGCGTGGTTTTCGCCTTCGCTTCTATTGAACTGGTAGGTACCGCCGCCGGCGAGTGTAAAGATCCGCAGACCATGGTGCCGCGCGCCATCAACAGCGTCATCTGGCGTATTGGTCTGTTCTACGTTGGCTCGGTGCTGCTGCTGGTGCTGCTGCTACCGTGGAATGCCTATCAGGCCGGGCAGAGTCCGTTCGTCACCTTCTTCTCGAAGCTGGGCGTGCCGTATATCGGCAGCGTGATGAATATTGTGGTATTAACCGCCGCGCTCTCCAGCCTCAACTCCGGACTGTACTGCACCGGGCGTATTCTGCGCTCCATGTCGATGGGCGGTTCAGCGCCTAAATTTATGTCGAAAATGAGCCGCCATCACGTGCCCTATGCCGGTATTCTGGCAACGCTGGGCGTCTATGTCGTTGGGGTATTCCTCAACTACCTGGTGCCTTCGCAGGTGTTTGAGATAGTCCTCAACGTCGCTTCGCTGGGCATCATCGCCTCATGGGGATTTATTGTGGTGTGCCAGATGCGCCTGCGCAAGGCGATCAAAGAAGGCAAGGCCGCAGACGTCAGCTTCAAGATGCCGGGAGCGCCTTTTACTTCCTGGCTGACCCTGCTATTCCTGCTGAGCGTGCTGGTATTAATGGCTTTCGATTACCCGAATGGGACTTATACCATCGGTTCGATTCCGCTGATTGCCGTTTTGCTGGTCGCCGGCTGGTTTGGCGTACGCAAGCGCGTGCATGATATTCACAGCACTGCGCCGGATATTGAAAAACCGTAACCCGTCCCTTTTGCGGTTTGCCCGGTGGGGCAAACCGCAACTGCAGAACTTAATTATCTTCCACCAGCTGAGCAACATCGCTGCTGTTAATCTGGCGCTTATTGCCCGACTCATCGGTATAGCTGGTCATGCCGGTATCTTTATCCAGCTTCGGTTTGCCCTGCGTCACAATGGTTTGTCCGCTTTTCGTCGTCATCACGTAGTTTGAGCTACAGCCTGCCAGCAAAGCCAGCATTGCGCCGGCGCAAACGACCATCAATGTTCTTTTCATCATATCTCCAGGATTAATGCCACCGTCCCGCTTGCGCAGGAAAGCGGTAAGTTTATAGCCATTACATTTGTCAGGCTAATAAGCGTTTGTAACAGAGGGTGATATCGGTGAAGAGGCTATTTTCTGTAAGGCACGAACCAGGCGGGGATTATGCCGACCGGGTAAGACGCCAACCGCCGCCCGGCAGAACGACTTTCAGGAGGGGCTTCCCCCTCCCGTGAAGATCACAGCGCGATGCGGATAACGTCATCCGGCTGGGTCGCCTCTTTCTGACGCGTCGATTCCTGCTTCACGCTTACGTACAGCGTTTTGCCATCGGCGGAAAGCATCAGGCTATTCGGGTGGGTCGGGGTTTTGAAAGTTTTGACCACCTTGTAGCTCTTACCATCGATCACGCTCACTTCCCCGGCTTTGCGGTGCGTCACGTAGGCTTCATTGCGCGTCGGGTTGAACAGAACGGCCAGGGACTCCGGCGCGGCGATTTTCTCCAGCACTTTGCCATCGCGAATATCGACCACCAGCACTTCCGGCTGTTTACTGTCGGTGATAAAGGCGCGATGACCGGCGGTATCAAGGCTGAGATTCAGATAGAAGTGCTCTTTACCATCATCCTGCAACTTCTTGCGCGAGAGGATCTTATTGCTGGTACTGTCGATAGTCACCAGCTCGCCGTCGGCGTTGGTGGTATAGATGCGGTTCGCTTCTGCGTCCACCGCCAGGCCGGTCGCCATTGCGCCGGTATTAGCGATAGTGTCTTTCAGCGTCAGCTTGTCGCCATCCACAACCCAAATCACGCTCTCTTTACCCAGGCCGGTGATGTAGACGGTATTGGTTTTCTCATTGACCGCCAGCTCGCGCGGCGCCAGCGGGCGCACGGTTTCGCTGCGCTGACGAGCGTCGAGCACCAGACGCCCTTTTACCTTACCGGTTTTAGCATCAATGGCAGTGACGGTGCTGTCGGTAGTGTTGCCAAACCACAGGGTCTGGGTGGCGTTATTGATCGTCGCGCCGAAGGGTTTCAGGTCGTTATGAATGATCTGGGTTACTTCGAGGGTCGTCGGATCGAGACGGTAAACGATGCCGCCTTTATCCAGCGAACGGCTTTGCGATGTGGCCACCCACAGCGCGTTCTCCTGCTGGCTATAGGCCATTTCGTATGCGCCCTTGCCGACGGCTTTGCGCAGCATTTCTTCCGCCGCATGGGCGCTAAAGCTCCCCGCCAGCAGTAATGAAGTTAACAACAGTGAACGGCGCAGACGCGGCGCGGACAGATGACGTAATGACATGACGACTCCCTTTGATAAAACAAATATATGCCTGCTCGACAGTGCTTCCGGGGCGCAAAATCATCGCTTTGCGCTATTCTTTGGAATGCGAATAGTAATCATTATTTATCGCAATGTGGAGCGTTAATTACCAGTTGTGTCCTGAGCATCACGCAATTCTTGCTATTTGTTAACTCAAATCCTGTTAAGTCTTTTCAAAAAATTTACAAAAGAGCTAACATATATACATATGTTCCGTTTGGTTCGTTTTGTGAGTAACGTTGATGAAAATCCTTTCCGTGCGCGCCGTCGCGCTCCCCGCTCTGCTTTTACCGCTGGTATCCGCTGCGCCAACCGCTATGGCTGCTGAACAGACCATGGTAGTTACCGCCGCGCCGTCGGCAGTCTCTGAACTCGATACCCCCGCCGCCGTCAGCGTGGTTAACGGCGATGAGATGCGCCAGGCTGCGCCGCGGGTTAACCTCTCCGAGTCGCTGGGCGCGGTACCGGGACTACAGGTGCAAAACCGCCAGAACTACGCGCAGGATCTGCAGCTTTCAATTCGCGGCTTTGGCTCTCGCTCCACCTACGGGGTGCGCGGGCTGCGCATTTACGTCGATGGCATCCCGGCCACCATGCCCGACGGCCAGGGGCAAACCTCGAATATTGATATTGGCAGCCTGGATTCGCTTGAAGTGCTGCGCGGACCGTTTTCCGCTCTGTACGGTAACTCCTCCGGCGGGGTGATCAACGCTACCAGCCAGACCGGCGCCCAGCCGCCAACTCTCGAAGCCAGCAGCTATTACGGCAGCTTCGGTACCTGGCATTACGGCATGAAAGCAACCGGCGCGGTCGGCGACGGTACCCATGCGGGCGATGTCGACTATGTGGTCTCCACCAACCGCTTCACCACCCATGGCTCCCGCGACCATAGCGGCGCGCGTAAGAATCTCGCCAACGCGAAGCTCGGCGTGCGCATCAATGACGTCAGTAAGCTGACCCTGCTGTTTAACAGCGTGGATATTAAAGCTAATGACGCGGGCGGCCTGAGCTATGACGAATGGCAAAACAATCCGCGCCAGTCGCCGAGAGGCGATGAGTACAATACCCGTAAAACCATCAAACAGACCCAGGCCGGTTTACGCTACGAGCGACAGCTGAGCGAGCAGGACGATCTGAGCGTGATGATGTATGCCGGCGAGCGTGAGACCACGCAATATCAGTCGATCCCGCGTGCGCCGCAGCTCAAACCCACCCATGCGGGCGGCGTGATCGACCTGACGCGTCACTATCAGGGCATTGATACCCGCTGGACGCACCGTGGCGAGCTTCTGGTGCCGGTCACCTTTACCACCGGTCTCGACTACGAGACCATGAGCGAACGTCGCAAGGGTTACGAAAACTTTGTCATGAACAACGGCGCGCCGCAGTACGGGGAGAAAGGCGACCTGCGCCGCAACGAGCGCAACCTGATGTGGAACCTTGACCCTTATCTGCAAACCCAGTGGCAGCTCACCGAGAAGCTCTCTCTGGACGCCGGCGTGCGCTATAGCTCAGTCTGGTTCGATTCCAACGATTATTACATTACGCCGGGCAACGGCGATGACAGCGGCGAAGCCAGCTATCATAAATGGCTGCCGGCAGGCTCGCTGAAATATGCGGTAACCGACGCCTGGAATGTCTACGTCTCCGCCGGTCGCGGTTTCGAAACGCCGACGATCAATGAGCTTTCCTATCGCTCCGGCGACCAGGGCGGGCTGAATTTTGGCCTGCAGCCGTCGACCAACGAAACGGTTGAAATTGGCAGTAAGGCGCGAATCGGCAATGGCCTGTTAACTGCCGCGCTGTTCCAGACCGACACCGACAATGAGATTGTTGTCGATGCCAGCAGCGGGGGCCGTACCAGCTACAAAAACGCCGGGAAAACCCGTCGCCAGGGGATGGAACTGGGACTGGATCAGCAGTTCGGCGAGAGCTGGCGTTTAAAAGCGGCCTGGACCTGGCTGGATGCGACCTATCGTACCAATGTCTGCGACGATGCCAGCTGTAAAGGTAATCGTATTCCGGGGATCGCCCGTAACATGGGCTACGCCTCCTTCGGCTACCAGCCAGAAAAAGGCTGGTACGCGGGCAGCGATATTCGCTATCTGAGCGATATTATGGCTAACGATGAGAACACCGCCAAAGCGCCGTCCTGGACAGTCGTCGGCCTGACGACCGGCTATAAATGGAGCTACGGCAAGATGGATATGGATCTGTTTGGCCGCGTCGATAACCTGTTTGACCGCCGCTACGCCGGTTCGGTTATCGTTAACGAATCCAATGGACGCTACTACGAACCGGCGCCGGGCCGCAACTACGGCATCGGGCTCAATCTGGCATGGCGATTTGAGTAACCCTTCACCGCTGAGCCTCAAGGGGATCGCTTGCATGATCCCCTTGAGGATTAGCTGTGGCGGCTTACTGACGTTAAATCAGGTTTCTTAAGGACAATTCGAAGATAATCTTCTCCGCCTGGCAGGAGAAGGCAATTGAAGCCTCAAGCTTAACCTCATCACCGGCGGTCTCAATGGTATAGTCAACCTGCGGCGGCTCGCTGGCGGGTGCGGCGGCTTCGGCACGTTGGCGAACGGCCGCCAGGGTGGACTCAGCCTCTTCACGGCTGACGAAGTTTTTCTCAACTCGCCATACGCAGTCCTCATTATCAATAATCGAACCTACATCAATGGCACAGCCTTTGGTACTGCATTTATCTACAACATCTTTCATTGCGGTTACCTCGTAAAATTTTCTTTAGAATAAGAATCCATTTGCGGAAAGCAAACCAATAATATTCGTATGGTTGAGTCGTTTTATCATTATACGCCACCGCGTGAAGCGACTTCTTGCGCCACCGCATGGCTACGCCCTGATTGCGCACAGATCGCGCATCCGTCCTGGCGAGAGAGCCCAAAATATCGGCAACCATTCGTGCACACCATCACACTATCCTGCGTTGAGCCTCGTCTATAGCGCTTTGCGGCGTTACCCTTGTCACAAAATAACGCCAACAAGGAGCTGCCATGGCACTGCCAGTGATTATCGATTGCGATCCGGGTCACGACGACGCGATCGCCCTCGTTCTTGCCCTCGCCTCACCCGAACTCGATGTGAAAGCCGTCACCTCCTCCGCCGGAAACCAGACACCGGAAAAAACGCTGCGCAACGTCTTGAGGATGCTCACCCTGCTTAAGCGCCCGGATATTCCGGTTGCCGGCGGCGCGCTTAAGCCGCTGATGCGGGAGCTGATTATCGCCGATAACGTGCATGGCGAGAGTGGGCTTGACGGCCCGGCGCTGCCGGAGCCAGGCTTTGCCGCGCAGGCCTGCACCGCCGTCGAGCTGATGGCGAAAACGCTGCGCGAAAGCGCCGGGCCGGTTACGATCGTCGCTACCGGTCCGCAAACCAACGTCGCCCTGTTGCTCAACAGCCACCCTGAACTGCATAGCAAAATTGCCCGCATCGTGATGATGGGCGGCGCCATGGTGCTGGGTAACTGGCAGCCGGCGGTCGAGTTTAATATCTACGTCGACCCGGAAGCGGCAGAGATCGTTTTCCAGTCCGGGATCCCGGTGGTGATGGCCGGGCTGGATGTCACCCACAAAGCGCAAATCCACGTCGAAGATATCGAGCGTTTCCGCCGTATCGGCAATCCGATATCCACTATCGTCGCCGAACTACTCGACTTTTTCCTTGAGTACCACAAGGATGAAAAATGGGGTTTTGTCGGCGCTCCGCTGCACGATCCTTGCACCATTGCCTGGCTGCTGAAGCCGGAGATGTTTACCACCGTTGAACGCTGGGTCGGCGTGGAAACGCAGGGGAAATATACGCAGGGAATGACGGTGGTCGATTTCTACAACCTGACCGGCAAGACGCCAAATACGACGGTGATGCTCGACATCGATCGCCGGGCCTTTGTCGATCTGCTGGCCGAGCGGCTGGCGTTTTACGCCTGATGGTCAAACTATCCGGCAGGCGCGAAGCCTGCCGGGTACATGATTACTCGTCAGGAGAGACGCGAACCACGACCTTACCGAAGTTCTCACCCTTCAGCAGGCCGATGAGCGCCTGCGGCGCGTTCTCCAGGCCGTCAACGACCTGCTCGCGGTATTTGATTTTCCCTGCCTGCACCCAGCGCCCCATCTCCTGCTGGAACTCCGCAATCCGGTGACCGTAATCCTGGCCGATGATAAAGCCCTGCATCCGAATGCGTTTTTTGAGGATCGTCGCCATCAGCAGCGGTAAACGATCCGGGCCAGCGGGCAGCGCGGTAGCGTTGTAACCGCTGACCAGGCCGCAGACCGGCACGCGGGCCGATGTGTTCAACAGCGGCAGCACTTCATCGAATACTTTGCCGCCGACGTTCTCATAGTAGATATCGATGCCCTGCGGGCACGCTTCTAACAGCTTAACGGCAAAATCGGGCGCGCGGTGATCGATACAGACGTCGAAACCCAGCGTCTCTACCGCATAGCGGCACTTCTCGCTGCCGCCCGCAATGCCTACCGTACGGCATCCTTTCAGCTTCGCTATCTGGCCGACCGTGGCGCCGACCGGCCCGGTGGCGGCGGCCACCACCAGCGTCTCGCCCGCTTTTGGCTGGCCGATATCGAGCAGTCCCATGTAGGCGGTAAAGCCCGGCATACCGAGGATACCCAGCGCCCAGGAGGGGTGTTCCGGGTTATCGCCCAGCTTCACCAACCCGCTGCCATCGGAAATCTCATAATCCTGCCAGCCGCCGTAGCCCAGCACCCAATCGCCGGGCTGATAATCAGCATGGTTCGACGTTACAACGCGGCTTACGGTGCCGCCCACCATCACCGCGCCAATGGCGACCGGCGGCGAGTAGGAAGGCGCGTCGCTCATCCGCCCGCGCATATAGGGATCTAATGACAGAAAGACGGTGCGCAGCAGCAGCTGCCCCGGCCCAGGAGAAGCGACCTCACCCTCTTCCAGGCGGAAGTTCTCCCCGGTCGGCTCGCCGTGCGGACGGGATGCCAGCAGCCAGCGGCGGTGGCGTTGCGGATTAAAAGCCATAACAAACTCCTCTTTTGACAAGTCTGTATTGAGGCTAGCTGCTTTCCCGTCAGCGCGCATTGACATTATGAGGCAGATTGATTGAGCCGGACGACCAGATAGACGCAGGGCTGCGTGGTTTCATTAATGAAGCGGCAGTCGTTAGGCGGCCCGAGCTCCAGACAATCCCCCGCCTGCATTTCGTGGCGCGTAGTGCCTTCGATAAACACCAGCTCGCCCTGCTGCAGCCAGATAAGCTGTCGCGCCAGAGCATAAGAAGCCGCCGGCATCGGAATATCGCTGCCCCCGGGCAGCTCTACCTGCACCAGATCGATAGGCAAATCGCTACGCGGCGACACGTGACGACGCAGATAGTGGCTCTGCGGGTCGTGCCACACCGGCTGATTAGCCAACCGCAGCAGCTTGCCTTCCTGCATCTCGGCGCGGGCGATCAGCGTCGACATACTGATGCCAAAAGCGCCGGAAAGCCGCCCAAGCATAGAGGCCGTCGGGCTGCTTTCGCCGCGCTCGATCTTGTGGATCATCGCCCGGGACGCGCCCGCCCGATCCGCCAGTTCGCTCAGCGACCAGCCGCGAGATTCCCGCTCAATACGGATGCGTGCGCTGATGCGCTGGTTCAGGTTGTCTTCTATAGTGTTCATAGCGTGACACTATAGTGTAGGGCGTCTGTTTGCACAACCAGCCGAAAATGGCCGCTTATTCCGAGGAAAAGGCCCGACGTGATATTACGCCGGGCAATCTGGAGAAATCAGGGGATAATTAAACTTACATCCTTTAAGGCAATAAATGAAAAGAAAACGCCTCGACTAAATAAAGACGCGCAGGCCCACTGCGCCAAGATGATCGTCAATATTCCACGCCTCGTTATCGTTGCCCCAGGCTTTTTCGTAGCCGTATTCAAGATAGGTCATCGCGCTATTACCTAGCCAGTAATCAGTGCCTAATACCGTCGACTGGAAGTGCTGCCCGTCCATGGCATCCCCGCCCTGCGACCAGTTAAAATCAACGTACACTCCCCAGGCCGGCGTGATTTTAAACTGTGAGTCATATTCCAGGCCAAGCACCGTTTCCTGGTCATCACCATGCCGGGTATTACGATCGTAATGACCGCTGGTCGCCGCTTTAACATCATTAACTTTATTCAGGTAATACGTCACCTCCGCGCCGTTATACCAGGCGTGGTCACCGACGTTGGCGGTATATTTTGCGTTCATCCCCATGGAATACGTATTGCCGTCATAGGCATCACCGTTATTATCGGTGTAATGAAAGCAGTGACCATTCGGGCCAAAACTCTGGCAGCCGCTGGCTGATCCGCTATTTACCGTGTAATGATTATAGGCAACGGCGCTGGAGACGGAGAAGCCGTTATCCCAGCGATACTGCGCGGCGGCCGCGGCGCCGCCGTGAACGGTGGCTGAACCATCGCGGTAAGCGTCATGCAGGTTCGGGCCATCGCCATAGGCCGCAAAGCCGATGCTGTCGACGTTGTCATTACCTTGCCCCATGACGCCAAGGGTCATATTTTTATCATTAAAATAGTAGATTGCCGCGGAATTTATAATATCCGTCGACATTCCGGCGGTATCATGTTTCGCCTTTCCACCCCAGGCATAGGTTGTGTCAATGCCCAACCCCCAGTCGGTCGGCGCATATTGTTTACCGAAGGTCACTACACCATATCGATCGTTACCAATACCGGCATAAGCCTGCCGGGTATAAACATCGTTGCCCTGGTCATCTGTTGCGGAATCTAAACCATGAACGCCAGTCTCATAATAACCTACGGCATAATTACTCAGGCCGTTCAGATCAAAATTATGCCGTAAAGCTACCCCCAGCCGCGAGTCATTATTCTGTATATTATGTTCCTGGCTATGATGAGAATCCGTTTTGGCCATTAAACGTACGGATCCTAAAATACCGATCGCCGTATCATCATTGCTCCACAGCGTCTCCCCTTTAGTCTGCGTTGCGGTATAAGCCGGTGCCGCCTGTAGCACATTGGTTTCAGCCGCCATGGTGGTATTGACTAATACATTACCCATAATAATTGTCAGTATCGAAGGCACTACTACTTTCATATTTTTCCTACGCGCCATTGCTTCACCCTTATCAGCAAAATGAATCCCTGCGTATAAATACGCATAATGGTATGAATGGAATATCGTTATAAAATCCACCAGAGTTATGCCGTCTATTTTTCCATACGCACTCTGATTAATGACAATATATCTTCCGGGGTTAAGCCATTTCTATTGCGTAAAAATAAAAAAGGGAATGCTATCACAATGATTTGTATCATCTTCTATACAATCATGAAGTTATCGTGGCCACAACTTCATTACTAAATGTCATCAAAATATAAAACTGGTAAATAAAAATTGAAAATATGACTGTAGAGTAATAGTGATACGTTCAATCAGTTGTAATACAGGAGTTATTGATTTGAATGATGAGACAGGAGAGTCCTGGACAGAGAACCGACGGATTCGGCAAGCCAGAGGAAAAATTTATGACTAAAACAGATGACATCCTTGCGTACATTATTGTAATAATAGCGTACTACTATAGTGTACAAGCCTGAGGGTTACCATGATCATCCGCCATGCCAGCAAAGACGATTGCGCGGCAATCGCAGAAATCTACAACCATGCGGTCGTCCATACCGCCGCCATCTGGAACGATAAAACCGTCGATACCGACAATCGCATCGCGTGGTATGAAGCCCGACAGATCGCCGGTTATCCGGTGCTGGTGAGTGAAGAAAACGGCGTCATTACCGGTTATGCTTCCTTCGGAGACTGGCGCGCCTTTGATGGCTTTCGCCATACCGTCGAGCATTCCGTATATGTCCATCCTGAGCATCAGGGCAAAGGGCTGGGCCGCAGCCTGCTGGTGGCCCTGATCGCCGAAGCTAAGCGGTTGAATAAGCACGTGATGGTTGCCGGTATTGAAGCGCAAAATGAGGCTTCTTTACATCTACACCACACGCTGGGCTTTATCACCACCGGACAGATGCCGCAGGTCGGCACGAAATTTGGCCGCTGGCTGGATTTGACCTTTATGCAGCTACAGCTTGACGATCGCCGCGATCCGGACGGCGGCGCATGAATCAGACGCTGACCCTGGCCTGTTTGATTGCCGCCGGCATTGGGCTGGTCGTGCAAAACACCCTGATGGTACGAATTACCCAGTCCGCATCGACCATTCTGATCGCTATGCTGCTGAACTCGCTGGTCGGCATCGTGATTTTTGTCACGATACTGCTGCTGAAGCACGGCGCGGCAGGGATTCAGGAGCTGGCGGTCAGCGTAAAGTGGTGGACGCTAATTCCGGGTTTGCTGGGTTCGTTCTTTGTCTTTGCCAGCATCAGCGGCTATCAGAACGTCGGGGCGGCGACCACCATCGCAGTATTGATTGCCAGTCAGTTGATCGGTGGCCTGGTGATGGATTTACTTCGCGCACATAGCGTTCCGCTTCGCGCGCTGATTGGCCCACTCTGCGGTGCGGTAATGCTGGTTATCGGCGCCTGGCTGGTGGCCAGACGCCAGTTCTAGCGCCTGGCTTAGTGGATCTCGCCGCCGCGGGTCAACTGCTCCCGGCGCGCTTCCTGTTCCTCATGCTGCTGGCGGCCATGATGAGCAATAGCGTTACGCAAACGCTGCTGCTGCACGTAGCGCTCTTCTCGCCCCAGCCCGGCGTCGTCGCTTAATGTAATCAGCAGTTCGTTCATATGGCTAATGACGCTTTCGGCAATCGCCGCGTCCACGCGCGCGACGACCTCATCCAGATGCGACATGCTTCCTCCTTCCGGCTTAATTAAGTTTAACTTTGGAAAAATCGCTGCCCATCAGGCTCACGCTGTATCCGCTAACGTTACTGCGCGTCGCGTAGAAGGTTTTGCCGGTTGCCAGGGTGATCCATGGGGCCTGCTGATAAAAAATCTCCTGCGCCTGAGCGTAGAGTTTAGCGCGCTCCTGCGGGTCGCTCACCAGGATAGCCTTTTTCACCAGCGCATCGTAGGGCTTATCGCACCAGCGGGCAACGTTGGAGCCGGTTTTAATGTTATCGCAGCTTAACAGGGTACCGGCAAAGTTATCCGGATCGCCGTTATCTGACATCCAGCCAAACAGCGCGCTGTCATGCTCCCCTTTGCGCATACCGGCGAGGTACTCGCCCCACTCATAGGTGACGATTTTGGCTTTGATGCCAACTTTGCTCCAGTCGCTCTGGATCATTTCAGCGATACGGCGCGAATTAGGATTATACGGGCGCTGCACCGGCATCGACCAGAGGGTGACTTCGGCCCCTTTTTCCAGCCCGGCCTGTTTAAGGAGATCTTTCGCTTTTTGCGGATCGTAGTCGTAATCGGGCAGATCTTTCTTATAGCCCAGCATATTGGCAGGGATCGGCGATTTCGCAACGCTGCCGGACTCCAGGAACACCGCTTTCACGATCGCCTGCTTGTCGGTGGCATAATTGAGCGCCTGCCGCACCAACAGGTTATCGAACGGCTTTTTCTCGGTATTAAACGCCAGATAGCCGACGTTGAGCGCCTCAACCGAATGCAGCGCCAGATCTTTATTACCTTTAATCACCGGGAATTGTACCGGCGACGGCGCGGGAATAATCTGGCATTCATTGGTTTGTAGCTTCGCCAGCCGTGTCTCAACGTTCGGGGTGATCGAGAAGATCAGGTGTTTAGTCGGCACTTCACCATCCCAGTAGTGCGGGTTGGCAACATAGCGGATCAGCGAATCCACCTTATACTGCTGGAGGGCGTAAGGTCCGGTGCCGACAGGCCAGGTATCGATATACTCCGGCGTGCCTTTTTTCAGCATTGCATCGGCATATTCGGCAGACAGAATTGAGGCAAAATCCATCCCCCAGTCGGCGAGGAATGCCGCATTGGGTTCGTTGAGCACAAACTGAACGTGGTAGTCATCGATCTTTTTGACCTCTTTAATCAGCTTATCCAGCCCGACGTCGTGAAAGTATTCGTATTGCCCGTGGGAAACATTGTGATAAGGATGATTCGCATCTTTCTGGCGCAGCACCGAGAACAGCACATCATCGGCGTTGAAATCGCGGGTCGGCTTAAAGAATTTATTGCTGTTGAACTGCACGCCTTTACGCAGGGTAAAGGTCCAGGTTTTGCCGTCCGGAGAGACGCTCCATTCCGTCGCGAGGGAAGGAACAGGCGTGTTTTTGACCGGATCAAAGTTTATCAGCCGGTTATACAGCACCTGAGAGCTGGCGACAAAAGAGGGCCCGGAACTGGCAATCTGCGGATTGAAGGATTCCGGAGAGGCTTCGGAGCAATAGACCAGCGTATCATCGCCCGCCGCCAGCGCGCTTGCCGCCGGCAGAAGTGCGCTCGACGCCAGCGCAATAAACGTTTTCCCTGTAAACATGGTTATAAGCCTTATGAATTTGTTATAAGTCCTTTAATAACAGCACAGGGGAATTCAACCGGCAAATAATCAATTGGTATCAGGTTATGCTAAAAACCGCATTTTCGCCGATTAATTCAGCATCTCTACTCTGGGGGGGGGGGGGGGGGGGGGGGGGGGGGGGGGGGGGGGGGGGGGGGGG